>JAKQWZ010000084.1 GCA_029561735.1 Candidatus Omnitrophota bacterium | reverse complement strand
TGTAGCGCAGGCCGAGCGGGCATGGTTCGCCGGCTAAATGGTAACAAGCGAGAGCGAGGCCGAGCAGCCAAGCGCAATTTTCCACGCTGGGGAAAATTGCGCGGCCCCGCGAATACCCTGCCAAGCCAGGACCCGCAAAATAAAACGGGCTATGATCTTTCGACCATAGCCCGTTGATATTATCTGCTATCTGCTCTTAGTAGTCTCTCTGATGCGCAAGAGTCATATCTAAGAATGAGCGCAGCCTGCGCGAGCGTGTGGGATGCCTTAATTTCTTCAAAGCCTTGGCTTCAATCTGGCGCACGCGTTCCCTGGTGACCTTAAAGGTATTTCCTACTTCCTCAAGGGTTCGCTGTGCTCCATCAGTCAAGCCGAAACGCAAAATAAGGATCTTTTTCTCACGCTCAGTAAGGGTACCAAGGGCAGAGCCCATCTCATCCTTAAGCATTGCCTTGACCGTGGCATTTGCCGGAGAAACTGCTTTCTTGTCCTGAATAAAATCTCCGAAATGGGTATCACCCTCGTCGCCGATAGGCATCTGCAAAGAAATAGGCTCCTGCGCGATCTTCAATATGGATTTAACCTTATCCTGCGGCAGGCGCATCTTTGCGGCTATCTCTTCAGGTATAGGCTCTCTGCCGTGTTCCTGCACAAAAATGCGCGAAAAACGGATTATCTTGTTTATCGTCTCGGTCATATGCACCGGAATACGTATTGTCCGCGCCTGATCAGCAATAGAGCGGGTAATCGCCTGCCTGATCCACCAGGTAGCATAAGTTGAGAATTTATATCCGCGGCGGTATTCAAATTTCTCAACCGCGCGCATCAGCCCGATATTGCCTTCCTGGATCAAATCAAGAAACGATAATCCCCTATTGGTATATTTCTTGGCAATGCTAACCACCAGCCTTAAATTCGCCTCAACAAGGCGTTTTTTAGCGCGGTTAAATTTAATATGCGCCAGGCGGATAAGCTTCATCTGGTCTTTAAGTTTATTGTACGGCTGGGCAAATTGCTTAAGTATTGATTTTTTCCGCGCCCTGTCCTGCCTTTTGGAACGCTGAATTCTCTCTAATTCACGGATAAGCCCGGATAGCTTACGCACCTCGCCCTCAATAACAGAAGTAGTAAAATTAAACCCCAGCAAAAGCTGTACGCTTTTCTTCTCGCTTTTAGTCCTCTTAAGCCTCGCCAGTATCCTTTTGGTCCTGCCGACGGTGTTACCCTGTTTAAACCTGATATCCTCTTTTAATACCTCTTCCAGATTGACCTTGCCTTCAAGGATTTCGGCTGCGACAGCCATAATACCCCGGCGCACAAATTCCGCGGCAAGCGCTGCACATTTAAAATTTATTTCGGCGTCTTCTATCTTTTTAGCCAGCTCAATCTCGTGTTCCCTTGAGAGCAGAGAAATAGAACCCATCTGCTTAAGATACATCTTCACCGGGTCATCAAGAGGCATAAACCTGTCTTCGGCCTTTGCCTGCGATTCGGCCATTGCCTGTGCCTTAGCGGCGTTAATCGCGCCCTCATCTTCTTTTTCATCATTAGACTCAATCAATTCAATATCCTCGTTGCCGAGTATCTCAAATATCTGGTCAATATCTTCGGATGCGGAAAAATTCTCCGGCAGCATTTCATTAATCTCGTCGTAAGTCAAAAAGCCTTTCTGTTTTCCCAACGCGACTATTTTCTCCACCTGCTTGCTGGCAATGCCCTTTTTCCTCATTGTCTCACCTCTTTTTTAATTAAATCGTTGAATTCATGCATAAGGCAATTCATTTTGTCTTCGTCTCCGCAATGCTGCGCGGCCTTGATCTGCTCATGGAGCTTAAGCCTTTGAGAACGCATCTTTTCGTTTTTGAGCCTTTTAACACAATCTTCTATAATCTTTTCTTTATCCTGCGAAGATAACTCCGGCTCAAAAGCAGATTCGCATATAAACTGGCTGACAGTCTCATCCTGCAGGTAATTGACAAGGCTGCTGACTTCAAGCTGTTTGCCCTGCTGGCTAAGCTCAAACATTACCGAGACTACCTTGGAAATATTTTTGTTCTGAAAATCATCCGGCCCGATACTCTCTCTGATTCTGGCTATAAGCTCGGACTCCTCCAGCATCAGCCGCATCAATAATTTTTCCGCCGGATGCGCCTTAAAGACAGGTAAATCATTCTTAACCGCAAAACCGTAATTCCCCGGATCAGATTTCAGTTTTTTCAGCTCTTCAAATAAGGCCTCTTCTTTGATCTTTAAGGCCTCGGCGAGCTTTTTAAGGTACTCCGATTTTAATACTGCGTCGGTAAAACGGTTGATAGTAGGCAGCATCTCGGAGCAAATTTTGGCCTTGCCCTCGGCATCAGCAATATTATAACGGCTACTTAAGACTTTAAGCTTATAATCAAACAGCTTGGAAGCTGAATCAATTATTTGCCTGAAAGCCCCAACCCCCTCTTTACGCACAAATGTATCAGGATCTAAACCTTTGGGGATGGCGGCGACTTTGACATTTACGCCTTCCTCTATAAACATATCTAATGACCGTAATGTCGCAGCCTGGCCTGCTTCGTCAGGATCATAGACCATTACTACGTTTTCAGCATAGCGCTTAAGCAAACGTATCTGGTCATAAGTTAGCGCTGTCCCTAAGGACGCCACGATATTCTGAAAGCCTTCCTGAAAAGGCAGAATAAAATCCAGATACCCCTCAACTACTACAGCCAGATTATTCTGTCTTATGGCTTCTTTGGACAAATGCAGGCCGTATAGATGTTTGCCTTTAATATAGCAGGCGGTCTCCGGAGAGTTCATATACTTAGGCATGCTCTCATCTAGGACTCTGCCGCCAAAAGCAACAGGGCGCTCTCTGGCATCAAAAATCGGAAATATTATCCGGTTGCGGAAACGGTCGTAATAGCCGCCTGAATCTTTGGCTAAAGCCAGCCCGGATTTTTCTATGAAAGACAAATTAACGCCTTTCTGCCTTAAAAAATTTATTAAGCTGTCCCAGGCATTCAGGGCAAAGCCTATTTTAAAGAGTTTTATTGTATTGTCTTTTAAACCTCGCCTTAAAAGATAATCCCGGGCAGGCTGTGCAGCAGGCAAACTTAAATTACCGTGAAAATATGACGCCGCTAATTCGTTTACTTTATGCACAGCCGCTGACAAACTGGCAGTATGGTTGTCTTGCGCCGTATCGCAGGGAAGCTCAACCCCTACTTTCTTTGCCAGCATCTGGACTGCTTCGCGGAATTCCAAACGCTCGTACTGAATAAGAAAATTAAAGGCATTGCCTCCGGCGCCGCAGCCAAAACAATGATAGATCTGCCTGTCAGGCGAAACCATAAAAGACGGCGTCTTCTCGTGATGGAACGGGCAATTTGCGCGGAAATTACGCCCGGCGCGCTTAAGCGGAATATAGCCGGCAATAAGTTCAACTATATTCACGCGGCTTAATACATCTTCCAACACATTATCCGGAATGCGCCCAGCCATATAATTTAGACCCTCTTATTTTGTCTGCCTTCTGACCCTTCGGAAGCCGGAGCAATCAATAAATTCCAAACACTCTTCTTTCTCTATCCTGTCAAGAAGTAAATTAAGCCCCAGCGTATCGGATGAGATATGCCCTGCGATAACCACGTTGAGATTGGCATCTTTGACTTTTTTAAAATGCTCTTCGCTTAAATGCATACAGACAATCGTGCGTATGCCTTTTTTATATATTTTCTCGTATATTTCACGGGGGCCTTCTGTGCCGCCGGTCATTTCAACGAATATTTTCCCTGTCTTCCGGTAAGGCGAACCCGCAATTAATTTGGGGCCTGCCCCGTCTTCCTCAGCCATCCTGTATTCCGGAATACCCATCAAAATATCAATTAAATCCCGGACATTACCGGGCTTCTTCCGGGTGAATAATGCGCTTAAAAACCTGAAAACATGGTTATCAGCAGGCGTGTGGCAGCACATAAAAGGAATGTCAAGAATTCTTGCCACATCAACCGCCCGCATATGGTTGTTCGGCATAACGCGCCTTTCTACTTCCAGCATGCGCGCGTCAATCATCTGCTCGGCAACATCTTTAGGTATGCCTAAATTTGAAAACATATCCGCCTGAAGCTTCATCACCTGATAAAAACGCGCCCATGCCCCGCCTTCAGGATGATGCGTAAGCACCAGGTCCAAACCGCGCTCCCGGCGGATCTTATCCGCCAAAAGCAATTCCCCGACTTCAATATCTATTCCGGCAAGAATGCTTTTAATTTTAGTGTCGGGCTTGCCGTGTAAGATCGCAGTATCCGGAAATGATTTTATTTTGCTTTTTTTACGCGGGTCTTTATCAATCCCGTATCTTACAGCCAGATTATAAAATTCGCCTAATTTCATTTATTTAACGCCTCGCCGGCCTCACTTACCGTCTTATTAAACTTTTCGTTAATAAAGAATTTGGACATGATATTTTCCCAGATAAAAGAATACGTATTAACCGGAGCATAGAAAAGGCTCTTTCCCATATAAGAAGAAACTGCGCTTTTATGCAGATATCCGATACTGGAAATTGCCAGCATATAGACAATCAACCCGCTCAAAAGCCAGGCCCTGAATATTCCAAGAAAAAAACCTCCCCACTTCTGCAATCTGGGCACAGCATCCAGCTTAATCAGGTTAAAAAGCATTATTCTAAGGATCATAAAACTTACATACCCTATGCCGGCTAATATAAAGAAACACAGAAAATCCAGGAACTGCAGCGGCATTCTTTCTTCAATCGCAAGCTTACTGCGGATAAAATCAGCAAAGAAAGTATAATAATGAAAAGCCAGATACGTTGCTATCAATAAGCCGAGCATTTTAAATAACTCGGTTATAAAGCCTTTAGTGGTAGCAACGTAAACTACTCTAACTATTAGAATTAAGATAAAAATATCCAGCCAGTTCCACTGCTTCAGGATATCAATTAACATCTTAGCTCCCCCTTATTGGCGTAACTAAAAGAAAGATAAAAACTTGCAGAAAGTATAACATATGGATAGGGGCATGTCAAGGAAAGCGCTTTCAAAATCCTGTAATTAAGCCGGCTGGCAGGGCCTGTCTTGGGGCGCTTCTCGCCCCACAACTCATGTGACTCGAAGCGCCCCAAGCCACCCGCCAGCAAGCATAGTAATTACGGATTTCTCATTTGCAGATAGTTAAAGGGACGGTTCTGTCCGTAGCTATTAGCTAATAGCAGAACCGTCCCTTAGATATCTATTCTACTTCGAAGGAAATGACGACGTTAAATGATAACTGCGGATAATCAAGCACTTTAGGAAATGCCGGAAACGGCGATGCCTGCTTAATACTGCCGAGAGCTGTTTCTCTAAGATAGGCGCTCGGCGAAGACTTCTCTTCAACCAGCCTTACCCCCCTTAAATAGCCATCGCTGGAAATAATAAAAGAAAGGAATACTTCCCCCATATCCGAGCGGGAATAATTTTGATAAGCCGAGCGGCGGATCTTTTCCCTGACCACCTGATAATAGCTGATATATGTCGGATTGTTAATCTTATCCGCATCCAACTGGCCGACATGCGGCAAGGTTATCTTTTTCTTTATGGCAATCACATCGGCTTTTGCCGGGGCCGGCCGGTTAAAAACAGGCGTGGCCGGCTTTTGGGCTGCTGCTTTTCTGTTATTTTGAGAAATACTTGCAGCCTCAACAAACGAAGGCGGCGCCTGCTGCATGGTTATCTTCGGCGGGATTTTCAAAAACGCTTCATTCCTTCCTGACGCAGGAGCCTTTGCCTGTTTGGGGGCAGGGGAAAAATTCTTTTTCTCCTGCGGTTTGGCTTTTATATATTCCACTTCTATCTTCTGTATTTTCGGAACAGGCAAAAAACTTCCTGACGCCGGCATTATCATCACAGCGCCGTGCGCAGCCAAAGAAATATATAGTGCAGTCAAAAATAATTTGTCGCTATTCATCGTCATAAGATACCATAGGCGCCTGCCGCACTCAAGCAAAAAACACGGCTAAAAACTGTAATCCATCTTAAAGCTGAAATTTCGTGCCGGACTGGGATAATAAAATTTCACTCCGGTATCAACCGTGACACCCGCCTGTTCCGAATATAATTTATTGAACAGATTACCCACCCCAAAGCTTGCGCTTAAATCTTTATGCCGCCACATAAGCTTGGCATCGGCTACGGTATAGCTGTTTAAAGTAGAATAAGCATTTGCCTGGTCATTCATAAAATACCTGTCACCCACATAGGTCCCGGTAATATTAAAGGTGAAATTCTTAAGCAAGGCAAACCTCAAGCCCATACTTGCCTTGTGCTGCGGTACCTGCGGTATCTTATTGCCGCTATAGCGGCCACCGTCAAAATAGGCATTGGTAAATGTATAGTTGCCCAAAAGCGAAACCCAATTACAAAGCTTCGCCTCTAAGGTCGCTTCCACGCCCTCATGGATAGTTTTCTTATCATAATTATGGTTTCTACCTATCCAGGAGCCGAAAGAAAGCAGGTCCTTGGCATCAAAGTAGAGTTCATTCTTAACATCCATCCTGAACATGGATATGCTGGATTTAACTTTTTCATTAAGGTTATTGCGCATGCCTATTTGATAGTTAATGGAAGTCTGGGGTTTCAGTTCGGTATCCAGGCGTTTTTGCCAGTTTGTATCTGTATAACTGAACTCATCAACTTCCGGGAAACGGAAGCTCTGGCTGGCGTTGGCAAACACGCTCATATTGTCATCGTAAGAATAGACCACCCCTGCATTAAAGGAGTTAACGCCGTAAACAGTTTTCTCGTCCTGATCAGGGCTTGAGCCCCATCCATGCAAATCATTATCATGATACCCAAAGGTATAACGGGCCATCTCATAGCGGTAACCACCCACCAGGGATAACTTTTTCAAAAGCGAGTATTCATCCTGTAAATACCATCCATATGAATTCTTGTTCACATTAGAATACTGGTTGACCCGGTTATTAAGGTTTGTATTTACTGTCTTTGAGAAATACAGGGCTTGAGAAGTATATATATACCTGTAAAAATCAAAACCGGTGATAAATTTATTATCGCGCCCCATTATGCTGGCATCACAGGTATACTTGGGAGTCAATCCGAACGTCTCTATCTCGTTTTTTAATGAATCCAGCCCGGAGCTTAAAAAATAAGAGTCAAAATCTTTTTGACGATAGCTAAAATCAAGGGTAATCAGGTCGGATTTGAAAATCTCTACTTTTGGCCCAAATACAAAATAAAAATCTTTGCCGTTAGTATGGTCATCCCCGTACCTTGCATAACGCCTGCCATACTGGTCAATCACGTTCTGATTAAGCGAGGCCGGCATTCCGTAGGAAAAATTGTAAAATCCGGAATTAAAATGCGCTGAAATGGTATTATTGAATTTATATTCAAATTTAGAAGCAAAATCGCTTCTTTTATCAAAACTATTGTTACGGTATCCTTCAGTAGCATGGCGGCCGGCATACAACCAATAAGAAAGCTTATCTTTCTCCCCCCCCAGAGAAAAGCTCTGGCCGTTAGCGCTATAACTGCCGCCTTCAACCTCTAATTTTGCCTTTAACGGGCCGTAACCTTTTTTGGTTATGATATTAATCACGCCGCTGGAAGCATTATCTCCGTATAAAACAGCAGCAGTGCCGCCGCGCAGGACTTCAATGCGTTCTACCTGTCCAACCGGGATCTGGCTCCAGTCCACGCCGCTTAAATCAACGTCATTAGCCCGCCTGCCGTCGATTAAAACCAAGACGTTTAATGCGCCCTGCTCCCCAAAACCGCCGATATCAACTACAGCCTTGGTCCCGTTACCGTAAAGGTCGCGCACCATGACCCCTGAAACCGGCCTTAAGACATCAACAGTATCCTGAGCAATTGAGTCGCTAATCTCTGTTTCTGTTATCACATCAATACTGGTTGCGGTTTTGCTTAAAGCCTCTCCATACCTGTAAGGAGTAACTACGATCTTGTCCAAATACACATCCTCGGCAAAACAAATCCCTGCCGATAATAATAATACTGCAACAGCTAAAAACTTTGGCTTGTACATCTTGCTTTCCTTTCGGACAACCCAATCTAAAAGGATAGATTGGCATGCCGCTTTTTGCGGCTAGCCCAATCTAAAAGGATAGATTGGCATGCCGCTTTTTGCGGCAACAAAAAACCCTTATCTGCATATTTTAAATAAGCAAATAAGGGTATACCCTGATTTTCACCCTCTGGCTTTGTCCGCGACCAGATAGTTTCGCGTTGAGCGTACGGACAGGTATTCTGACTCCCCTGCTCTTTTAGCTGCCTTCCCATCCTAACTTAATAGGACAGTAGCAAAACCTGCCAAAAGAGTTCCCTTCTTTTTCAAGAAGGGCAGGGCTACAGCAGCGGGACTGTGGCCGCTTCAACGGCCTTCCCTAACCCATACACTTTGAACTGAATTATTTCGTCAAAAGAACTTTTGCTAACTTTTTACCTTTTACCAAATGCGCGACTGCCTCATAGACTCCAAAGAAACCTGCGGAGTAAACCAAAGTAGCCACGGTAAAATCTCTTAAAAAAGGCAAGCCCATAATATAACAATCAACAAGCCCTTTTAATGTGCGCGGATACCACCCTACGATCCACACTCCAAAATTGGATATGGCATAGAAAATTACTGAAGCCAAGACCGACATACCCGCAATAGCAGCCGGGTTTTTACGGTTTTTAAGTAATAATCCCAGCATTGAAATAACTGCGAAGCTACCCCAGGTGAATATTACCGCATCGTGCATACCGATAAACATATCACTGACTGCCATCAGGGCCAGCGGCACAATTAACGCATACTTCCTGTTCAGGTACGCACCGCCAAACAATGCTATAGCTGCAACAGGCGTAAAATTAGGCGCATGAGGCGCAAATCTTAATAAGATACCGGTTATTATAAGGCTTATCACTAACATTGATACCCTCCCTTTTTTCTGGTGTGTTGACATCTTAATACCTATATATTTGGCTGTCAAGAAATATTTTAAAACTCAATACCCCTGCGCGCCTTAATACCTTTATTATAATAATGCTTAACCTCTTTCATCTCTGTCACCAGGTCTGCAAGGCGCAGGAGCTGCGGCCGGGCATTGCGCCCGGTAAGGACCAATTCTGTTCCCTGTTTAGCGCTTTTTATAACCTTAGCTACTTCATCTGCCGTTATAAGCCCGAAATGAACCGCAATATTAATTTCATCAAGTATAATTACGTCAAATTTATCCCGTGCCAGGGCCTGCTTTATCCTTTTTAGGCCCTTTTTTGCCAGCTCAATGTCTGCGCGGGTAGGCACAGACTTTATAAAACACTTTCTGCCAAAATGCTCGCATTTTATATTCCCGAATTTCTTTAATGATTTTTGCTCGCAATATTCCCTGCCTTTGACAAACTGACAGATATAAATTTTCTTTTCTGCTCCCGCAGCCCTAAGCGCAAGGCCTAAAGCAGCTGTAGTCTTGCCTTTTCCCGCACCTGTATATACATGTATCATATTAATTATCCCAGCCGTATTTGCCTACCAAAGGCACAAATACGCAACCGCATATATTTTGTCTCTTTATGCTGCCCTGCGCATCTATTTCTGCCACAGTCAGCATCTGTCCCAGGCTATCGCCCAGAGGCAGAACGATTTTTCCGCCGGCTTTTAATTGCTTCAACAAAGGATTGGGTATTTCCGGAGAAGCAGCAGTAATAATAATCCTGTCAAACCTGGCATCCTTGTCCGGCCAGCCAAGGGTGCCGTCTGCAGATATAATCTTTATATTTTTATAGCCCAGCTGATTAAGAAGCTTCTCGGCATTATTTTTTATCTGCTCTATTCTCTCAATACTATAAACCTCTTTGGCAAGCCGGGCTAATATTGCCGTCTGATAACCCGAGCCTGTGCCGATTTCAAGGACTGTTTCTTTTCCCGTCAGCTCAAGCAATTCAGTCATAAGCGCTGCCATATAAGGCTGTGAGATCGTCTGGCCGCACCCTATGGAAAGCGGGCAATCCGCATAAGAAGCGCTCAAAAATTCCTGCGGGACAAACAAATGTCGCTCAACTTTATAAAACGCCTCAATTACTTTCCGGTCTTTGATCCCGCGCGGAATTATCTGCTCATCAACCATGCGTTTTCGTAATTGCGCAAAATCCATCCTTACTTATTAGCCTCCCTGAATAAAAACCGGATAAAACGCAAGGTATCCATAAAAGGGTTAATCCCGCTTTTTTCCCCCTGATAGACAGTAGTAATCGGCAGGGAAATTATCTTATAGCCTAAGCGGGAGGCTTTAATCAGCATCTCTGATTCTATCTCATACTTGGAATATTTAAGGTCAAGCCTGCGCAATAAACCGGCCTTGATCAGGCGGAAGCCGCATTGAGAATCATATATTTTCTGGCCGCAGATAATTGAAATAAGCCAAGACATAAACTTATTCGTCATCCAGCGCACAAGAGGCATTTTCTTTGTATCGTTCATCCGGTTACCGACAAACATCTCAGCCTTTCCTGCTCGTGCCTCCTGCAGAAAAAGCGCGATATCCGCAGGCAGATGCTGTCCGTCGCCGTCCATGCATATCACTGCATCAAAACGCGGGTACTTTCCGGGTATCAAGCCTTTCCGCGCCCTGATCGCCGCCCCCGCCACACCGGACATCTGGAAAAACCATGCGCCAACTGCTGAGCACCAAGGAAGTCGCCGATTACCTTCGTCTGAAGGAACGCAAGATCTACGACCTCGTCGCGCAGGAGGCCATTCCCCATTCGCGCGTGTCGGGCAAGCTGCTGTTCCCGCGCGCGCTGATCGACGAGTGGGTCAGGCAAAGCACCACCGACCACAACCTGCGCGCCATGCGAAATGCACCGGCGGTGATCGCCGGCAGCAGCGACCCGCTGCTGGAATGGGCCGTGCGCGAATCGCGCTGCGGCCTCGCCACCATGACCTACGGCAGCATGGACGGCGTTGACCGACTGGTGGCCGGTACCGCCTGCGCATCGGCGATGCACATTCCCGCCGCACCCGGCGCGCGGTCCGCCGATGGCAACGCCACCGGCAACCCGCGCGACGATCGCAACGTCGCCCTGGCGCCGCGCCCATTGCAGCAGCACACAATCGAGGTGGCCGAGCCGGTCGCGCGCCAGGGCGACGTTGCGATCGTCGCGCGGGTTGCCGGTGGCGTTGCCATCGGCGGACCGCGCGCCGGGTGCGGCGGGAATGTGCATCGCCGA
>JAKQWZ010000022.1 GCA_029561735.1 Candidatus Omnitrophota bacterium | reverse complement strand
GACCGCCAAGGTTTTATGGCAATAGATACAAAAAAATCTTCCAATTCAACTTTGGCAGCCTCGGAAAATTTAGGCAGGAGATTTTATCAGCTGTATACTAAAGAATTATTGTCTGCGCTTATCCAACGTAACGGCTTGGTTCTATGCTCAGAGATAATAGAAGATGTTGATGAGAGAGGGGAGCATAACCTGATCGCCTTTGCCCGGAAACCGGCTGATGGGATTGTATACAGCAGATCGCCGGTTATTTCACCGGCTTCACTGGGTGCGGTGGTGGCGATTATCGGCGGGACAGTGCTTTTGGGCTGGTTAGGCCAGCATATCGGATTAAATGTATTTGCCGCAGTTCTTTTAATCGGTTTAATTGCTTCTAACTGGCAGGATATTTTGGCTGAAATGGTCGGAATCCACAGCGGCACGCATGATATTAAAGGCGTCAATAATATGGCTGATTATATGCATGAGCAATTAGAGGGCTTAGGATTACAGATAGAAAGATTAGGGTCAATCAGGGGCAATACCGGCGGGCATATAGTTTTTAAGCACATAATTAATCCGGATAAGCCGTATATTTTATTATCCGGACATATGGACACCGTGTTTGACCGCGCGCAGGACAACCGCGCCTTGGTTATTGAAGCAGGTAGAGCCATAGGCCCCGGTGCTATGGATATGAAAGGCGGGCTGGCAGTGATGCTGGAAGTTATTAAAAGGCTAAATGAATCTGGCTTGATTAAGAATATCAATATTGTGGGCGTATTAAATAGCGACGAAGAAACCGGCTCCAAAGACTCCCGCGTGCTTATTGAGCAGCTGTGCAGGCAGTACCCGATAGAAATGGCGCTGGTATTTGAATTTAATAATCACGGTGAGATAATCCTTTCCCGTCAGGGCATCGGGCATTTTAATGCTGAATTTAGCTCTATGGATGATTTGGAAAGAATAGTGTGCAATTTGTCGTTACTTTCTGATAATCATAATATAGGCGATGATTTGGCTAGCCATACCGGCGACAGGGTAAATGCCGGTTTAATCTCGGGTTTTGACCGCCGTAAAGCTCCTGAGTGCTATGATTTTATCGGCAGATACACGCTGAATATTTTCAGCGCTTCAGGGCATGCCGGCAGCAAAACACTTTCTTCTATAGGGGACTGTAATCTTGAATTAGCGCGTAAGCTCGGATGGCTTAAGTTTTTTACCGGCTATTATCAGGGCAAGCTGTTATTCTATATACGCAGTATCAATGCCGGAGGAAAAGTAAACCGTGTTTCCGGACATGCGCAGGCAGTCATTGATGTTTATGCGGATCCATTGTGCATAGATGAAAAAGAGGCAATCAGGGAAGACATTTTATCTGCCTTAACTGTTTCTTTTGTTGAAGAAACAGCTACCGGAATAATATGCGATGAAAAATTAAGCATTGAGCAGGAATTAGATGATGCGGTTCTTCTTCAGGTATCCGGTGAATACCGTTTCCGGTTTGCCGACAGGCAAGAGGCCCTAAGGAATTCTATTGCGGCTATAATAGGCGCAGAGCCTAATATGCCGCACCGCCCGGTAATGGAAGAACATGTTTTAGCCCGCCAAATGCTTGAGCAGGCCGGTATTCTTAATGAGGGCATATTCCATGCTTCTGCAGCAGATTCAAATATTATTGCGGCAACGCCGAATAAGAACGGCCAAAGCATTCCGGTATTCTGTGGGATGGGTTTAACCGGCCAGAACGCGCATTCAAAGGATGAATTTGCCGAGGTGGATAGCTTTGATGAGCGCGTGGATATATCTACAAGATTGATCCAACAACTTATAACTTCAAAAAAGCAGGAAAATATTATTCATTTAGGCTGTGGTTTTAATCCATTAAGGTTTATCCCCGGCTGGACAGAAAAAGACGGGGTGACGATAAATTGGAAGAATATAGCCAAAGATTTCAGAGCTGTTATTGCTATGATTAAAAGGGAGGTGCTGCCATGCCTAACTTACAAAATATTCAGATCCATAGTATTCAGTTTGGCGATAAAGGTATTTTTGCTTGCGCGTCGTATCCGGATTGGTGTTATGAATATGCGTTTTTCGTGGAAAAAGACGGAACAGTCAAGGGCAGGACAACCAGCGGCTTGTGGCTTAAACTTAGTTACGAATTTAGTAATTCCATCCAGCAAAAAATCAGAGCTGCCATCAGCCAGAAGAGCACCACTATATATTCCTGAGGCCCCACAATTCAGTCAGGGGCCTCCGATTAGTAGAAACAAAGATGGTTTTCTGGGCCAATTAATAAATACTTTTCTTAAGTCCTTACAAAGGGTTTTTATTTGGCCGGAAACGAAAACGCTTTCCTTCCTTTCTTTATGTTTAATATTCGCTGAAAACTTTCTAAGGCAGATTGAACGATTAACCAGTCAATTCCTTTGCTCTGAAATAGCCCCGTATGTTCTATCTGTTTTTGTTGCACTTATCATTTTGACTGTTATTTTTAAGCTATTCGGCAAGCGTATGGAAGATTGGATTTTTAGAGGGATACCCCAAGACGATAATATTAAAGGCGCGATTATTATTCTTGGAACACTTTTGTTAGCTAAAGAATTTTGTTTGCCGGCAGTAATAATAGTATTGGCGGCGCTTTGTTTGTTTGAAATTCCCGGGCATATTTTAGGAGAACGCAGAGGCTATAGCGCAACGCTGATGGAAGAACCCAATCCGTTTCATCTGATCAGCCGGTTATTGGCATTGGGTTATCGTTTTGGCAAAGAGGATACTGTCAGGCGCCTGATAGCAGAACAGCTTATTGGCGTTAAAAATGTCCATGGCAAGCCTTTAAGCGCCCAAGAAATTATTAAAAAAGCAGAAGATAATAAAACGCTCCGCGTAAAATATAAGACTATTCTGCAAAAAATCAGGCCGATTATTGCAAGAATTCTTAATGAAGTGATTTTCCCCTGGCCTGTGCCGGGAGAGGATTTCCAGTTGCAGCAGCAGGTTGTTGAGCCTTCAAAACCAAAACGCGCTTATCATAGAAGAAAGTCGCGCATCAAGCACGAAAATCCCGGGCAAACCCAGATAGACATTTACGGCGCAAGAGAAGAAATTACCAGCGCTGATCCGCTTTTATCTCCTATGGAACATGAATGGAAGGCGGAAATATTGAAATATAAGGGTAATATTCAAGGGTTTATTAGATTAGTCAAAGAAAAAAGCTATAAAATAGATTTGAATGCTGCGCCTGAAGCTGTTCTTCGCGCGATAATATTTAAAACTAAGAGTGAAGAAGATGCTTTGCGCCGGGGCCGTCATGATGCAGCCAGGAAAATAGTTGAATACCGCTGGCGTCAGATGGGTAATCCTATAGCCGACTGGAAGAATTTAGCAGATGTTGCCGGAATAGGCGAAGCGATTTTCTATAGGTTATGGAGTGAAGGCAATATCGTATTTGGCCCGGAAGCCGCGGATGCTAATATTTCTTTTGAAAGCACTGCCCCGCGCACCTACCTTATCCCGCGCAGCCAGCAGGTTTCAGGCATTCCAGCGATGTCCCCGGCTTTAAGAAAAATATTCAGTAGGAATAGTCAGCACAGCGTGTCAAACTTAAGAAAATATTCTCTTGGGACGGGAATCTGGATAGAAGAGTCATTAAGATTCGTAACCTATGCTGTTGTTTTTGCTGTTGCCTTTTTTGCGCTGGCACAGCCGGCTTGGCTGTCTGCATTTGTCGCGAGCCTTGCCGCGTTTATATATTTCTTTGGAATTCATAAAGATGTTTACATAATTAATTTTAATCACTCCAGCAGGCATCCGAATATCGCTATAAAATCCATATTTAAAATAGAGTTTGGCCAGCGCTGTAAATTGTTGCTTTTGCCGGGCTTGCTTAACAGCATCCTTTCGCCGCTCTTGCCCTTAAACTTATTGCTGCATTATTTGTATAATTATTATATTTGGTTTCATTCAAATAGCGGCGCTTTGGCTGCCAGAGTCAAATATACTTCTGTTACTTTGCAAGATTTAGGGTTAGCAAAGAATTATTATCATGCCCGCGAAACAGATACAGACGCTTCTATATTAAAGTCGGCTAAAGAGGCGCTGGTGGATATGCCTTGGAAAATGATGGATTGGAAAGCCCGCCATCACGAAGCTATGAACGCTCTGACTATCGGCGTAGGGGCTTTGGCTGACCGCTTGATTGCTCAGGCAGCTGCAGATGAAAAGCATCTGCCTTTAGTTGTTCTCTTAAAGGGTTTTCCGGAATTATCCGATGGTATGGTTAAAAGAGATTTAGAGCGACAGATCAAGAATAGGAATCGGGATGGCCTGGATATAAGAGTGATATTATTTAAATCTGTAAATTATCCAGCTCCGGCTAAAACAGAATCGTCAGCGCCGATGGCTTTATTCTCCGCAAGTATTAGAAATCCTAAATTACGTAGTGTTTATAATAATTTTATTGCTCCCCTCTGGGAAGAGGCGGTATTCAGGCTATTCTTGTTCTCTCAATTCACCCCGTTATTATTAAAGTCGCTGGATTCCTGCGGTATTCATGGGCCTCCGGCAGCGTATATTTCCTGTATTACCGCATTATTTATCAGCGTTCCTTTGTATGCAGCATTGCACGGAAGTAAGGATTTCCTCAGGCGCGTAATCGCAGCAGCTGTAATTACTATTGCATTCTTTATCCCAATAATATTCATTCCTCATACCCCGCATATATTAGCGCTTTGTTTTGCTTCTTCGCTGGCTGTGCATATTCTCTATAACAATCTATTTACTAACATTAAAATGCAGCTTTTGCCTGATAACGGTAAACCCCTTCCCAGCAAAGAAGAGCTTAATATTATTTGCCCATTTGAGAATAAAGATGGCTGGGATGAGCATGTGCCGCTTAGAGAAAAGATGGTCCAAATCGGCCCTAAAACCGCCGCAGCCATTATTAAAGGTATATTTAACCGCGCAGAATATTGTTTTCTACCGGTTGTTTTAAGAAACCTATTTGGCAGAGAAATAGATTTTAGCGAAATAGATAGTATCCGGGTTGATTATATTCAGGAAGGCTCTGTTGCGATAATCTTCCGCACGGACGTAATGCTCAAAAACAAAGAGATAAAGAGCTTTGCGCTGGATTTATTGCGATTTGCGCATGAAAGAATGGCAAGATTTATGGAAGCAGAATTTGAATATATGCAGACGGATTATGAGAAAAACCCTAATTGTTTCAGCAAGCCGCTCGGCGGCGTTGGCTTCAGGGATAGTAATGGGTTTCCGATCATGATGACTGCTTATGAATTTGTAGAAGGTATCTGCGAAATCAATCTTTACGATACGGGTGAAGGCATGAGGCTTGCTTGGAACGGAAGAGCAGACGGAATGAATTTTACCGAAAAAGAGCTACTGCGTTGGCTGGAGCATACCACTGCTATAAAGGTGATAAGTTATGATGAGGAAGAAAAAAGTATGCCTGTATTTGTCTCTAGCGCCGGCGATATAAATATGCGCAAAGACGCGCAAAGCCCGTTTCCCTGTGTGGTTATTTCAGAGAAGATGCGCGCTTATGGAGTCAGCCCGCAGGCCTTTTTTGAGCATCTTTTTGACCAGTATGAGTTTTCTACAAGGATTTATTCTGAGCCCGGGTTACACGAAACTCTTGAAGCCCAGGTGCGTGAATTCTTAACCAAATCAGTTGATTCTATCCCTCAGGGAGTGGATCTTGATCTAGGCCTGTTAAATTCTATTTGTGCTGCGGCCAATGTTCTCCCCTGCCCGCGGATGGATATTGAGGAGCCGGTAGAAATGAAATTCTATCCGCTTGCTTTTGACCAGAACGGCGGCTGCTTTATTGTCAATAGCCTTGACCCTGAGCAGGCGCAGCTTTTATTTTTAGCCCAGAAGTATCCGGATTTTGAAAGCCCTTCGGCTTTGGATCAGGTTATAGCCATATTATCCGGAGTAGTCAGAGGGCTTTATTATAAATTCGGCGACAATTGGCGTGATGTGTTTTGCGAGTGGAGTACTGACGAATATTGCCTTACTCTTGCCGATGAGGTATTTGCCAAGTTAGAGCAGCAGGGCGTTTTATTAAGGATGCCGGCAAAAGCAGAAGCCGCGGGTATCGTAACTGCCCTTGATTCGCTTTATAGGGCGGTTAGCGCTCAGGAAATCTGGAATGAATTAAAAGATTGCTATCACTGCCTTGAGCATTCTCAGGAAGTAGCAGCCATAGTGGCAGAAGCTACCAAGAAGCAGGGCTTAGACGCCCGTCTATGCGCATTAGTTACAGCAGGTGCGCTTTTGCACGATTATCCGGTAAGAGTTGCCGGCTCAGCTGCTTTGGCTGTTGGCGCGGATTTTGAGCAAACCTGGAAAACTTTTGAAAACGAGCTTATTGATTTAGCTCAAGTTTTAGGTATAGAAAAAGAGCTGATGAAGGAATTAATGTATCTCTGGGTAAAGATTTTGGTATTCAAATTAGGCTCGCCGCGGCCTGACCCGATAGCTCTAAGCCAGGAGGAAATAATCCAAGCTTCAGCGCAAATGGCTTTGCCTGAGTGGCTGAATGACTTAGCTGTTGCCAGCCGCCTGCTTTGGATTGCTGATGTCTCAGCTACCTATATTACTCCTGGCGTGGATGTGCAGACACGAGTTGACGGTTTAAGCAGAGAAGTAGGCGCTGATTGCCGCCTATGCACGCCTAAATTTATTGAAGAGTATGTCGCTCCTTATGTTGAAACTCTGCTGGCCCAGCTGGGTGAAGAATCTCGCGCGGCTTGGGATAATAATTTAAAGGCCATTTCTATTTGGGATAGGTCGCAGGTAATCTTTAAATCAATCGAATCGCGCGATTTCAGCAAAATGAGGCAGTTGATGCATAAAGATACAGAAGCATTTTTATACACTGTCCGCCGGGCATGGGAAAGTGAGATTTTTGATCTGCAGAAAAATATCGCTGATTTCTTCGCTCAATTAGGGCCGAACGGCTATCCTGAAGATGCTATTGTGATGGAAAAATATTTTGCCAACGGAAAATTAGGCATTCCGCAACTGGCGTTCCTCTTTGACAGCCCTGACGGATTTATGCCTACTTCGATTGAGATGATTAAACAAGGATGGCCCAGATGGAGCTTAGGTGGTTTTATTGGTTTTGGCTTGATGATTGATAAATTCTGTGGCCTAGGGAATCTCGCCCCGCCGGATTGGCTATCCAATTTATTTAATTCTATTATCCTTGGTATATTGGTTATTCTGCTTTTCTTGGCTAAACCCCCTAAGATGGAGATAACTTATAACCGGGCGCATGTAGGTAGCTCTGTGGCAAAGAGTTTAGATCAGGTGCGGGATTTGTACAGCCCTCAAGCTGCAGCTATAATTAAGGCCTGTGTTACCGAAGAATTAAGAGAAAAAGCTGCTGAAGTAAGAAAAGGACAGATGATGATGGATACCGCTAGCCGGCAGAGTAATATGCCGTTGATTGCCGGCCGAGGTAAGACTAAGGTTGAATCTGGATCCAGGTCACTGGGTGAAAAATTAGGTAAAGTTATAGCTGAACACAACTTTGACGCGAATTTAGTAGCTGAGTTGGCCACATATTGTTTTGCTGCAGCCGGTAAAGCTATCACCAAAGAAGCCTTAGCTGGTTTCAAGTATCCTGAGATTAGGGATGCGATACTGGTCTTTGCTGAATGTGCTAAATTAGCCGGAGATAAACAATACAGAGAAGCTATTCCTCTTGCCGAGCATGCCTTTGCCAGTTTCGATCCGGAAAAATATCCCAAGCTTTTCTTTACCAGCGGTTTTATCTTATTGACCTGCGTAAATAAAGACCTGACCCAGATAATTAGCGATGATCCTAGCCGAATAACTGACGAAGAGTATGATGCTTGTTTTGAGCGTTTAGCGGCTATTAGAAGCAATATTGAGCCGTATAGTTGCGATTTTTTACTTATGCCTGTAAGCCTAAAAAGTATGGAGTTATTTAGGATTAGAGATTTAGCCAAATTCGGAGCAATTGAAGATGCGCTGGAATTTTTGCGTGGGTCCAGGGTACAAGATTATCCGGAAGATTTACGCTCGGCATTATTAAATATCTATGCTTATTGTTTGGCCAAGTTAGTTGATTTAAATTACGATACTTACGGTTATTTTTGGGCTAAAGATCAGGGGCCTCAAACGCTGCTGGATGAAGTGCACCAGGTAATTCGGCAGAACCAGCGGGTAGATAATAAGGGTGACCAATCAGTCGCCGTTAGATTTGTCTCAAACTGTATATTTTTGCAGTTAATAAATGGCTACTATTATGGTAATATTTTCCGCCATCCTGAAGCAGTATTAGAAATTATTAATAAAATGATAGAATTTGTAGAATTGCCTTTTAGGCTGGTGGCTTCTCCGAATAACCCGCATTTATTCCCACATGCAATATTTGTAAAACTAACTGAAATGCTTTTTGACTTGGGCCAGATTGAATTAGCCGAGAAGTTAAACCAGGTTTCGTCTTATATCGGAATACCGGTGAGTACTCAACAGAGCCAGCTAACCAGCCTGACGCAGCAATATTGCGCTGGGTTGTTAGAGAGTTTGCAGCAAGGCCAAACATATTCTTTTGAGCAGGCCAAGGCAATCCTTTTGGCGCAAATAGAGGTAAAGAGGCGTTTTGATAACAACAATTGGAAAGGGGTTTTGGAGCAGGTGCAGAGATTTTCCGTTGCCGCTGAACAAGGATGCCCGCTTCAAATAGCCGAGGCCGTAGATGAGATGTTGCAGATTGCCACAGCGTATGCATCCAGAAATGCGGCAGAGCTGCAAGCAACAATACAATATTTACAGGAAAGACAAAAAACTTTATTTTTACAGGATCCTTTCACAGGGAAAGTCAAGGGAGCTATTGAAGCTGCAGAAAGGAATCTAGTGAATTTGGCCCGAGAAAAAACCCAAAAGCCACAGGCAGCATTTGAGCCTAAAGCTATGATATTGGAAGTCCGTAAGGAGAAGGATAGGAGAAAGCGAACCGGCAGGAAGCCAGAAAAAGAACAACAACCAAGTGCTCAGGCCTCCAGTTTTGACCGCGCTGCATTTCCCGGTAATTTTAAGAAATATTTATTAACTACTTTTGGCCCGGATAAAGGCGAAAAATACGCAAGGTTGTTTTTATTAACTCCGACTAATGGCAATCCTGTTTCAGTAGATGAAGTTTATTCTCTGGCCCGGCAATTAGCCCTTTTACGCTATCGCTGGATCGACCTCTTGATTTGTGCCTCCAGAGAAAGAAGAGAGAGAAAGAAAAATTACGGACATCATCCTATAGATCCTGCTAAGTTGGATAAATATATCGGCACTCCTCAGTTGCGCACCGTGCTTAACACTGAATCCACCGGATTTTTAGAACCCGAAGGCACGGGCGTGATCCCCTCGGATGATTTATGTTGCATAGCCGCGCATTTAACCGGCCGGGATGTGAATATTTTAGGGAGAGGCTATTTTTCTCCCAAGAAGAACGGGGCAAGTCATACAATTAATCTGGGAGCATTTATTGGCCTGGGTATGATGTTGGATAAATCCCACGGCATTGGCAACATCGCCCCGCCGGATTCGCTTAACCCTTTAATTATTCTAGGCTTAGCCGCACTATTATTATTAGCCCTGCCGATAACAATTAATTTATTAAAGAAAAGAAAAGTATCTGACGGCGTTCGCAGTGATCTGCCTTCACCGCGGCTTTCTGCACGGCAGAGATTAATCCGCGCTTTAGGCGATGTTTACCGTTTAGGCTCATTTATGGGAATGTTTATGTCTATGCGCAGAGAAGAAATAAAACAGTCAGTTTTAAGGCGTTGGCAGGCGCCGGACGGCGAAAAAACAAAATTTGTTACTGACTGGGGTTACGCGTTTCCTTTCTGGCCGATAACCAGAGAAGCCGAAAAAATAATAGGCTTAGAATTAGCTTATCCGGTATCAAGCGTTCCTGAAGTTAAGTCAAGGCTTGATGCGGTAACGGAACTGGCAAAATCGGCGCGTCGGTTAAATCCGCTGAAAGATTTGTTCTTAGTTTGCTTAAGAGAGGCGCGTAACGAGATTAACAGCCGCCGGCATAATATCTGCAGGGACTGTTCGGATAAAGGAAGCGAAATCTGCCCGAAATCAGGAAAATACAATCCTTTTAACGCAATGCAGAAAGCCTTTACAGAAATTAATGCGGCGGTTACAGCAGGTAATTTTTCCGGCAATACTTATTTCCTATTGTATAGCCAGTTGATGCGTTTAGTTCTTGATCCAAAGATGCACCAGCTCAGAGCCATGGAGCATAAAATGATGGAGGATTATCGCGCATCCGGCCCTGTGTCAGCCTTGCATTTGCCGCATTTAATGGCCCTTCAATTTGACCGGGATATGGACGCTAATCCCTATCAAATGGATATATACCGGCGTTCCTTGAGCGCGCAATTCTTCAATGAACAACTTACAGAAGAAAAGAGAAAAGAACTCACGGAAGAAGCCAATGAGCTTTCGGCTTTTGATGAGGCTTTAGCGCTTTTTTATCAAGATTGGCGAGGGGTAAGAGAAGTTTACCCGCAGGGCTGGGAAGAGTTTATCCGCGCCAGCTGGGAAGTAACTCTGGATGTTGCCGCTAATATCGCGCCGCTACTGCAGGGGATGAAATCTTCGCGTTTAAGAGAATTGGGTAATATAATTAACGGCGGCTTAAAAATTGCCGAAGGAAAAGATCTGGTTACTGCGCTTGAGGCGTATCAGCAAAATCAACAGCCGCTAAAATTAATGTTGCAGGCAATGGTGATGCTGGATATTTATCTGTCCTTGGCGGAAATGACTATGGATGAAGGCTGGGTAATGCCGAAATTAAGAAAAGATGGCAAGCCTTGCCTGAAAATAATTGGGGGTAGGCCGTTAAATCTGCGCCCGGAAACAAGCAAATGGGATGAATGGGAGGGGAAGAAAGACGAATTTATACCTATGCCTTTTAGCATTGAGTTAGGAGGAGACAGCGGAAAAAATACCGTACCGCTTACCGGTGCCTATGAAGACGGAAAATCCAGCACGCTTAGAGCCATTGGTTATTTTAATTTGGCCCCCAGCCTAGGCGGGCCGGTACCGGCGCAGGAAATGGAGTGGACTCCGGCAGAAGTATTCTTAGAAATCGCTGAAGAAGACGATCCTTACTCAAGCATGAGTTTATTGCGCAATACCGGCGAAACTTATTCTAATTTATTGGCAGTAGTTGAACAGGAAACGCAAGCCCCGAAGATTTATTTGCTTGATGAGCCGTTTAGAGGCGCGTTTTGGGCTGATACTGACAGCGCCCAGATCGGCTGCGCCCTGACATTGAGCTCTAAACCCAATTGCCTGACAGTAATTACTACCCAGGACAGCTGTGTTGCCGACCGGTTAGCCGAAGAAGATACTACTTTGCCGCTTATTGTTAATAAAACCGTCAGCCCCAGCACGTTAACCAAAGGCATATTTACTCCTGAAGAAAAATCGCAATCATTTATGAGGACATTGCGCAATTCAAGGTTCCCGCAGGCATTTATTGA
This sequence comes from Candidatus Omnitrophota bacterium, assembly GCA_029561735.1. GTDB lineage: Bacteria > Omnitrophota > Gorgyraeia > Gygaellales > Profunditerraquicolaceae > JAKQWZ01. The sequence goes on along the minus strand of JAKQWZ010000022.1, from coordinate 26,820 downwards.
TCTAGTTACCCAAGAAAGGGATAAGTTAATCAACGCCGCTAATAGCAGCTCATCCCTGTTAGGCCTAGCCTTAATTCCGCATAGCTTAATGCTGGATAAATTCCACGGCATTGGCAACCTCGCCCCGCCGCAGTGGCTGGCGAATTTGAGTTTCGCTGACTTAGTGACCGCTGTATTTATTTCTCTCGCTGCCATCCTGGCCCTTTCAATGGCCGGCAGAAATATCCGCCGCGCCGGCGCCAGAAAAATCTCTTCTCAAGAAATTACCCCGCTGGAACTAATTTTAGTTGGATTTACTTTTATCGCCATAGGCGTTGGCTTGTTCAAATTAGCCTTGCTTGGCGCGCATATATTTTTGGCTTATTTGGCTTTGGCATATTTTGCTTTTGCCGGATGTAAACTGTTATATCTGGCGTTTACGGTTTTGGATGTAATCGGTAAATCTTACAGCCGCGGCGGCAATTCCAGTATGTTTCTGTTATTAGCGTCGCCAATGGCAATCAGCGAGCCGCGCGGGCAGGCACTCCTTAGCGAACAACAGACCGCATTCCAATATTTAAAAGCTGACTGGCCGCGGGCAATTTTCTGGATTTCCTGCGCCTTTAATAAATCGTCAAAATTCTCCGGGTATATAAAATTTCTACCGTTGATACATTTTATCTGCGGCTTATTCTATGATGACCCGTATGCCTACCGCAGTAATTTGATGGAGTTCAGGACCTTATTCAGGCGACAAGCGTATTCAGGCTTGGGTATGAATATGACCGAAGCAGAGCGCAGAGAAGCTGAATTACGCCATAAAGTCTGGCAGAATATTATGGAAAGGCGTAATGCCAGATATAATAATTTCGCCCGGGTTCAGGAAACCAAAAATTATATTACTTTAGCGGCGATGATTATCGCATTTCTGGCGATTATTTTAGTAGGCTATCAGTTCGCCGTATTTATGGCCGGCTTTGGCGGAGGGTTGCGCATTCAGCCAGTCCCTGTTAGCGAAGAATATGAACTAAATACTCGTTTTGATAAATATCTAAGATTAAAAGGTTTATATAACTATAAAGCTTTAAGAAATTGCTTTAGCGATGAAGTCAAGCAAGCGCTTTTGGATGATCGGGATCTTGACCCGGTATTTTTAGAGCTTTTACCTGATTTTGCTCTAGATGAATTAGAAATAGTTAACGCGCAAGCTCTTGCTGAAATCGGAGGCGAACAATTCTTGCGCGCGCATAGTGTTTTTTCTATAGGTTCAGCAGCTTTGGCTGATAAAGTGGCTGCTTTGGGCAGGCAGATTGTTATCGGAGTCATTGATCAGCGCAGCAACCAGACGATGATTGATAAAATTCAAGTAGCCAACGGCAGGCAGGCGTATTTTCCTCTGGCTGATGGAAGATGGCTGGGAGTAAAAGGCTGCGGCCAGTTTGGCGATATGAATTTACCACCATATTATTGGAGAGAATCAAGTATGTCCCGCTATTGGGGACTGGCTACTTTGAAAGAGGCTGCAAATTCCCTAAAGAATGCGGATTTTGTCATAGCGAATCCGTCGTTATTTGTCCGGACAATAGCTTTTTGCAGGATTAAATTTGTAACTGACGGGAGTGGTAATTTAGCCGGGACTGCAGGGCTAAAGGATAGGTATAGCCAGGCAGTTAATCCGGTTTTGATATTTAGTTTAGTAGCTACACCGCACAGATTAGTTAAGTTGCCCCAGCTGCTTTGTACGGATAAAAAGTTGCTTAAGCTGCGCAGGGCAATTTCTCAGGTGTTAGTTGGTCAGGGCAGGCTTGAAGCGGGCAAAGTTTTAAAGTGCCGGGATTTTCTGAATATGATTATTACCGCTATGGGGATTCAAGAGGCAAAAAAGCAGAATGCCTTACTGTTTAAAGAAACAGTCGGCCCGCAAGACACGCTCTTAGATGGTAGCGAAGCTGATATTGAGGAGCTATCGGGATATGAAGATTATAGGGCTTGGGTAGCAGAAGGCCTGCTGATAAATTGTAAAGAAAATACTTACTTTTTGGATGAACATCAGCTGGGGCTATATTCTTTGAAAATGAAGTTTTATAGCCTGATGTTTATAATAGATTCTTTAAAGACTGCAGAGGCACTTGAGTTTTATATGGCTGGAAGTTCTAGGGCGGCATACCATTTGTTTTTCAGCAGTTATTTTAGCCAGCTTGATGACAGATTTATCGCAGTTTGGGGGGGAGCCAAAGATAGGGAGGGGCATAATATAGCCGATGTGCTGCTGGAAGATATTCTAACAAGCCCGATACTTAAGAGAATGATCAACGATATTATCGCACAGGAATTAAAAAATGAGCAGGATTTAAGGAGCCGCATATCAGGCGTTGATGATTTAGCAGAAGTTTTATTAATGCCAGTTTTGGTTTTGCTTGGCGCAGTCATCCTTGCTAAATTGGGCTTAGGTATCGGAGTGATTGCTTTGTCTGCTTTTTCAATCCTTGCTCTGGCCAGCCACTTCGGTTATGAGAAACAAGGTAGCCGGGCAGTAAGTAAAGATGAATTCCGCCGCTCATTCTACAAGGGGCAGCAATTAATTGTCCGGGCTGACCGTTTTGAATATAAACACGGCTCCAGAGTTCAGCGCTACGGCATGATTGTAACTGCCAAGACTGTAGAAGATAGGACGGTTTCCGGATTCGTTCCGATGTCCTGTATACCTGCGCAGTTTACCTCTGATCAGGACCATTCCCGGGCCATCTATGATCGTGATGGCAATAATCGTTTTTATCAAGCAGTAGTAATAGAGGTTAATTACAGCGAATGTAAAATTAAGTTTGAAATTACCGGGCTTTCTGGTAACCGGCAAGCCGCTGAGTCATTGCATGCGCCTGTGCAGGAAAACCAGCAGCGGGTTTCTCCTGAATTGCCTAAGACTGAAAAATGGCATAAAGAATACAAGGCCTTAAAGCATGGTTTTGCGCGTTGGATAAGATTAATCAAAACTTTAGTTGAAGAACACCGTTTTGCCCTCAGGCGCGTAGAGGATATCATTAAAGTAGTTGATAGTTATGCCGGGCAAAAACCCGATCAGATTATTGAGGCAACTATTGATAGAATCCTGAAGGTAGTGCAAGGCCAGCTTGATTCCGGGGTTAACCACCAGCAGATAACCGCGGCAATCATCAACGCTATCAGCGCTGTTCAGGAAAAACAGCAAGGCCAGGGTGACCAGCCTGCGCACGGTTGCGGGGCAATGAAACCGGGTGAGTTTGACGATGGAAGCGAATACGATGGTTATATAGATTGGGAATTAAGGAAATGGGATTATCAGGAGTTTATCAGGCGGCTGGCTCAGATCAATTCCGGAATAAAGCTCATGCTTCAAGATTCGGATGCATACAGGTTGGATGATTTTTATCGCGCAATAAATATGAGGATAGATATGATTGAGCATTACAGCGCGCCTTTGTCAGCGCTGGGAAGAAAAAAAATAGATTCGCTTAAGGCTTTAGCAGGGAATAAAGAAATTTTTGATATTGTCGCAGTTTTAAGCGAGTTGATGGAGCCGCCGCAAAATTGGTTCGTGTCATATTTTACCAAAGACCGGCGCGCGGTTTTTGACCGGGCAATAAGCAGCTGCGAAGGCGCCAGGGTGATTCCTGTCTGGGGCTGTTCTACTCAGTGTGACCATTGCTGTGAGTCAACCGTGATATCAATATCCTGCGCGCCTTGGCCATGGCTTGGGGAGTTAGCTGATGAAGGAGAGCCGGTGCATATTGAACTGTTTATGTCCGATACCATCAAGGATTATTACGATTTTATTTATGATAAGGACGGCGCTGATGTCCAGATATTATTTGATACCAGGATAATTATTACCTCTGGATTTCTTTCTGGCTCAATCGGAGAACGCGCATTAAAAAAGATGCTGCAGGCTTATAGATTAGATGATGAATTTTATGTAAATATAAGCATAGCTCCCAGCGCCTGGATGAGGAGTGTAGGTTATGAAAAATATATGGCAGGCATGAAAAACATTGTTGAAATAGCTACTGGGCATCAAAATCCCCGGGTTCAGCTGGCAACTTATGATTTTCGCCGCAGTAATGACCCGCAGTGGCTTAATGCAGATAGCATGGCAATGGATATTGAACAGGAGTTCCGGAATAAGTGCATGATAAGCAGTAAAATAATTGCTGCTGAGGGCAGATATGATCAATTATTGTGTTGCGGAGTCAGTTTCGACTCTATGTCGGAAAACTCGGTAATAGATGCATATGTTACTTTTATTAATTTAGGATTAAATCATATTTATCTTCTGGCTGATGGGTCAGCTGTACGAGCGCAAAAGACAGAAGAAAGAATAAGGTCGTATAAACAAATTGCCGGATTATCTGCGATAAGCTCAAAGCCTATAGCCTGCCTGTTCTGTAAAATAGACTGCAAGGGCTCTGCTGCGGGCTGTATAGGCAGGCAGGGATTGTTTGAGAGCCATGGTTTGAATAAAACCGGCGGATTTCCGCAGGAAGTCCGGCAGGCGGATCAAAGGGTGAATCTTAGAGGAGCGCCCCCACAGGAAACAATGCACTGGATTAAGCAAAGGCCGATCTTGCAGATAATGGTAAAAGATTACGCGCCTTTGGGTGCAGAGCAGAGTGTATTTTTCTGCATTGCCGCGGATATCCCCAGGTTAGCGCAATCGGGGATCGGGACAATTTGGCTGACCGGAGTTGCTGAAAATGAAAACGGCCAGACTCCTTTTGCCATTCTTAACCCAATGGCAGTGGATAAACATTACGGCACCCCGGAGGAATTAAAAGAGTTGCTCCGGGTTGCCCATGAGCACGGCCTAAGGGTTATTACTGATCTTGTTGCCAATCATGTATCTAAACTAAGCCCGCTGTGCATAGAACATCCTCATTGGTTCTTAAAGAACAAGAAAGGCCAGATTCAAAGCGCCACTGACAGCGTGAAGGGTGGCTGGATCTGGCACAATCTAGCTCAGTTCAATTTCTCTGATCCTGAAGTAATCAAATATCTTTATAGAGTTGCCGGGTACTGGCTGGATTTTGGATTTGATGGTTTTCGCCTGGATGCGCCGGTTGCGCTTTTAAAGAGCCGCATGAAAGAAAACTGGTTCAGGAAGAATAAAAGAAAAGTTGACCTTGCATTTAAACGGGAATTTTGGGCTGAATTTACAGAATATTGCCGTAAGATAAAGCCTGATGCGGGATTTTTTGCAGAAGCTTTTGATGAGGGTAGAAAAGAACTGGAAGAGTGCGGTATAGACCTTACACTTGATTCAGGCTTCAGTTATATTTTATTCAAAGTGCTTAAAGGCGAAAGAGCAGTGCAGGAATTTATTGATTATTTAAAAGCCAATTCAGAAGGTGAATATTTTTATTCTAAAGTACACTATAAAGACGGCCATGACATAAGAGATATATTTTTCCAAGGCAGCGGTATGGAGATTCTGCGCCACCTTACTCCCGAAGAGGCAAGGATCGCGGCGATGTTGATGGTAACAGCCCCCGGCGTGCCCATGTTTTATAACGGCGAATTAGAAGCAATTTTGGGCTATGCGTATGATTCTTGTCATGCAAACCTGATTTGCTGGGATGATTATGACAATGAAATGAGAGAATTCTATGCTAAAGCCATGAAATTGGCTCAGGAACCGGTATTTAGGATGGGTTCATTTAAGATGCTGGAAATAAAAATGCAGCCAAATTCCGGTATAGTTGCATTTTTAAGGGAGCATAACTCAGAACAGGTAATAGTTGTTGCAAACCTTAACAATATTCGCTCCGGACAGGAAAAAACATGGGTTAATCTTGATTTGGGCGGGATAGCAGACAGCGGCGCGCAGTATTTTCAGGCGAAAAATATTCTTACGGCAGAAGTGTTTCCTGCAATCCATAGGTCTGTGGTAGGCGAGCATGGATTGCCTGTGGGTTTGTGCCCGGGAGAAGTTCAAATCTTAAAAATTACATCCTTACCGGCAGAAGAAGGAAGCGGTTCCTTGCAGGCGCAGGGGCGCAGCATGTTTGTTAAGCTACAGGTGTATTTTATAGCGGCTTTTTGTTTTATTTGGTCAGGTTTTATTGTTGCTCTCGGTTACGGTTTTGCCGGGCTGCTTATGCCGGGAAAATTGCAGATAGGCCCGGAAATAATTTTTTCCGCAGGCGCAGTGACTTTCGGGCTTACTCTTTTACTGTCTGTAGCCTATCTATCTTTACCTTGCAAAGGTTCTGCTCTTGAAGCAGAGGAAGAATCTATAGATTTGAATAATGCAGAAAGTGTTCCTCTTGCCCGGGCATTGAAAAGTTTTGGCTGGCTTGACTTTTTGGGTATTGCATTATTTTTACCGCATGAATTTGGCCATTATCTGGCAGCCCGCTTATCCGGAATCGGTAAAAACTATAGGATTACCGTGGTAAAAGACGATATCCACCTCGGGTTGAAGCTTGAATTTGACGATAATCCTGAAAATCAGGAAAATATTTCTTTATCTAAAAATTACGCGATATGCCTGTTAACAGGCCCGGCTGTAGATGCCTTGCTGGCATTGTTATGCCTTTTGGCAGTTAAGTATTTATCTGTTTACTTTATTTTAGGATTTCAGCTTTACCTGTTTGTTTTAGCCCAAACTATTTTTTCTGATGACGCTAAATCTGACGGTTTACGATTTAAGCAAGTTATCCACAGCCGTAGGGCAGGAATTGCTCCCTACTCTAGAGATAACTCAGAGCATACAGAGGCTCTTACCGGCGATAAGCCGCCTCACGGCTTCGGGGCGATGAAGCCGGGAGAGTTTGATGGCGGCACGGAATACGGCGGCTCATCCAGCCCTGTAACCGGCGTCAAAGAAGAAATTAATACAACTGACAAATTGCTTAGTGATATAGGCATTGAATTAAGGGTGATTTCAGAAAACGAAGAGTTTATCCTGAGTGCTAAACGGGTTGAAGAGATGTTAGCAGCTTTTGAGCGGGCAGAATTACATTGGCAGCAAGTTAAAGATGGGCTTTTTGGCGCTGATGGCGTAGTTAAATTAGGCGCCAGACCGGCAACCCGTACGCAGGAGGAGCGCCATGATTTTAATGGCGCATTAGGAGTTATTTCCGGGAATGCCGAGATGATAATCATGGAAAGAACTCTGGGATTAAATGCACAAGCCGGAGAGGTTCTGGATGTGATATTGCTTTACGTCCAAAATGCTGCTGAATCTCAGGAACGCCTGCGCAAATTGCTTTATGCTATAGAAGAAAGCGCCTGTGGTTTTAGCTTGGCTCCCGGACAAGAAGGCTGCCCATGGGCCATAGAGCAGCAACGCAATGCCGTTGAGCCGCTGGCATTTATTCCGGCGGCACTTTTGGGCATAGGCACAATAAAATTGTCTTTATTAACTTGTGGCGCAGCGGCTATCGCATTCTTATTAATGAAAGGCCCGCAGATTCTGCGCAAGGCATTCAAAGATTCAGTTATTTGGGCTTTTGCCGCATTCAGCTGGAAAGTAGTTGTTATGCTTGACGCCTGCGGAGATGGCCTGCCGAATTTTAAGCCGCTTATTATAAGAATGTTAGGCAACCTAATGGCCGGGTTTTTATTTGCGGCTTTCATTTATTTTATCCAAAACCGGTACATAAATAAATATAAGGTTAAATGTGAATGGAATATGGATTGTGGTATTTTAGGAGGGTTCTGCCTGGCTATTTACGCAATCAGCCTTGTAGCTTCAACCCTGCATTTACCTATATTAGGTTCTTTATTTGGCCCCTTAGCAGGAATATTCGGTATTTTCCTGCTTTTTCTGGCTCCGTTTACCGCAGCCAACCTAGCTCTAGGCGCTAAAGAAGCCCGGGAGAACAGCGCTGAGCAAAAAAATATCCTTGCTCAGGATGTGGGTCTTTTCGCCGAATTGATTAAGCATTATTTGCCTAAGGTTAGCACTAGGCTCCATCGTTATTCAGAAGGATTAAGGCAGTTGGAAGAATTTATTCAGCAAGACACTACCGGCCCGCCCGGGCAATTTTCAGTAGCTTTTTACAACCAACACCACAAACGCGTACATTACGCCCCCTGCCTTTCGACCAACGGCAATCTTGATTTAGCTAAAATTCAGGCAGTGTTGGGTAAAGATTTCAGTAAGCAGGAAATAAAAGGGCTTTTTCAATTTATTATCAGCCACGAAGAAATCCACGCTCAAAATCCGCAGTTGAACGAAGTTGAAACCTTCTGGGAACAATTAGCTCCTTTGGCAGAGCAATGCTTGAGTGAAGAACTGACTGCTGAGCTGGCCGCATTTTTACCGGCAGCAGCAGGGGCATTTGCTATGGTCAAGGCAAAAAGTGAGGAAGAGTTATCTATCCGGTTTATTCTTTATGCGGCAGACCAGGCGTATGATAAATTCAGGGCCCGGGTAGGTCAACCGTATTACGGCGCAAAAGGGGCTTTTACTTTCGCAGCTTTAGCGGCAATGCGCAGGCTAAATCTATTGCATATAATAGCACACAGTTATAACAGGCAGGCCTGCCTAGCCTGGCTGATGATTAAAATTTTATTCCTGCGCGGCAGACTTGACATACATGCTAATCAGGTAATCGGTTCGCTGATAGAAAATTGTGTGGATAATGATTATCGTGACCTGACTTGCCTGCCGTTGATCAAAGATCTATATGTCCTGGCCCCAAAAAATTTAAAAGATAAATTCAGCCAGTTGTATTTGGAAATGATCTGGAGAGGATATAGGGTATATTCGCCTACCGGAGATAACACCATCAGGCGTACTCTGGGAATGACTGCCCAAACATTTTTGCCGGTTGTCAAATTCATACTGGATTTAATACCGGAGATGGGCGCGATCAGCCAGCACTGGATGGATAAGCATTTTGACTGGGTTGCTTGGGATCGTTTGCGCTCAAGCCCGGAGAAAAAATCAATCCTTGATACTGCTTCCGGGCCGCAGGAATTTATCCATTGCCTGGGCGAGGAACTGGAAAACGAAGCTTTGGGCAGGGGCTTAGAGTTAATCGGCTCGGATATTGCCTTAGATGCCTATATTGTCCACGATGAAGATACTGATACGAAGGCGGTATTCAACGAATTAGGCGAATGCCTTATGGTAAAATTTGATCTTGCTATTTTTGGCGCCAATTATTTTGAGATGATTGAAGACCCGCAAAGCCTGCAGAACAGGGACAAAATAATCGCTGCATTCCCCGGGTTAAAATCCGGTCTGAATCAGGCAAAGAGCAACATTTACCGTGATCCTGACGGACTGGCAATTATCGGGATGAGATTAGCGGCATTACAGGTGCAGGATTACCTGGCGCAGGAAAGCAGCCGGCGTAAATTTCCGCTAAACCTTGAAGTACTGGATATCTTTGAAGCCGGCAAACAGCAGAAAAAATATGCCATTATTACTAACTTTGATTCACTGGCAATGATTGAAAGTTTTAGTCAGGCAGACAGGATCCGTGGCTTGCAGTCATTAGGTAACGCGCTTTTAGACGGCGGCATATTGATGGTCGGGCTTTATACCAACCAGCCGGATTTTCGCGGTTTAAGCTATGTGATCTACCAGTGCCAGGGGAATGTGCTAGTGCGGGTGGGCAGAGGCGGTAAAATCGCCACTTCTTTCTTTGATTCTTATGTCAGGCTGGACGGCAAAAATCATTTCAGCGGGTTCTTCGGCAACCTGAGCCCGGAAAATTTAAAATACCTCAAAGGAGAAGTAAGAAAAAAGCAAATCGAAATCCAGCCTATCCCGAAGTTCAACGAATTAAATATCATGCTTGAAGGTAAGCCTGTGCAGTTCTACGGCATGCAGACGGGAGCCAGGGGGCCGCCCGGCCTGCCACAAAATTGGTGTTTTGCCGACAATCCGCATCAAATATACCTTTCCTGGCAGGCTGCGAATTTATTATCCGTAATTCAGCCGTTAAATACTACTTTAACAGCAATAGCAGAGCATGAAAATGCCGAATTACAAGGCAAGACCCATGTTCAGGCAATGCAAGAGCAGGCAAGAGTTACAGATTATAAAAAAGTTAAATTTTTATTAGAGTTTAAGCAACTGCAAGCTGAAATTACCGAAGCAGGGCGGAAGATTTTTAAATCTGATCATATGACCGATTTACAGGAAATTTTGGCGAGGCTTTATAGTAAAAAACGCTGTCCGGAGAAGAAGTGTCTGATACCGGTACTTGAGCAGCTGGTAAGGTTGATAAAAATAAATCAACTGCAAGATGTTCGCTATCGGAAATACGCTTTGGGCGTACTCCATAATTGGGCAATAGAAGGCAATCGGGTGGCAATTGATGCCATAGCCAGGATACATGCATTTCCTCCGGCTGTCTGTAATCAGCCCGGTTTAGGCGCAAAAGCAAAATCAGTCCGGGTTATTACCTATTTGCTTATAGCTGATGAATGCAGCTTTGATAGCTTATATTTAAGGCGCAAGCTTAAAGAGCTGCTTATTTCATCTGTCGAAGCAAAAGAAGAATTTGAGCGTTTTATCAGCCAATACATTTTTGGCGGAATAGAAACAAGGCCAAACAGGATTAAATTCTTGCAAGCGAAATGGTATCCGGGTGAGTGCGCGGAATTATCCCGCCAGATGCCCACTTTGTTCAAAGGTATATTCACCCATAGAGACCGGGCTACTAGAATTTACCGTTTGTTGCAGGTTTTAGCTTTATTAAGCAGGCGCGAAATGTTTTATTATGAAGATTCAAACCGCCAGCCTCTGGCGCCTATCGCCTATGCTAAGAAATCAGGTATTCAGTTTAAGCTGGGCGAAGTATTCATTGTGCCTTTATCTGAATCGTTCCGCCGGCATATTTTCTATACCGAAGGCCAGGACGGAGAAATTTTCGCCGTTGAAATAAAAATGCCCGGCGAAGACGACGGTAGGCAGTATATCAGCCCGCAGCATTATGGCTTGGCCAAAAAACTTTGGGATATGGCTCCTGAAGATCCCGGGATATTAAAACCGCTGTTTTTCCTTACCCTTACCGGCAGGTTCCGGCTTTACGGCAAAAAATATAATTTCCCAGAATGGGCGCCTTTAGGTATAGCCGGATTTATCCATGAAGACGGGAAACGTTATCAAAATCATACTTCTCAACAACTGACTGAGTTTAATGCTCGGATTGCCGGCAGCTGCGGTAGCCCCGCATGGCTTGGGAAATCAATCCTTTTACATATATTACCGGCTATTATCCGCTGCCATATGCTGGGTTATACTATTGACCATAAAGATAGTTCAGGCAGGATGGGAAACGACCTGCATCTGGAAAATGTTTCTCTTAACAGTCAAGGCAAAGCGTTTTTGCCGGCTGATTTCGGCATAGCCGGCACAGTTAGCAGCAGCAATCATATATATTTGCGCGCCCGCAAATCCGAAGAAACGCGCAAAGCCATACGCTTATTTTTAAACGGAGAAGAATTTTATGAGTTTATGAGTGTATATTTTCTGGATTTAGCCGAGCGGCTGCTTTTGCCTGTGGCTGATATGAAAACCCGGGCTAAATTAGCTATTCAGCTTTTTGAAGATTTTGAAAAAACATACGGGGTGGCTTATGGGCCAAGAGGTAAATACTATTATCCGCTGACCTTAAATAAATTAGCTGAGCAAGGCGAAGAGTTTAAAGACAGGGGGGCTTTGGAGATAGGCGTGAGCCCGGAACAGGAAGTGCTTGACTTGGTAATGGGCAGGAAAGCCCCGGCAACACATAAACCCAACCTGCTGCTGGCGTTGCCGTTTACTGCCATGCTGCCCAAGGGCGATTGGGGCGTGTTAAATATCCCTTGGCTGCATAGCTGGCTTGCGCAATATTTTGAATTTACGCCTTTGGCAGCTTTGATTATCAACATTGTTGCCACTCTCCTGCTAATTAATATCGCTTTAAGGGTGCTGCGCTATTTTCTCTATCGCTCCGGGCACAGGGAAAGAACTTCGTTGATTTTACGCGTTATCAATTTAGTGATTAATCCGTTTAGCCCGTTAATCAGGAAAGCGTTTGATTATTTACAGGGCCGCGCCCGTGAAAAAAGGATGCAGCAGGTAAAGGTTTCTACTGAATTGATGGAAGGCGCGGGGCTCCTGCATTCAATGAAAGCAGTCTTTGCGGGAGTCACCAGCTCTTTCAATACTATAGTCAATATTATTGACAGCGTTAAAGTAATTGACCCGTTTTATATTTATGAAGACAAATTGCTTAAGGCAATCTGGGGTAAGCCGTCAGCAGAGTTATTCCGCGATAAGGATTTTATCAAGTGTTTTCGCGCCACAATATTGAAGATGCTTCTGGAAAAAATACCTCCGGAAAGGATAATTGCAGTTTGCCCGCGGCTCTGGCCGGTAATTTCCCGCCTGCCAATGCATGCTATTAACGTTGCCCGCCTGTTTATAACATTATTATTGCAGACAAAACTTGATGAGCCGCAGGCGCAAAGCTGTATCAGGGAAACGCTCTTAAATAACCTCATACTTACAGACGCTCAGCTGGAAATAATCGGCGGGATTGTTATCAATGAAAAATTAGAACGCCAGGCCCGGCAGCAGCAGATAGTTGCCCGGCTTTTGGATGACGGTTGGCAGGAAAATCTTGAGCATCCAAAACGGGAATTGGCGCGGCGCCTGATTACGGAGACTGTCAATGATGTAGGATTTGCCCGGGAATACGGATATCGGGTGATATTGCTGGGGATAATCAGCCTTTTTTCTCAGGACGAAAAATTCAGGGAGATGTTTGTTAACAATATTGCTTTTGGTTTTGTCAGCCGCATTTTAAATAATGATAAGTTTAGAGAAGAACATGCCGGACAAATAACCGAACTGTTCCATGACGCAGTGTCGCATTTTGATGTGATCAGCAGGCTTAGCGATGAAGAGCTGGGTTTTGCCTTGGGCCAAAATCCGCAGGAACTGATCAACAACCCGGAGTGGCTGGCTAATTTCCTGATTGAAGAGGGAAATTTTCTTACCGTGCTTGACCGCTATAGCGAACACCTTAATTTCCGGATGGTTAATTTTATCAGCAACGAAACCAGCCAGAGTATCAATGAATTATCAGGGATTGCCGGTTCAGTCATAGATTATGCCCGCCTGACACTTGCTTTTATTGAGGCAATAGGGTTTAAGGTGGATGAGCAAAATTGTTCTGTTGCGCCGCTTGCGGAAAGCGTTTCTGTATTGCCAATAATAAAAAAGGCTCAAACCCAGAAAAATCCCCTTGATAACGGGGAAGCCGAAAAAGATGACAGTTTAATGGTGGCAGAATTAACCGAATTGATCATTATCAACAAGCATCGCTTAAATGACATACTTAAAGAGATACAGGATTTTGTCACCGGGCTGCCTTCGCGCATCAGCGTTATAGATGTCGCCGATACTCTAATCAGGATTATAACCGTATTTCAGCCGCGCATACTCTGGTCGCATGAGCAGAAAACCAAAGTCTCTGCGCAAGGGTATATCATCGGGCAGGCGCAGAGAAGCAGCAAAGGAGATTGCTTTGTGGCTATTGCTCCGATGGCCGGCAGGGTTTTGGCTGATGACCGGCAGCTGCGCCACGTATGGCTGAACTTTATCCGTAATTCTATTGAGGCAATGGGTTATGTGGCTGAAGATAAGAGCGTCAAAGACGGGCTGATAGCAATAATCACTGAATTTGACCAGCAGAATAATATGATAGTAGTTAAAATAATTGACAATGGCCCGGGCATACCCAGGGTGATACGCGATTCAATCAGCGGCGGCAGGAGAAGCAGGACCACCAAAAAAACCGGCACAGGCACCGGAACCCGCGACAACAAGCGCGTTATTGAAAGTTTAGGCGGCAGTTTCCGGATTTCTACCCCGGTTTTAAACCCTATGCCTAAAATAGATGATTATCAGCAGTCTGTCAGTTTTGAAGAAGCGCAGAAAAATGCGCTTATACAGCTGCGTGATTACTGGCAGATGCGCAATGACGCCATGGCCAAAAGCGAACTTCATAATTTGGTCCAGCCGATCCCTGAAGATATCCGGGACATAGAGCAGTTTGTAGGGTTGGATAAATTTTCGTCTTTGAGCTATACCGCAAGGCTGGCGTTTCTGGAGAAGAAAATCAAAAAGATATTAAATACTTTCAGCGTAAACACGATTTTGGGTATTCCGGAAAGCCTGTTTAAACTTGTAGCGCGCCAGCTGGATGCGCACAAAGTATTTGAGATTGCCGGAATAGCTCCGGAATTCCTGAAGAAATACCGGTTGTACTTAAACACCTATCAGGTGGCAGAGGCTATCCGCCAGCTGCCGTATTCTCTTGTTGCTGACGAGGACGTAGTGCATATGAACGATCCGGACATATTAAACGCAGCGCTGGAGGATATTGATTTTTTAAGAAGGACTGCTAAATTTTTGGCGTATCATCAGGTTGAATACCTTGCTTCTTCGCCCGGTATTACCCAGAATAACGTTCTTCTGGAGGCATTGCTTGAGTCTGTAGATTATGAGGGTTTGCAGGCGGCAATTACCCAGCTGCCGGAGCAGTCAAAAAGTAAATTTCCGGAATACGCAGCGCTTGCCTTACCATCGCCTCTGCCTACGCATGGGATAAGCCCGGAATTCCTTGCCGGGCTCAATTATAAACTGCTTGAAGGCATTGCCGGAAGATTAACTGACAGCCAGATAATTGAGTTAGGGCAGATACTGGATAATCAAAAATTAAAAGCTCTGGTTTTAGCGCTTGGCCGTATTTCGCAGGAAAAATGCGATATGCTTATGGATATAATTTCTGAAGAAAGAAGGCTGGAAATGCAGCTGGGTACTGAAATAACCGTGCGCCTGCCCATAATCCAGCCGGCTAGGTTTGAGGCTTTAAAAGATAAGGTGAAACAGACGGTTGTGAATATGCATCAGCCTGAATACAGCCCGCGCCAAAAGCGCAATGTTGTTTTTCTTAGCAGGGTAGCGCGTATTATTATGATAATTTTTTCTACCGTTATTTTCTGGGGTGCAGCCGGATTTGCAGCTTATACGTGGATAGAAAAAGGGGCGCCTTCTGCAGCGGCAATAATAGTTATGGCAGTATATATCATCGGCTCAGCGTTGATAATCGGCTATACCGGTATTCTGTCAAAATTTGCCCGCAGGGATAAATCCGGCTGGGCATCCAAAAGTTTTGATGATAAGGTCGCGGAATTGACAGAAGAAATTATCAAGGATGCGTTTAATTCCGGGGACAGGGAAGAAATAGATGGCATGGCATGCGTTAACGATATAGTGCTTCAGCCGCGCTATGAAGCCGGAATGAACCTGTTTGAAAAATTAATTTACCGCCGCCTGCGCCCGGCAAGTTCCAATCCTTACTGCGGCGTAATCAGGATAGCGGCATGGGCGTCGCAGTGCAGGTATTTTATGAAGCTTCTTATTTTACATGAGGCGCGTTACCTCTGGCAATTAAAGGCTTTGTCCCGCCGCAATTTTACCCCTTATACTATGAATGCCCTGGATGCTTATCTTTATGAGTTCAGGCCCGGTACAGTGGCATTTGCCTTTTTCACTTTTCTGGCTGTGGCAATCTATGCCCCGTTAAATGCCGCGCATTTTATCAATGAAGCGCTGTCAAAATTATTCCTCCGGAAACGGCAACTCTCATCTTACCTTAGACAGGTAGCTGCTTTAGGCGATTTGTCGCGGATAAAAGATTATGAGATAAGCCAGCCGGTTATTGACGGAATAAATGAATTTTGCCGCATGCTCAATGACGAGGCAGAGAGCCTGCGTATACTCGGGGTCAGGCAAATTAGCTTTGCCGGGATATACGATACCGTTGCCGAAGACCTTACGCAGAATGATACTATTAACTTTTATGTAGCCTATAGCGGAGAAGCGAATTATTCGCCTCTGGAAGAGGCCTTGGAATCAATGAAGGAATATATCTCGGCCAAGTATAGCCTTGATATCAGGCTGATACTGGCGCGGGAAGACATAATCGCGACACAGATACTTTCAATGCTATGCCCGGGAACATTATTTATCAGTTGTATCGGAAGCAGCTGCCTGCTGGAACTTATAGCCGGGCAATGCACTTCCAAAGACAGCGATGATTACCAGCAGCTTCAGAATATTATTGCCGGACGTGAAACAGAAGAGCAGGCGGTTCAATTCAGCCCGCTCCATCTAGCCGAAAAAGTTTATTCTGCCGGCCTTGCTTCTTGGGAGACGTATCTAAGAAGGTCAGAATCAGAAGGCCAAGATTCTGCTTTTAGCCAGACCCTCAACTGCCTGATTGAGCAGTTTGCTCAGGATATGCCAAGGCAGTATTACGAAGCGCTTATCACAGGGCTTTACAAATATATGCTGGGTAACAGCAGCCCGGATTTTAATCCCGGGTTTGATGAAGCTGCGGCAGTGCTGTTACAGGTGTCCGGGTATTCTGTTGACGATAAAAAACAGGAGCTTAACCACCAAAGAATTTTAGGTGAATTAATAGCTATTTGGCAGGAGTATAGCCATGCTTCTTCCGGGAAACGCGATGCGCCCCTTCCGTATGAGGCGGAGTTTATGGCTTTGACAGAGCCGATAGCTAAAATTATAGAGGAGGATGAATTTATCCAAAGATTTTTGATTATTCTGGATTCAATGCCTGTGTCCAAACCGCTGTCGCTGGCGCCGGCAATATTAATCGGCCTGCCGTTTGCCCATGCGCCGCCGTTGTGGCTGACTGTAGCAATCCTTCTTATTGTTGCAGGATTTATGCTTTGGCGCAAAGACCGCAACAAGAGCCGTATCCCCATTACGCAATACACTCCCGCTGAAGTTGCATTGCCTGATAATTTTGAAATCGCCTTGTTGGAAGTTGCTAAAATTATTAATGCCGAAGATTCAATATCTTTTGCACTTAACCCTGATTCACGCACTATGGTGCTTTGCAAACGCGTTTATGATGACAGCCAGCAGGCATTTGCTGTTGCTAGGGAAGAACGCGAGCAGGATTGGGGGCATAAGGCGGCATTTAAACAGCTGGCTATTCCTTATGATGAGGGGGTTAAGCTGCCTTTTGTTTTCGGGCATTTCCACCGCCGCCGGCCTGACTGTGTAGTGAAAGAAGACAGCGAAGGAAAACTTACGGGTATTTTTGTTAATCTTGACCCTTCACGAGGGGATGTGAGCACTGACGATTTCTGTAACGCTGTGCGCCTGTTGCAAACAAAGATAGAAATTAATGAAAAGACCCTGATAATTGCTGCTAACGGACAGAAGGCAAGGGATATCCGTAACCGCCTGTTCATGCGCGGCGGCGAAGAGCGCGATCTGGCCATGCCTAAGCAGGGAGTAACTTTTGCTGAGGTTATTCAGTATTTAGAAGAACAGGCTGGTGAAGATGCCGATGCAGCTGAAGCATTGCAACAGCTCAATCAATTAATAGAAGAGCACAATATAGACGTAAATGTCGATTCCGGGTTGTTTATGCACGATGAGGAAGTTGAAGATACGGTGATAGAAGAAGTGCATCAGCCGGTAATAGATTACTTTATTAAAAAGGCCCATGAAAAGGGGCAGGCTGTTTCGATTTGCGATAATTTTATGCCCGCATTAGATAAAGCCTGCGATTTCTTAAGTGAGTTCTCAAATAGGGGTGAGCATTCCGGCACAGAGGCTGATTTTGGCATAATTCTCAGGGAATTGGCCGTGACCACAACCGATGAATTTCCGATAGGTAAAGTTTGTTTGATAAAAAGAACAAGCGGAGTGCCTTATGTTTTTGAGGGGCATTCCAGTCTTAAGTATGGAATAAATATTTTATACGGCCCGTCTATCGCTGAAGTCCTGGTGCATGAATTTTTTGCCTGGTTCGGAGAAAGGCAATGGTGGGATAGGAAAGGCCATGATTTTGGAGAGCAGATAGCTGCTTTGTTTAGTTTTTGGGTTAACAATGATATTGCAGCGCTTCAGGCAATGGAAACCGATAAGCTTAACGAAGCCCAAATGCAGGTTATTGAACAGTATATATCCGAGAGAGAAAGGCTGCGCAAAGAATTTTATTCTGAGGAAGGCGATTATGTAAATGATTATGCTGAACAGACTATGAAAGAGGCCGGACTTTCGGGAATTGACGATGAAGTATTCCGTGCGATGTGGTGGAATTTCCAGTTTTATTTTCTTCCCCATAGCGGCCACGAGCCAGCTATACATCGTAGCAGAGTGTTTGATATTGAGGGGGGGAGTTTTTTCACGTATCTGCAAATTCACGACTGGCTTAACCGTCTGACCATTGATTCGTATTTAGAATCGCTGGAATATTTTGAGTTGGCAGAGCTGCTTAATATTTTTGAGGAAACCAAGAGCGATATTATTAAGATTATTGATAGCCTTGATGAATTGGCTAGAGATATGTCTCATCCGGACCACCTGGCGCTGGTGGAGATGGATGTAAAGAGCATGCCGATGAGGAAGCTGTTTGAGACAGAAAGTTCCGGCATATTGCTTATGTATAAACGCAAATTTAAAGTAATACTTTTTATCATAAATAGAGCAATGAGAGAAAAAAGGCCGTTTAACGAATCGGAAGCTCAGAAAATCCGCGAGATCTGTGATAGTTTTAGAGCGTTTTGGCAGAGGATTACGCGCGGTTTTCTCCATGAAGATACTCAGCAGTTTACCGATAATAGGCCTTTTCTTTACAAGGTTTTGTTGCGTATACTTTTTCCGTCAATCGGAGAAGATGATTTAGAGAAGATCCCTCGAACGTTAGTGAACATCGCTGACGAAGATCCTGATGCGATCAGGATAATATTGCAATTTATTTCCGGGTTACATAAAGCAAAGATAGGCGATTTGGATGATCAGGATATTTCCGGATTGCAGAAGGCCATCGAGGAATTGGAAAAGCGTAAAATTGATTATCCGGAATTGGGCAAGTTGGATTTTAATCAGATACTGACTACGCTAATATTCAGGGACGCTGTTTACAAAACCACCCATCAAGATGCTTCTCGACCGGTAAACAGCATTGAAATCCCGTCTTTGGCCCGTAAGATTTTAATAGGATTATCAAAGGATGAATTTAATTCCGAAGCCGGTTTTGCCAGAAGGCTGCTTAAGGCTAATCAAATAGCCGTAGTCTGCCGCGGTGATACGATTTGCGAGTTAAAAGAAGCCGGAAAAAAGAAAGGTAAAAGAAGAGACCGTTCAATGCCTGCCCAGCCGCGAATGCCGCCGGAACAGGTTAAAGCGAGGTTTGAAGAATTACGCGCTCTTCATGGCGGTAAAGTTGCCTGGCTGCTGATACTTAAAGAGTTAGGCCTGCCGGAAAAATCAGGTTTTATTCTCCCGCCTTTTGTTACTCTTGACCGTAAATGGCTGCTTAAGCTTAATCGGCTCTATAAACAGCTCAGGCCAGAGATTAACCGCAAGGTAGATGAAATGATTTCAGCGGTCGCTAAGAATCCGGGAAGATACGTGAATACCTGGAATTATTACGTGCGGGAACAATTAAAATATAAACAAAAAGATTTAAAACCTGAAACTTACTGTTGTTCGCTTTATTTTTACCTGGATAAGCTTTATTCCGCAGAAACTGATTCTGAATTTGCTCAGCTCTTAGAGTCACTTCTTGATAACGAGTTATCTACCTTAATGCAATATGCCGATCGGCAAGATTGGGCGCGTTTTCTCACTGAATTATCCGCTTCTCCGGCCGTGCGGCTATTAAGAGCGGGTGAGGAGGGGTCAGGCTTATCGCATATAATAATCAACGAATATGTAAATGAGTCTTTTAAGGATTCTCTTTGGGATTTTCTTTTCCGGCAAAATCTTCCTCCCAAAATTAGGACTGAACTTGATTGCGCGGTATCAAAACTGGGTTATAGGCTGATCGCCCGCTCTTCAGGATTTGGCGAAGATTCTTTCGAGACTTCAATGGCTGCTTGTTATATGTCTAATAGGACGGATCGGCTAAGGGCTGGCTCAGCTCTTTCTCTGATCATGGATGCTCCCCATGATTCTATCAGCGACGAGTATCTGAAAGAAGCTGTTTTTACCGCTTTCCTTCAGGAGTATGTGCCAGCGGAAAAAGCCGGTATTGGTTTCTCTCATTTATGCGGTTACACCACGGTTGAATGCGTGGTTGGTGATGGCTCCAAGGCAGTGGATGGTTTTGCCAATACGATCATTGATTTTGACCAGGAGGGTGGAATTGAAGAGGTTAATTATGGCAGCCCAATGCCGCCGCCAAGCATGGTCTGGGATGGGATCAAGTTAAGCTACCGTGGGGTGGATGGAGTCTGGGATAGGAAGGCTCAAGAAACTGCCCAAAGAATTTGGAAAGAGAAGACAGTCAGTTTAGTTACCAAGTCCGGCAAGTTCTATAAATCCCCCTTGTCCGAGGATGAGCTTCGCCAGGTCCGATCGGTTCTTTTGGCTCTTGAAGATGAGCTTGGTTTTCCGGTTGACATTGAATTTGCCTTTGTCGGCGGTCAATTGTATATCGTTCAGGTTCGTCCGATCACCGGCGAAAATTCTCCTCAACCTTTACCGCTGCCGGTTTTTGCCGAAGAAGATATTATCGCCAAGGCGCCGATTGCCATCAATTTTACACCGACTGAAGGGGTTTGCGGTCATCTGGCACGCTTAGGTTCCTATGATAACGAAAGTGAATTTATCAGTTATATTCTTGATTGCCGCCGCAATGGCCGCCAGCCGGATATCGACCTATCCCAGATGATCCTCTGTAGCTTGAAGGGCGAGCCGGAAGATTTCGCCAAGCCCTGGTTCTTTACGCCCGCGGCAGCGATTGATTGCGAGAGCGCTTCCCGGATCTATCATCACGGTATTTACATTCGCGAACGCGGCCTGCCGTTGGGAGGAATCCCTGGTTTTCTCCGCGATTGGGGATGGCAGGACAAATTTAGCTGGCTTGAAATGGAAATTGCTTATGGCGAATCAGAATCTAAAATCAAGATCAATGTTTCTCTAGAAAAAGTAAGATTTATTGCCAATGGTTTCCGAGGCATTCTGGTAAAAGACGGCGCTGTGCCGATTTCAGGAGAGATCCCTGCCCAAGCCTGGGGCGGGGTGGCGGTGGATACGCTGCTGGGTTTGATTCGTCAAGGCCAGCTAGAGCAGGCAATTTCCCTGGCTCGGACTAATATTCAAAATCAGCGCATGGGCTCCGGCGTATTCGCTCAAGTCCTGGCTAAGGCTGCAGTTGAAGACCCGGACTTGGAATCTGATTTACGTCAAGTGGCTTCAGCTCTGGATTTATCGGTGGAATGGCCGCAGGATCTATCGCCTTTATCCGCAGCCTTAAGCTCGGCGTTACAGATAGCCAGTAAGGGATTGGATCAACAGGGAAGGGTTGATTTGGCGCATTATATTTATGCTATCTGCATGCTTAAGCGGGCAGTGGAACGCGGTTACCGGGAAGCGGAAGATGAAGACGATGAATATGAAACAATGAGAAACATAACCGAAGATTTCGAGCAAAGAGCGATTAATCGGGGAGTCCCTGGTTTTGCCCAGCAATTCCGGGAGCCGGAAGAAGCAGAGAATACTCATTCTTACGAACACCTGATGGAATTAATCAGTGATTGGGAGCAATGGTGTTCTGGCGGTTTGGGCGATGAAAACGTGATTGGCAATTACGCTCTTGAGGCGATTACCAACTATCCGGAAAAGATTGACTCCTGGCAGGTAGTCAGGTGGATGGATGACTGTATGGATTCCGGAGGCTGTGATGAAGCAGGCCAGATTTTTGAATTGGCTTTGGAAAAGGGCATTGATTTCAGTGATCAATTAATGGTTCAATTGTTCCGCGATTTTCTTAAAGACGAAAGTTCTCCTCTTTATTATTTCCTTGCCGGAAAAATCGCGATTCTTTCAAACGGCTTCGGATATGAAGGAATTTCTCATGAAGAGGCAATCAGGTGCATTCGCCAGCTAGGCGATGATTGGGATCATTTTAAGGCGGAACTGGCGATTCTTGCGGTTCAATACGGGATCAAAGGTTTTAGTGTAGAGGAGATGAGGGAGTGCATCCTTCGGCTGGCTAAAGATTCTCTCTGCTTGGTGGCTGAAATAGTGGTTCCGGCATTCCGGGACGGAGTAAATGGTGTAGTTTTGGATCTATTGACGGAAATTTTTGAGATTTCAGTTAAACAACGGCATTGGTCTTTTGCCGACTCGGCGGCCTTGGCAATCCGGGAAGCCGGGGAAAAGATCCCGGAGCCGGTTATCGCCCGATGGTTGAATCTTTCCGGAAATAACCGGTTGATTGTGGCCGCGATAATGGAAAGAGGCCTGGCAACTGCCGGTTTTGAGAATGCCCGCCAGGCTATTGAGGGCAGTCTTGAAGAATACCCGATCTACGCCGGGGAAATGGCGCTTTCGCTTTGTCATTTTTACGGCCAAAGGTTTAATACCGCCGAATATTTCAGCTTGCTGGCGTCGTTGAGCGGACTTTTTGGCGGGTCTTTCAGTTATCTGGCGGAAAATCCCCTGATCTTAGTTAAGGCTATGGAACAGACTCCTGAACAATCCACCGAGTTGATCAAAAAACTGGAGGAGCTGAAAACCGTATTCTTAGAAATTAACCAATTACAGGAAAAAGGCCGCCGAGGAAGAGAAATAATCTTTAGCCAGCATCAGCTGCTTGGCCTGGTGATCGAAATCATTCTTCCCGGTTCGCTGAAGCATTTGATCGGGCTGCTTCGTCATTCCGGCGATCCTGACTTGACCATCCGTTTCCTTGCCCAAAAACGCCAAGCCCTGCTTAATGAAGATGTGGTTAACGCTTTGTCGCGCCTTCTGGAGAGGATCCGGTCTTACCGGGCCGGCATTTCGCGCAAACAGTTCAGGCCGGATATTTCGGCTTTTTATAAAATCGTGGATGAAATTTCCGGGCTCCAGGAGGCCTGTGGTTTTCTGGCGGTTTCCGGAGAACTGGACAAATTTAACGGCAGTGAAGAACTGGCTTTGATTGCCAAAAGCTTAAGTGAAAGGACAGTAGTTTTATTGGCCAGGTCTTTAGGGGTTGAAGGTGTTGAGGCTGATCCGTCAATCCTGAAGAAAATTTACCTCCCTTTTATCAGCCGGCTTTCCCCGGCCCGCCACGCTTTCACAGGCTGGATCGCCGATTGTTTTGCCGGAATCTTGCGCTCAATATTTTTCAATAATTTCTGGTCTTATATCGAAGATCACGAGCAAGAGGATCGCACTGGCAGGGAGATTGCCGGCCATAACCGGAATATCCGAGAAGGCCTGGGCAGGATTGGAATCTCTACCCAGCGTTATTTAGGCAAGGACGCTGAAGAGAGGTTTGCGCCGGCCGAATTCATTTATGAAGACGGCAATATAACTCAATACGATCCAACTGAAGACTGCGAAGCGGTTTTGAGCCAATTGCGCGGCTTGGCGCAAATGCAGCTTGAATCAGAGCAATCTAAGCAGGCCAAGAACTTTATCCGTTATCAAACAAGCTCTTTATTAAAAGTATTAAACCAAATGCTTAAATTCAGCCAGGATCTTTTAAGCGCGGAAAATATTCAGGTTGATATTCACCTGACTGATGCCGCTTTGAACTTCAGAGACCGGGTGAGTATCCTTAAAAGTCGTTTGGCGGAATCCGGCGAGGCCAGCCGTTTTAGCGGCCGGCCGTTTATTGTCCGGATGATCGAGCGTAATCCCGGCCGCGACCTGTTCTTGGGTGATTTTACCGATTGCTGCCTGGCAATGAGTTCCGGAGGTTATAACCGGGCGATAATTGAACGGTTGGTGGATGAGGCAATGAATATTATTGAAGTGGTTGATGGCCTGACCGGAGTTACCGCTGCCTTGGCTTGGGTTTATATTTCCGAACAGGGTGACCTGGCAATCCAAAACCTGGAAATTTCTTCCGATTATCAGCGGGAGAAGGAGTTAATGGACTTGTGCGCCGAGAAATTGATCGACTATGCGGCGGAATTCTCATGGTATGTCAATGCCCGGAGATTATTGATCGGTATGCCCGGCCATGGCAAGTTCTTCGGGCACGGTGGATTTGTGGAAACCCGCTACTCCGATAAATTAACCAGCTTTGGCCAGGAGAAGTTTGGCGGTTACCTGTTTGGCCAAAAGTATTATCTGGATTCCGCCGGAAAGCCGCAGGCTTATCTGGTTTGGGAGAATACCATCCCTCCCCAGGCCCGGGGCGGGGTGGGCGCGCCTGTCGGCGCGGTTGTCTGCGGGTTGGGTACTCAGTCGGAAAATCCCATAATCACCCAGGCGCGCCAGACAATTAGCTGGATTGTCAGCCAGATACGACTGCGTTTGGATGAAGTTGAGCAGGAGGCTATCAAGTTAGGCAATGAGCAAAATGGAGAATTGGAGAATCAGGATATCGTTGATAATATAAAGCTGCTGGTGAATAAGCTGGGAGTGCTCTACGGGCACGGTGATGAAAAAACGCATTACTATGACAGGTTATTGGCTGATTTTGATGAAATTAACGCAGAGATAATAAAATTGTTTTTAAGAGAATGCATGCGCCAGAATGCAATGAATAAATTTACGGTTATGCGCATCTCTGGAATGGATAGGAAAGCGGTATTAAGGCAGATTGCAGAAATGCGTTCAATTATGGATGGGATTGAAGTGGTATCTAATAGCGGAGTCAGCCTTGATGAAAACAGCCATTTAATATTTGACGCATCAATTGCGCAATGGAGCGACGGCCTCCGGGGCAGGATTGATTATGCTTTCTTGCAGCAGGAAAATAAAAAAGCCAGACAGATAACCCATATGGAGGAAGAATTAGGCCGCGAATTGACTTTGGCTGACGCCGTACAGCTTTTGGATAGTGAAGATCTTCCGGCATGGTTTACTCCTTTGCAGCAGAGAATAATTATGCTTAAGCTCAAAGGTCTGAACAAGCAGGAGATAGCTGATGAATTAGGTATTAGTGTGCAGGAGTTTAATGAAGAATGCCCTATAATGGCGCGGCTGGTTAACCGCCTGCTTGGTGAAAAAGGCTTCTCCAAAAAATGCATGGCAGATTTTATGCTGTTATTTAACGGTAACGGTGCTACAGCCCTGTTAGTTATTTTAGGCGTTGGTTTGCTGCTGCATTCTTTGGGCTGGTTAAATCCGGCGTTTATTCTAATCCCGGCATTGGCAGTTTTACTTTGGGCCAACCCTTCGGATTCCGGAGCAGCTAGAGCTGAAAAAATTAGAGAGGTTTTGGATTATATTGCCGGGCAGGCATTACCGTTGATTGAGGCGATGGAGCAGTGTTTGGATGAATTGGAGCAGCTTACTGCCGAGGGACAGGAAGCAAGAAAGACGGAGTTAATTGATGAAGCCCGCGAATACAGGAACCAATTGGTTGGAATCTGCCATTTTAAATCAGCTCAGGTAGCAGGAATTGAGCAAACAGATTGGCAGGTATTATCAAAGCACGTTATGTATAACATTTTACATTTTTCCGGAAATGATGGTGGTATGATGCTTTGTATTCTGGGCGATATGATAGAAGGGGTATCATTATCCGCTCAGGGATGGACGGATCATTTTAGCCAATGCCGTCAGGCTTTTGATGAACGTTTAAATAAAATGCGTAAGGCCATTGAAGCTGCTGCCAGAGATGCTGTTGTTAGTATAGATAGGCAAGGAGGCTTAATAATTAACGGCGGATTAATAAGATCGATCAACAAAGCAGAACCGCAAGGCGGATCAATTATCCAAAAGCTCCCTGCCATCGGCGCAATGGGTGCTCTGGGACAGATTTTTGAGTCGGGATTCCATACTACTAATAGCCCGCCTCAGGATATAGTTGAATTAGTTGTTATCGTTGTACTAGTTGCAATCGGTTTGATAATTACATTCTGCAGTTTTGCCGGAAAAGATAAATTCGCCCCCGTTTCTACAAGAATAAGAAGGTATGGAATGGGGCGGGCTAAGAAATTGCTTGTCCGCAAACTGCGGATTTTGGTCAAATTAGTCGAAGAATTTCTCGTTCTTTGCGAAGAGGGCAAGATTATTTTAGATGAGCAGGGGCTTGATGCTTTTGAGGCTCAGGCAGCTGGCAGAATAACAGAAGCATTTGAAAAAGCCAATGCTGTTGCCTGGCAGATCAAAAATTTTAGCGGTGTTTTTGGTTTAGAGACTCCGCGCTTTCAAGCCCAGATGCGTGAATTAGCCGAAGAAATTGCTGCGCGATTCCATATGGACAAAGTTGCGATATCCTTAAATTCCGGTTTCAGGTATCAATTTGAGTATTCTTTTGGGTTTACTCAGGAGGAGTTTAACGATTACCTTAAAAATAGAGAGTCAATTTATAGTGATATAGGCAGGGAAGACGGAGAAAAAAAGATATCTGCAAATAAAACAACTGTAGTAAGGAGAGCGCTTCGCAGGCTTGAGTGCGCAGATGCTGTTTTTTCCTCCCCCAGTATTTATGCTTGGCTTGATGATGATCTAAAAAGCGAAGAAGGTAAAACCATTAGTTTATTTGTCAGCCGAAACAAAGCATCAGTCCGTAAGTTTGGTAAGGTTAGCCAAGAGGAGCAAGTGGAAATTGAAAAGTATTTAAACGAGAAAATAGCAGATGGCACTGCCTGTTGGCCGGAAATTAAGGATTATCTGCGCAAAGAGGGGTATTTCTTATTTGATATCTTTATGCTGTATATGCGCCATAACAGTTTAGTTGACATGTTTGCCGAATTTTCAAAACATTACGGCATCCTTGATAAAATCATTGCTATGGCTAAGAAGAAGAGCAAAAAAGGAAAAAGCTGGAGAAGTTGTTTAGAAGGCATGCTTAGCAGCTGGCTGGAATGGCGCAGGGATGCGGTATACGCAACAGAGGCTTTTATAAAAACTAT
>JAKQWZ010000019.1 GCA_029561735.1 Candidatus Omnitrophota bacterium | reverse complement strand
TTATAAAAACTATAGAGAATTCAGGGGATTTTAAAGCTTTTAATGTGAATAAACAGGTCAAAGCCGCGTTAAAGGGTTTTCAGGCTCAATGTAAAAAGAAAGCGATTTATTTAAGAGTAGAAATGCCTGAAGAACAGCTTTTTACGGATTTACATGATGCCCAGTTGTTTTACCAGGCACTAAAAAATATTCTGGATAATGCTTTGAAATTCACGCCTAGAGGCAAGGTAATTGTAGTCAAATTATTTGTTGCCCGGCGCAAAATTGACGGTAATTGGGGAAAATATATCATAACGCAGGTTCAGGATTCAGGAATAGGTATTCCCAGGGAAGATGCGGCGTTTCATTTTAGAAGAGGGCATAGAGCGGATAATGCTTTAGGCTATGAAGGTGATGGCATAGGGCTAAGCGATGCCCGGTATTTTATTGAGGCAGCATTCGGCAATATCAGAATTCAGTCAAAATTAAATTCCGGGACTAGAGTGGAAATTCTATTGCGGCCAAAAGGAGCCGAAGAAGAAATAGCAAATAGAAGAAAAAGCAATAGGTTAATAAGTAGGGTTTTAGTAGTTGATGATGCCAGGCAGGAAAGAGAGGTATTTGATGGGGTTGCGAAAAAAATACCTACATTTGAATTTGATTTTGCCTTTGATTTGAGTTCAGCAGAAGAAAAAATTTCTTCGGAAAAACAAGAGCCGGATTTAATTATTCTTGATGCGGCAATGGGAGATAGCCCGTTAGAAGGTTTGGAATTATTAAAAAGTAAGGCTTTGCAGGAAAGAGAGATTCCGGTAGTAATTTATACCGGAGCCCCTCTTACAGGCATGGATTTTGGCCAGCAGGTAATTGCCTGCTGGCACAAGCCCTCCAGTTCGGCTGATATTGCATATATGCTGAACAAGCTTGACCTCAGATTTAAAGGCAGGCCGCCGGAATTGCCATGGCATAAATATCAATATAAAGTCTTAGCCGGGAAATTCGAATTAGTTAAAAACGCCTTAGCCGGCAATCCCAGCCAGGAAATTTTGGCATTAATTAAAAATCCAGAAACTGCAATTTGGGGCAAGACATTCTTTGCTTACACATATTATGAATTGTACGCTTATTTGATTAGCCCGGCAATGAGGGGATTAGCTGATAATTATCAAGAAAGACGGCAGATCGTTCAGAGAATTGTAGACAATGTTTTCTTAAACAGAATAAAAGTAAAACGTAATAGCGAAGAAGCTAAATTTTTATCCAGAGTCTATATTTCCGCTGAGGACAGGGAATCCGGAGCCAAACGCGACTCCCCCGATTCAATAGGTCAGTTAAAAGAAGAAGCGAAAGGAGACTGGAAAAAGGGCGGTGTGGTTAAGGATTTAATAGCATCTTCCTATTATATCCACGCCCAGATCTGCGATTTTGGGCACAGGTTTATGCGTGCCGGTATCGGGAATTTTGGCTGGGGGGATGAGCATGAATTGAATAATCCATTGGCGATAGCAATGGAAATTACTGACAAGCCCGCCAGCCGAGGTTATAGCCGCAAGGATGTCTTTATCGCTACAATGATTGCCGAAGCTTATGCTTTGTTGACAAAACAAAAGGTTACTCAGGAAGATATTGATACAGCTGTCTGGAGCTATAAGCGCGCGATATTTTTCAGTTCAGAAACGGCTTACACCCCTGAACTTCATGCTTCAATAAATTCGGATATTTCAGTGATACTATCTCTTCATAAAGCTGATCCTGGGGCCGTCAAGATGATTATTGCAGAATTAGATGCTTTGGAAAAACAAGATTTTGAACATATTTCTGATGTGCGTGAAAAATTGGGCTTACCTAAAGGGGCAAAGAGGATTTTACCCCTGCTCCCTGAGCCAAAATACGAAGAAAAGCCAACGGCTACAAATCTTCCGGCTATTTGCGCCCTTGGCGCTTTGGGACAGATTTTTAAGTCGGGATTCCATACCAACAGCCCGCCGCAAACAGATTTTCATATGTTGCAATTTATAATCATAGCAATTTTAGTAATCATCCCGTTCTTATTATTATCCTCCCAGAAAAGCAGGAAAAATACCCTTGAAGGCAGTATGCCGGAATTAGCTCAAGCCGAATATAGCGACCGTGTCGGCTCAATCCGCAGGACCAAAGACCTGAATAAAAGAATCATCGCTGCATATCGCCTATTTAAGCAGGTTTATCCCTACGCCACTCCCAGCTCAAAAGAAATAGATATTATCGTCTGTTCCGGCCTGACTTTAGGCGCTCTTATCCGCAGGGTCAACAACATAAATCTAATATTACCTCAATCCGAACAGATTAGGCTTAAAAAAGGCAAATTAGAAGCTGAAAGGGTTCCGGAAACAATGATTAAACTGTGCCAACAATGGCGCCAGGATCATGACG
The DNA here is from genome assembly GCA_029561735.1 of Candidatus Omnitrophota bacterium. Taxonomy (GTDB): domain Bacteria; phylum Omnitrophota; class Gorgyraeia; order Gygaellales; family Profunditerraquicolaceae; genus JAKQWZ01. The sequence continues at coordinate 97,794 of JAKQWZ010000019.1, read as the reverse complement.
GAGTTTCTCCGGACGTTAGCGATATAGCCCGCCTGATGCGTATAACTACAGAGTCGGTTTCACGTTACAGCAATATGGCCAGAAACTTAGCCCAGGATCAGGAAATAATTCTTGATAGGAATGTTAAGTATAATGACCAGCAGGTCATTGATGCTTATAATCAGTGGCAGCAGGAACACCCTGAAGGAGAAGTTCCGGAAATAAACGATATTGCCGAAATGCTTGATATTAACAGGGCCTGGCTGGGCAAGAGGATCATCAGGATTAACAGATTACTGGTTGCCCAGGGTTTGCCTATAATGGAATTTTATGCCGTTGCTACCGACAGGCAGATCATAGAATTATATAGCCAATGGGTTGATCAGAATCCGGGAAAATTACCTTTAATGAGGGATATTATCAGTAAATTAAATCTTAAGAACCCTATTACGGCACGCTACAGAATAAGGTTTATAAATAACCAGCGCTCAGCTATTGGCCAGGAGCCGCTTAAATTCAGCGATGATATCAGCGATGAGGATGTGCTATCCGCATACGATGAGCTAGCCGCGGTAAGCGCTCCTGAGCTGCCTTTCCAAAAAGACTTAGCAAGGAAACTGCAGATTTCCACAGCTTATATCAGTACGGCAGTGCGCAGGATAAATCAGGAACGTATTGTTAAACAACAACCGCTTATTTATTTTCGCCGCGATTTTGCAGGAGATATCACCGGAATAAATCTGACAGCTTATTCAATAGCTTTACCTTTACCTGAAGAAGCAGCGAAAATTCTATCACAACAAAACAATTCTTGCTCCTTAATCATAAATGATAGCCTGCTTGGCGCAGTTAAATACCACGGCCTGCATGATATTGAGCTGGAAGGTGAAGATATTGCCGGACAGGAAAGCAGGGCAATAAACTTTATTGCAGCCAATATCGAATTCAGCTCCAAAGGCGATGTTTTTAGCTGGGATGAATTAATTGAGATGGGTATGAAAAAAGATTCGGCATCTAAAGATATCCTGGTAGTACTTGATGAAGAGCATTTCAATAACCGCGCCAACCATCCTTTGGTGCCGTATCTTTATCTGGCAGGGCATACTTTCTGGTCGTTTGCAGTTGAGTTTCAGGATAGCCAGGGCCTGCCGGTTACCCAGCGTTGTTATTATTATCTACTTAAACATAAGGACCTGCGTCAGTTTGTAACTGATGATAAAGTAAAATCTTTTGTGCGGCTAAATTCTCCGCTTACCTTAAGGAGCGAACAACTTTATGTAGATGCGCTTTTTAGCCAGGGCAGGCTGGTTTTTGGACGGCTTATTCCGGTGGTTGCCAAGACCAGGAATACTTTTACCAAATACACAAGCGATTATCCGGATTGCGCAATAGTCGGCTGTAGCGTTAATAATTTTGGGGCATTTAGCTTAGGAGATGCCGTTGTTGTGCAAAATAGAATGAATCTACGGGAAGAAGAATTCTCAGTAATTATTTCCGGAGAACAGGTCATCAGAGCATTTACACAGGATGAAAAGATAGTCTATCAGGTCTCTAATGAAGAGATGCGCAATGCCATCTTTATTGGAGGCAAAATTGAGGCGGGAAAATTAATTGGCGCAGAGTTTGCCGAGGCTCGCCCCAGATATGTTGACACCGAAATGTTAGAAAGATTTAAAGAAGCCAAAATATGCAATGTCTGGTTTGATAGAAACGGCGGTTTAAGTATCGGCGGAAGATTTTTCTGGAAACATAAACAAGGTTATAAAGGCTATAAGAACGCAATGATGGTTTGGGATGGCTCAAGGTTTACCCATGTTTATGACGCGGATGGTAAGGTGCTTTGGGTTGATCCTGATTTTATCAGTGATTGCCCTGACCTGGTCTCGGTATTTATAGGAGCGCAAATTATTGACGGCAAGCCAGTAGGCGGCCAATGCGTTTACGCACATACCAGGCGCGTGCCGGCAGTTTTATTGGCTAAATATCCGGATTGCGTGATTTGCAATATTCCTGCCAGCTCGCAAGGCGGAGTTGAGGTGGGCAAAGTGCCGATAGTCGGCACCAGCGCGGAATTAGCCTATGCCACAGGCCTGACTCTGGTGCGCAGCGCCGGCAAATTTACCCACATTTATGACAAAGAAGGCAATCTTAAATACGAAATTTCTGAGCAGTCTCCTAATGCTGTTTTTTCCGGATGGGATTACGACGGCGAGAAGTTTATTTTAAAAGATTTTGTCAGCGCTTTTAAAGGCGGCGTGCGCAAGGATATATTAAATCTTTTGCCTGATTGCGCTGTAGCTAATGTCAGCGTAAATATCCATCGTACTTTCAGGCTGGCAGTTCAAAATGATGCGCAGCTGCAGAAAAGAAATGACCTAATTTTAATTTATAGGCAATGGAAGCCGATCGCTGTTTGCGATACTGATGGCAGGATGATCAAGGTTTTGGATGAAACCGGTTTTGCCGAGGTTCAGGAAAAACAGGCGCGCTTAGAAGTTGACCAGGAGCTGGTTTTAAATCTGATCAGCACTTTCGGCATAGGCCATGCCTTTAATATTGTTTCCAGAATATATAATCTGCGTACAAAAGTTGCTTTGGATATATTTGAGGGTTACCGTCAGATATTAAGCGAGGATGAAAAGCTTGGCTTAAGCCCGGACACCCAGATAGATGAGATATTCCGGCAGCAAAGAAATTCATTCGGCCGTTTAAAAATAAAAGTCGCGGATATCGATTGGCTCTATGCCATATTCAGGGATTATTTATACCGTTTTTATGCGGCTAACCCGGAACAATTCCTGGTCCGGCTGGAATATGAGGCAGAGAATAAAGAAAATCCAACTATTTTGCGCACAATTTACAGAAAAGCCCTGGCTTATTATCAACAACCGGAAGTAACTTCATTAAAATCGCAATTAAAACGCAAGCTTTTTGCATTTCAGGACAAGGCAGTTCGTTTTATTCTGGAAAAACGTAAAGTTCTTTTAGCTGATGAGTGCGGTTTGGGAAAAACTCTGCAGGCAATTGCCGCCTGCTTGGCTAGCGATGCGAAAAAGATATTGGTTATCTGCCCAAAGAGCGCGCTGGGTTGGTGGAAAGAAGAGATCTTGGATTCAACATATCTGACTCCTGAAGATGTCTGTATTGTAAATAAAGATACTAATAGAGATAAAATCGGAAAAGCCCGCTTTATCCTGATAAATTATGAAGCCATCCGCGGAGTCCAGAATCCTTTGCGGGAATATATATCAGGCTTAGGCCTGGATTTTGTCATAGTTGACGAAGCCCACCGCATGCGCAATGAAAGCCTGCAGACCGAGGCAGTGCTTGATTTTGACGCGCCTTACAAGCTTTTGTTAAGCGCAACTCCTCTTGTCGGCAGAAGGCCGATCAAACTTTTCTATCTCTTGAACTGGCTCTATCCGGAAATATTCCCTACAATCACAGAATTCAGCAGGCAATTTACTTCGGATTTGCCGGCTTTGAAACAGGCGCTTTTAGGATTTATGCTCCGGCGTTTAAAGTCAGATGTGGCAATACACTTGCCTAAGAAGGAGATAATTGATATAGATTGCGAGATGTCTACCCAGCAGCAAGACGGATACTTACGCGTTAAGGGAAATTTCTTAAAAGAATTCAGCCAGTATCAGGGAATAAAATCCGCCGCGGTAATATTTACCAAGATGCAGAAATTGCGCCAGGCAGCAATAGGCCTGGTGTTGCTGCAGAAAAGAAAGAATTTAAAAGATGGCGATCTGGATAATGCCGTTAAGTACCAGAAAGCGTTGGAATTAATCAGCCAGATAACCTCTAATGGCGAGAAGGTGGTAGTATTCTCCTTTTATTTAGGCGCTATCGAACATCTGCGCCAGGCAATTGAGCAAAGAGGCTTATGCCAGAAAGTGATTGAAATTACCGGTAATGTATCCGGGTATAGAAGAGACAAGAATCTTGAATTATTCGAAACAGACCCGCAATGTTCAGTAATGCTGGCAACTTATAATACCGCCGGGCAATCTCTGAACCTGCAATCAGCTTCCACAGTAATCTTTATTGATTATCCTTGGACCTATCAGGAATTTGTCCACGCCATGGATAGAGTCCACCGTTTAGGCCAGACCAAGAAGGTGAATATTTACCGCCTGATCACCCGGAATTCTATTGATGAGCATGTGCTTGCCGTATTAAATCAAAGCGAGTTGATGCACACAGCGTTGTTCGGGCAGGACAAAAGCGATGATTCGCAGGAAGAAATGATCCTGCAGCAATTTAACGAGGAATTCAGCGTTTCTCAGGCCCAGGCCAGAGTTTCGCAGGAAAGGTTCCGCGATAAGATCCATCACGGGTTTGACTTGAGCGACCTTGAGTATCTCGGGGATCCCGCCATAGGCAATATTAATATCTGGTTTTTGCGCAATGTACGCTTAAATATGCACGAGCAGGAGACTATCAAAGCTCTGGATTTTGCCAATAACGCCAAATATAGAGTACTTTCAGATGAGGAAGTAAGTATTGTTAAATATATTTTAGACGGCAAAGATAAAAATGCGGTGATTGATAAATTCGGCGGTTCGTGGTTGAGTATTTTGAAAAGCGCGATGATCAAGTTGGGCGCTGTTGATATGAAGGCACTCTCGGAAAAATTTGCCGGCTATATAAACACCCTGTCTTCTATAAAGCCTAAGGTTCAAGAGCCTGAAGAAAAAGAAGAAGAGGGAGAAGCGCCTCAAGAGGTTCCTTCAAGGGATGATTTGAAAAAAGGCGAGGCAGAGATAGAAGAACTATTAAGGTCTTCAGACCCCAAAGATATAAAGATGCTGTTCGGATCCATCCCTGCTTTACCGGTCCTGCGGCCGGAAGAAGAATTAATGATGTTTCAGGCGTTGGAGAAGGGTAATCTCCAGGCGCGTCAAACAATAATAAATTCAAATCTGCGCTTAGTTCTTTTTATCGCCGGGAAGTATCAAAATACCGGCATGAGCCTTGAAGACAGGTTCCAGGAAGGCGTGATCGGATTAAGCAGAGCTATTGAAAAATTTGATTGGCGTAAAGGCTTTAAATTCTCAACTTATGCTATCTGGTGGATAAGGCAGGCGATTTCCAGAGCTAAGGTGGATAAAGATTCTTTGATTAGAGTGCCTGTGCATATGCAGGAAACTATATATGCTCTTTCTAAGGCGGAAAAAGCGATAAAGCTGCGCACGCAAGCCGAGCCGACAATAGAGGAATTAGCCGAAGAATTAGATAAGCCTGAGGAAAAGATTCGGGAATTATTAGAAATGCGCAGGCTTTTTACCGGTGAGGATCCGGTTTATTCTCTTGATAAGCCTTTAGACGACGAGGGAGGCGATACTTCTTTAGAGCGTTCGATTATCGGGGATGAAATGAGCACAGAAGACCAGGCTTTATCTGCAGTAGAAAAAGAGCAGATTGATGCATTACTTAGTAAATTACCTGAACGCACAGCCGAGATTATCCGGCTTCGATATGGTTTGATAGATGGAATAGCCCATACTTTGGAAGAGGCCGGAGAAGTTTTTGACATTACCCGGGAACGGGTCAGGCAGATTGAGGCAAAAGCATTAATAAAATTACGCAAAAATCCGCAGTGGCGCGAATTTCAGGAAGCACATGGTTTAACTGAACCTGAACCTATAAAGGCTAAAAATGCCCCAGTTAAAACTGCAGCGCCTGCGCTTGAGGCAAAACCTGTTGTAATACAGGATGAAGCTGTCATTAGGGGTATTATTGAAGCTATCCGCTTGGTCCAGGAGGCAACGAGCATAGAGGAAGTTGATCGTATTGTTCTACAGGCGCAAAAACGCTACGGTGAAATCGAATCAGTGAAAGGATATTTGGATGAGCTTCTTGTTGAATCCAGGAGAGTGACAAAATGGCTGCAAAGAGAAGAAAAAGTAGAGGCAGATGAATCCCGCCTGGAAGCAAAACAAAGAAAACGCCGGCAACAAGGCGAAAAGCCGGGTTTGTCTGAAGATTTGGAGAAATTAGTCAGCCGGGTAATGGATGATCTGGGCGTAGATGAATTTGATGCTACAAAAATCGTCATAGCTTTAGTAAATACCGGAGTTAATTATACTGATGAGCATGCATTGGCTATACAGGTTATTTTAGAATCCGGAATTGACCAGAAAAATGTTACCCGCGGCCAGATTTTTGAGCAATGCGCTGAATCTGATGAACAGGATAAAGGACGCAGCGTCTTAGGCCTGGGCTTTTTCCTGATGCCTGCAGGATTAGAACATTTCTTAAACTCTGTCCAGCCTCATGCCCCGCCGGATTTTATCAGCCCGGAAATATTAATAATTGCAGTATTCACAATCCTCGTTTTATCCTGCTTCAACTTCGGCCCGCACACTGTCAATCCATTGTGGCCATGGCTGGGTATGAAGAAAAATAAATCAGAAGTAAATACCAAACACAAAGCTAAAAATCCCGGGTGTTTATTTTTAGTACCAATATTGCTGGCAGTAGTTATATTCTTATCGCTTTTGATACCTATTTCTAAAGCCCAGGCGCAAAACAGCGAGGTTTTAGTTTCTCCTTCCGGTTCGGTTTCATTTACCCAAATCAATAAAAGCGGTATACGCGCTTCAGTAATTAAAGCCGATCTGGGTAATCCTAATATCAAGGTAAAGCCGGTTTTGGCCTGGGATAGGGTTGGGCGCGTGGAACCGGTTTATTCAATAGCTTCGCGGCATCCCGGCACAGTAGTAGCCACAAATGCCGGTTTCTTTGACGTGGACAAGACTAACTTGCCTATCGGCATGATAATGATTGACGGGACAATAACAGCCTGGAATATGGGGCCGTGGAACAGGGCATCGCTTATATTTGATTCCAATAACCGTGCCGATGTGTTTCATCCTAAGCAAAAGATGAAGCTTAAGCTGTTCATCCACGGCAATGAAAGCAACTGGTTGTATATCCACGGAATAAACAGGTACCGCAGTAAAAATGAGGCAATTATTTATATCCGCAAGGGGTATGGCCATAAAACCCAAACTAATCATTGGGGGATGGAGATCATAGTTGAAGATAATGTTGTAACCGGCATTATTGAAGAAAAAGGAAATTCAGAAATTCCCGAGAACGGATATGTGATTTCTTTGCATGGGGCAAGCCGCATAAATTACGGGCATTTATTTAAAGTTGGCGACAAGCTCAACCTGGTAACAGGGCTGCCTGAAAATACCTGGCAGGCAATTATGGGTGGTCCGGAGTTGATCAGGAATCATCAGAAATGTATTGATCTTCAGGCAGAAGGCTTTGGCCGCGATATTGCTTCGCCTAATGACCGGATCGGCATAGGCTTAACTGATGAAAATAAGATCTTAGTTGTCCGCGCGCTTAACGCGACCTACTCCCAGCTGGCTGATATCCTTTTGGGCTTAGGCGCTGCTAAAGCTGTGGCTTTTGACGGGGGTTCGTCTTGCAGTATAACCCTTAATAACGGTAGAAAAGTTTGCGTTGGCAGGGCTGTGAGCAATGCTTTGTTATTTATAGAGCAGAAAGCGCAGCGGCAATCTGATGTAGGCCCGCTGGCTTCCAGAATAAAGGCGAAAAAAGTTTATTGTGATCCAAATACTTATGTTGAATATACGGATGTAGTTATTGAAGCATCGCCTGATAATCCGCAAAATAATACTCCTGATAATACCCCTAACCGTTTGTTCGGTATTGTTTTAATGGTTGGCGCGGTGGTTATGGCTTGTTTTGCCCGGCTAATGCAGAAATATGCCTTAAAGAAAGATAACGGGCGGTTATATTCTTTGGGCTGGCCAACAATGTTTTTAGTGTTTGCCGCACCGGTTGTATCCGGTTTAGCCGGTTTGGCAAATTCCTATTTTAGCTGGCTGCAGGCGAATCTGGATCATAAATACTGGCTGATCTTGGGATTTTATGTTTTAGGCAAGCTGGCGGCTTGCGCAATTAAATGGTTTAAGTACCGCGAAAAACCGCAATTATCCTGCTTATTTATTTTTGCCGGCTTCATTGCATTTTGGGCCTGGGCCTATCCTTACTATATGCAATATTTGGTGATGCTGCCGGGATTTGCTGCTGTTGGAATTTTCAACAGCCCGTGGCTGGAAGGTTTTACCCGCTGGTTTATGGATGTATTTGTGGGCACCAGCGTAGTCGGTTTGGGCCTGGAAATGATTACTCAACTGGTAAATAAAAAGAATTGGCAGCAGGCCTGGCAGGACACTAAAAAGCATTTGTGGTTCTGGAATAAATATTTTATGTGGTCGTGGTTATTTTGGGGCGTATTGATCAATCCTTGGGCGCTGAACCTTGATTTGATTACCGGCACGGCCTGTAATCCGGAACAGACCGCACTTTTAATGGGCTCAATCTATCCTTTTTGGGCGCCGCTTTTTGCGCTCTTGACGCAAAAACAGGATATTCCTAACAATCGTGTAATGCCCCAGAAAGAAGAATTCGTTTTTGTCCCGAGAACAGGTAAATCTCCCGGCAAGGATAAACTGTATTCTTTTGGGGGATTGGCGTTGGTAGCGCTTCTGACGCATGCAAGCGGATATACAATCTGGCCGCATTCGGCTTTAATAGTTACGGCCATTCTCATAGCGAGCGGATTATTAATTTTGAGTTTACACGGCAAAAAGAAGAAAATAACCGGCTCTTTGGTTTATCCTTCTAAACATTACGCACAGCGCATAATACAGGCGCAGGAAGCAGTCAAAAAATATTTTGACCGGCTGATAGTTGTTGAAGAAGAAGCGTGTTTCCAGTCTTTATGGTTTCCCTCCAATGAAAGCCAGCTTGATTTTTCGCTCTTAAAGACAACAAAACCGCATGAAGTACAGGGCAATTGTTTTATCGGCACATCCATTGAGCAGAATTTTACCTATATGAATATTCACAAGCCAGCAGTCAGTTATATTATTGACCATAACCGCTCTGTGCTTGAGGCGTTTATGCCGGCCTTAATAGCGCTTATCCTGCTTTGCTCCGATAGAAAAGAGTTTTTGCGCTGCTTGTTTAACAGGGATATTACTGAAGAAGAATTTGTGCGGCATCCTACATTACGCGGCCTGTTAAAATACCTCCATAATAATGAAAACTGCCTGGAAAAGCCCAAAATTATTTATCCGGCACAATCTGATTTCCAGGCGGAAACACTTTCATTATGCCAGCCGTACTGGGAAGGGACTATAGTGGCGCACATTATTGAGCAAGCCGATATTTTGGAAATGCTTTTTGCCGAGTACTCCATAGCGGAAAAACTGGCTAAATTTGCTTTAGCAGTGGCGGAATTTGAGGAAAAAGGCATAAGGCATTGGCTTTCTGATGACGAGTCGTTTGAACAGGTTCGCCTGTTTTTGCTTAACCGCGATTTAATCGGCATCTGCGCAGATATGCAGGGTTCCGGGCTTGAAATAGCCAGAGAAGATATGCATAGAAGGCATGAAAAGCTCGGAGTTTTATACCTGTCAAATATATTGTTCTTGCCCGGAAAAATGGCCGGAAAAATAAGGTTTATGCATTGGGCTCCCGGCGGGCTGATTATTCACGCTTCATTGTCAAAGGGCTTGCATCTGAGCTATTGGCCGGTGCGCGCTTTTCTAAAAGAATTAGAACGCTTGTCAGGAGGGTTGGCAAAACAAAGTAAAACCGGCCTACTGATGGGTGTGCCGGTTTTAGCGCTTGCCTTGCCTTTTGATCATTATCCGTTGATCCCGGCTATTTTATTAGCCGGATTTTTAGGCGTGCTGACCGCTGTATTTATAAAAGAAAAGATAAAGAAAGATGTTGAAACTGTTACTTTTTTTGATTTAGGTGCCGGTGACGGAGAATTCAGTTTGAAATTTGAACCGTGGTTACGTCAAAATCTGGGAGTTGAAGTAAAAAGCTGGGCAATTGAGTCCGATCCCAAAGAAGCAGAAGTTGCCCGAAGGCAGGGGGTTAATGTTATTGAAGGCAGGATCCCGGCTGTACAGGTTCCGGTAAAGAAGGCGGATATAGTAACTATTAATTGTATTGAGCCGGAAAATGCAGAGGTACTGATAAAATTTGCCGCTGCAATCCTTAAATCCGGCGGCATCTGTATTGTTACTATTGAAGATTCTGATGACGCGCATCATCCTGAATTGCGGGCGCAGGTTATCGCCGAACTTAAAAGCAGTGGTTTAAGACAGATTGAGGAGCTTGATGCTACTGAAAGTCAATATCCCAGCGGGACATATTGCCGCAGCGATAAAATAATTATGGGAATAAAGGCCGGCGCGACGGTTATCCACAGCCGTAGGCCGGGTTTAAACTTGCACTACCCTGTGGATAAAACGTCTTTATTAGTATTGCCGCTATTGTTAATAATATTTATTCCGCAGTATTTATTCTGGTCGGCATTAGCTTTAGTGGCAGTGGTAGCTCTATTTATGTCTGCACCGCAAGACGAAAGTTCTGACTTTGAGCTGAAAACTTGGGCACAAACAGGGAATCCAAATGAAGAATTCTTCCAGCAGGCAATTGATGCAGCAAGCGCAGGAAGAGCAGACGAGCTTGCTTTGGCAAAACTGATTTTCTGGCGTTTTGACGCTATGAGGCAGGGGTTGATTGAGGAAATACCTGCTTATCCGCAGGTATATGAGCAGCTGCTTGATCCGTTATCGCTGCAGGAAATCAATCTGAACGCCGTACTTGAGCATCTCAAGCAAATTTCCGGCTATGATCCCAGGCAAGACAGTTCTTCGGTAAATGCAGATGACCCGGTTAAAGATATAGTGGGATATTTAGATGGATTCCTGCAGGAATCCAAGAGCCTCTTGGGTTTGAATATTATCCATCTTGATGAATACGATATTCCGCACTTTTTGATCGAGGAATTTACCAAAATGAGCGAAAATCCGGAATTAGGCATTGCCTCGCGCCAGCAGATGGAAGATGAGATCGTTGATCCGCTGGTAGACGCTAAAAAAGATCTGGGCATTATTGTCAAAGGCCTGCGCGCCTACGGTAAAAAATTATTAGCTGCTGAGGCAGCGGCTGAAAACCGTCCGTTCACCGAATTATTATTGCTATTGGAAGGGGCGCTGAGATTAAATCAGGATTCCGGCAGGTTTGATTTTAACGGCATGACCGAGCAGGAGGCAGCGCAGTATGTGGTGCGCCAGCTGGATGTCACTGATGAGCCGCTGCAGATCGAAGCCGGGCTGACCAATCTGGAAGATGGCTGCGTGGATATTATGATTGAATGCCGGTTAAATCTGGCTGAAGTAGTGCATCAAATTATTATCTGGAACGCAGGTATGGTGGGCAAGGCTGACGAGGCAGCAGCCTTGATTGAAGAATTACGCAATTGCAAACGCCAGAGCCGGCCGGCATTAGTGCAAAAAGCAATTAACACAATTACCGCCAACCATACGCTTGATTGTCCGCTTTCCCGCAATCAGGGCAATAATGACCTGATGCAGCTGGTATTATTGCTGGAAGAATATATCCTTACCCGGATTAGCGATATTGATGAGGAATTATTAACCGGCGATGAAGCGCAGACAGCTGCTTATTTATTTGATCAGTATTCGCAATTAATGGCTGATGCCGAAGATGCCGCAACAGTGGCAGTTGCGCCCAGTCAGAGCGACATTGACGAAAATGTTGCCGCGGTTTTAGCCGGCAGAAATTTAGATTTACGCCAGATCGTGCACAATATGTTACGGATCAATGCCCGGATAACCGGCAAAACCGCGCAAGCAGAAGCCGGTATTGCCGAATTAGAGCGACTGCAGGGAGAAGAGCGCGCTCAGCGCCTGGAATTATTGATCCTGGAAATCACCGATTATGATTCAATTCCCAGCCCATTAACACGTGAAACTAATTCAGAATTTATGTCGTTGGATGATCTGGCTGATCAGTTAGAAATGGGAATGCTTATTCCTTTAGTGCCTCAAAATGCGCCTGCTAAGCCGCAGGACGACGAACTGACTGACCAGCTGATCCAGCGCCTTAACTCAGGGGATGAGGTGGATCTGTTGGATAATCCAAATTTAGCAGTTAAGCGCGCATTAGCCCATCCGGAAGAAGAATCGCAAGTAGAAAAAAAGCAGGAATTCAACCCGCTGTTAATGGTGATTGAGCGCCTTGAAGTTTTGGCTTCAATAAGAGGAGCTGATGTCCACGCTGATATTTTAAAAGAAGCCGCCTCCGCGATTAAGCAAAAAAAATTCTTCAGCCGCGACGAAGTTTTAACTATTCTTTTACATTGTGACCCCAGTGAAGAATTTGCCGGTTTTGAAATTGCAAACGGCAAGTTAAAGAAAATCCGGGATCTGGCTGTCTGGGAAATAAGGGATATGATCGACCAGAACAGAGCCAGAGCAATACAGTCGTCAATCGGCTCAATTTTAGGGATCTTGATCAAAGGCGAAGTCTATTACGGCACTGACGATGCCCGGCCGCAGCAGCCTTATTCCGGCTGCGTTGATCCGGAGGCTATGCGCCAGTGGCTGAATAGGTGGAAATTCAAGAAAATATTAGGGGAGTTTCAGTCCCATCCGGATATAACAGCCGCACAAATTAAAAATATTATTGCTGGAAGCCTGTCTTCTTTTATTAAAAGAAATAGTGAAGTCTTTATTGCGCTTTCAGTATTTTTAGCCTCGTTGGGCCTTGCTTTGACGGCAAATGCATACGGCGTTAATCAGCCGCTCATCAGAGATATCATCAGGAATTGGCTGTTTATCGTCATTGTCGGAGTTTATACTCTTTTATCAATGCGTTTAGTCCTTAATAAAAATACAAAATTAGAATGCAGGCTTCTAAAGCAAGGACAGATACAGACAGGGCTTGTAGCCGGGACACTTTTAGTGATGACTCTGGCAGGGGCATTTATTTTCTGGCGGTTTAAAGGCAATTATTTTGATTTTGCTCCTTTTAGCCTTTTATGGAAAATCGACCGGTATTGGCTTAATGATTTTCTATTTTCTTTAGGCGCTATGCTTATCTTTGTGCCGTCGGCGATAATCCATATTTTTACAGTGTCCAAGCAAACCCTAAATGAAGCTATGGTTAAGTCGCATTTTATTACTATTTTTCTTTTTACAAGGATGATGGTTTTGATGGCGTATGTAGCAGGGGTGTGCGGGGAATTACAGCAAAGCGGCTCTCCGTTCTTTAACAGCGGCTTGGACTTCAGGCATTATTTTGATTATGCTGATTTAGGTGTATTTTCTTTAAGCTTTGTACTCGGCATCCTTGCTTGCGACTGGCTGATATATAAAGGGACGGTTCTGAAATCCCTCACAGAAGTGTCACTGGATAGCCCGCTTAAGGGACAGTCCCCTTTGATCGCTGGGCAAACTGCTTTGACGGGGACAGTCCCTTTGCCTGAAGGTGGCTCAAGGCCGAATCCACCTCTTGAGAATTTTCTAGTGCAAGCGCATAAGCCGCTTTGCCAGATGATTGAGATATTTGATGATCTAAAGACGCAGAGATTGATCAGCGATTATTATCTTACCGGAAGTTTTGGCAAAGGCGCATTGCATGTCCCCACGCACGATATTGATTTTGCAGTTTCTCCGACTAATAACGGTTTCAAAGCTATGGCAGAGTGGGGGCCGCATATTCTTGTCGAAGAGGAGAGGATCAAAGCGCAGTTTGGGCTGGAAATTCACACAACGCTGGATGCCTTTGGCAGGGTACTGGAGATCACTGATAGCGGCCTCGCAGATTCGGGCGAGGTGGTTAATCCTAATAAGGTGCTCCATATTATGGATGGCGGCTCAGAAAAATCTTTGATTCTTTTGACACCGTATTATGAAAAAATAAGGGTCAATCCTGATTTCTTTGTCAAATTGTATGCTATGGCTGTTGAATATTCAGGGACGGTTCTGAAATCCCTCACAGAAGTGTCCCTGGATAGTTCGCTTAAGGGACAGTCCCCTTCGGGGACAGTCCCTTCGCCGCCGGAAGGCGGGTCAAGGCCGGATGTGGCTCCATATGACGGACCGATAAATTACGGCGGAATTACGGATGTATCAATAACGCATCCGGACCCCATTCTAATAGATGTTCATTCCGAAGACCCCGGAGTAAATGCCCAGAGAGTTATCGATGATTTTGGAGTCAGCAGTTTAGGGGTTATAGCTTATAAGAAGAACCAGCGGTTTTTGCCGAAACACCTGCGGGATTACGTTATTGCCGATATGCCAAGAGTGCCGTCAAAGTGGCTAGTTAAGGAGCTGGCAGAGATCAATAATCCACAATTTATTTTAATCGGGGGATTCTTTGAGTTATGCATGTTTAATGTATTTTCCGATGTTGTTTACCATTGCGCGAATACTCAAGCAAGAGCAATAGGATTAGCAGAAGTGCATATTCCGTTTGCTTCGCCGATGGTCCGTACGCTTATTGACAGAAGATATCTGGGGGATATTTATTCTTCAAATCCATGGAAAAATGAAGTGGATTATAAATATATAGCCGAATTAGAATATTCAGGTGCTTATTGGCAAGTATATATTGACGGGAAATTATATAAATCCGGCGGCCAAGGCCCGGTAAAAATTATCCTGCGCTTATGGTCAAAATATTCTCTGATGTTTAGCCATTTGAAAAATTACCCGGCTCAAGGTAGGCAGCCACAATCTATGCCTTCCAATGCTGCCGCAGCGCTGGCATTGGCAGGTGCGCTTTATCTGTTGAGTTTATCTTTTATCGGACTGGCCTACGGCTGGATTATTGGTTTGGCTATATTTGCCGCAAGTATATATTTTCAGTATAACGGGCTTTTTACTTTAAGAGCAATGATTAAAGAATATGGCTTGCGCGGCCCTCCGCTGGAGCAAGTTAAGCTGATTATCAAGTATCTGTTTATGCCTGTCAGTCAATCAATTATCCACGAAGGAATATCGCATATATTCTGTGACCCTGCCTTTAAGCATTTGCCGGAAAATCTTCAATATACTAAACAAAGATTTCACGAGCCAGCGCATCTTTACGGCTGGGGAGAAATTGCTGCCAATCTTTATGAGCTTTGCGGTTTTATCCGTTATTATTATGTCTGGATAAGCAATAAGTTGGGAAGCCCGCAAGTGCTGGAGCAAATGCCGCCTACCGGCGCGCCGGATTTCGAAGTTATTAACAGCCGCAGGGGAGGTTTACCTGCCTGCCGGCAGGCAGGAACAGTCCCCTACGTTGTGGATAATCCGGAAGGCGGCTCAAGGCCGGATGTTGGACCTTATGACGGCCCGATAAATTACGGCGGCGGGCCGGCAATAGAAGATGGCACAGCTTGTGAGGAGATCCGCGAACCAATAAGAAGAATCCCTGTGGTTGATGACGAGGGGAAAATTATTATGGAGCCGGTAGGATGTTCCGGCAAGTGGCTTGCCTTTAATCCGGAATTGATAGAGATACCTTCGCAGGCATATTTTAGGCTGATCCGCTCGATGGAAGTTATCTTTAAAGATGAGATTAAGAGTAGGGTAATAAGCGGCGGTGTCATTTATATCGGATCTTCTCAGTCGCTACAAGAAGTTATAGAGATAGCGAAAGATATTTCATGGGATAATCCGCGTTTGATCGTCCGCCTGCAGCAGGAATTTCTTTATTTAAGTAGGCAGGAGCAAAGGATTTATATTAACCAAGCAAAAGAAGCGTTAAAGGAAACAAGAGTAGGGGTTGCCGGTAATCTAGCTATGCCCGGAGTAGAAAGCAAAGTGCTTTTATTCTCCAATCCCGTATTCTCTCGTGATAGAAGGGACCAGGGTGCTATTTCAGTCTCAAGCCATTATCTTGGCTCTAGTTTGCGCAAAGCAGGTATACCTACAGAAATAACCTGTGCGGGGATACAAAAAAATCAAGGTAAGTTTTTATTCACTGAAATTGACGCGGCTATTGAAAAAGCAAATCCGTCTCTTCTCGGATTTACTGTTTATGCTGCCGGGCTTGATGAGATGCAGATATTATTAGCGCATATCCGTAAGCGGTTCCCAGAGTTGCTTATTGCTGTGGGCGGGCCGATGGCAACTATGACGCCTGAAATTTGCGCGGCCCAGCTTCCCGAGGCGAATATTGTTTTTGCCGGAGAAGCAGAAATTGTTTTTCCGGGAATGCTTAAGATCATGGGTAGCCACAGCGTTCCCAGCCGGATATTAACGGAGCTGTTGGAACTCGGAGGATTTATCTTCAGACAGGGCAATGTATTGATAGACTGCGCAAGCGGCCAGCCCAATCGCCTTAGTGTCGAAGAGTTAACCAACCTCGAACTTGATTATTCTTTCCTTGATCTAACCAACACGCCGCCAATTATTCTGCAGCTGATGACTTCGCGCGGCTGTAACCGTGGGTGTGTTTTCTGTTCCGCCGTGCATGGAAAGCATGTGAGGGCAATGCCGCCTGAAGCAGTGATAAGGGAGTTGAAGAGGTTTGCGGAGTATGCACAAACTCATGGTATAGATATAGAAAATTTCTGTGTGGTGGATTTTGTAGATGATGACTTTTTCCTGGCAGAGTGCGGTGAGCGCGGTTTGGAGATATTAAGGAAATGGGCAAGTGATCCGGGTTTAGCGAAATTGCGCGTGCGCCATATCCAGACTTCCGATAATGTATTTCTGGAGAAACACAGTGATGCTGCGGGAAAAGTACAAAATGAGATCAACACGGACTTTGTGCAGAAATTGCATGCGCTTTACGGCGAAAATAACTATATATTCTCGGAGATGGGATTAGCCATCGGCACAGATGCATTTACCGACGAAGAATTGGCGCGGCAAAATAAGGGTTACAAGTTTGAAGATATCTTAAAAGTAGTGGTATGCCTGCGCCATCTGGGCATCCCCAGTATTCAGTATCTTATTTTAACCAACATTGACACCCGGCTTAAGGACGTGCTTGAGACTATTCGTAATCTGGCGGTGGCTGTGGATGACCGCAGTTTCAAAGAAAAAACGAGGCTGGTTATATTAAACGGAGCAAGTGAACACAGGCAGGATCTTACGGAGGGCGTAATAGAGCTTATGCGCGGCAGTCAGGATGCAAATTATATTCTGGTTAATCCGGGTTCTGTTTCTTCGGAAGATATTGATGCTTTACGCCGGGTAAGCCGTATTGTTATGCCGGCACTGGAAGGCGGCTTAGGCCCGATTAGCCCGCAAGTTATATCTTTTCCTGGCACGCGCATGCACGAGCGTATAATTAGGCGCGGCTTGGGAGAATTATCAGGTTTAGACAGTAATGCTTTTATTTGTGAAGATTTTCCGGAATACAATTTTTCTTATTCCGCAGGCGACAAGCCTTTGTATCTGCCTCTGATGATAGCTAGCGGTGAATGCCTTATGCGCGAAGAAGAGAGTCTGCGTTTCCTGCATTTAGTTATGGATGCCAATCAGTATGCCAAGGCATTCTGTTACGTAGGGGAGACAGTAGAACATCTTTTGCAGGAAGCCAATATCAATGACGATGTGCTTGAGGCAGCTTGCGCCTATTTTAAATTCGGAAAATCCTTGGTAGATTCAGGCCTCCTGGATAGCCGGCAGTATTACGCGGTTCTATTCCCGGCTTTTGTCGCAGGAAGAAATAGAGGATTAAGAAGCGATATAGATGAGTTTGTGGCTTTGGAGACAGAGAATTTTGCCTATTGGCAGGGAGTAATTAAAGAAGAAAGCATTGTTGCTCCTGAAACAGAAGAGCCGGTTAAACCTGTTGTAGATGAAGTTTGGCGCAGTGTTCATGCTATGCGTCAGTATGGGCGCCGCAATGACCCGGAATATCGTAAATTCTATTCGAGCCAGCAATATATTGAGGGCCTGGGGGCAGTATTTCAATCAGGAAAATTATCCGGTAAGATGAAGACTCTACGGGGAGTGCGCGGAGAGGACGGATATAACGAAATCCACGGAGTAAATTTCTATAACATAATTTCGGCAATGATAAAATATTTCAACGCTTCTGCTGAAAATCCACTGCGTATACTCGATATCGGCTGCGGCCGGGCAGTTGCCTTGGAAGAAATTAAAGAGGTTTTCGGCGATAAGATCTTTGTGGTGGGCACAACGCTGCGTAATTTTAGTTCACAGCAGCGCAGCGAAGAATTACGCGGGAAAGGGATTCATGTTGTCTGCGCGGACAGTCAGAACCTGCCTTTTGCCTATGATTCATTCCATATAGTAATGTCTACTTATGCCTTGCCTTACGTTTATGATCCGGTTATTGCTTTTGAAGAGGCGCATCGGATTTTGCAGGTAGACGGGATATCCTCTTTGCATTTTGACCCGCGCAAGATATTAAACTCCAGGAATACTGATAACAGTGCCATTGTCACAAGCGTTGATTACGACAGAATTATAGATTTTCTTAATAAACAATGCAGGGCAGTTGGCATCAAGACAGTTGAGGCTAAAGACGCGCACTTTATTCTACAAATGACAAAATTGCCCGGGGAGCCGCAAATAATCTTTCCTCTGTGTTTCAGGGAGCGCGTTGGCAGCATTGATCTGGATAAAGGCTACAGCATTTATGAACAGGTGTTTTATACGCATCCTTCCGAGGTAATTTCTTCTATTACTAGCGAAGGCGGGTCAAGGCCGGATGTGGCTCCGTATGACGGCCCGATAAATTACGGCGGCGGGCCGGATCTGGCTAGGGTGCAGATAGAAGACGATAAAATCGGCTTTAAGAGCGAGGCAGCGCGTCAAGAAGTACAGAGGTTTATCAATGAAGACTGCAAAAAAGGCCTGAATACCTATTTAATGGGCACTGCCTTTACTTTCGCCGCCGGATTTGGCTTTAGATTGGAAGAGCTGGAAATTGAGCTGGCTGATCTAGAAGTAGTATTTTTAAAATGCTGCCGCAATTTCAAATGCCTCTCGAGCTTTAAAACCATCATTTATGCCTCTATACATAACCTGATTTATAACGCCGTCAAAAAACGCAGGCGTGAGGCGTTAGTCGTTGATTTACCTTATAATGAGGCAATGGGATCACCTAAGAGCGAGGCTCAGCTTTATGACGAACTTACTCCGGCGCAAGCTGATACTTTTGCTTCGGACATGGCGTGTGCAGAGCAGGTTTTAGCAATACAGGATATTATTAGATCATTGCCGTCAGAACGCCGGGAAGTAGTGGCTTTGGCAATGCAAGGCTACAATTTAAGAGAAATAGCCGGATTACTGGGTGTAAGTGTGCCTACAGTCAAGGGGAGATTTTACCGCGCTAATCTGACCATTAATCGCAGGATGGCAAAATTATGGCCTGGCTGGGGTAACCAAAGTAGCGGGAAGCAATTCAGTTTTTCTCCCCAGGAATTTGCTAAAACAATCCGCAGCCTGATGCGCGACAACCCTGATGATTTATGGAAAGGCATGGGCTGTTTAGGATTTGTAGCTATTGGCTGGCCGGGAAGTTTATCCGAGTGGCTGGTGATTTTGGCTATTACATGGATAGCAATATCGGTTATTTACGTAAGCTGTGTATTAGTTAAGGAAGCTAGGTATGCCCGCCAAAAACGAAACGAATTCAAAGCCCGCAGCGGCTATACTGATATGCAAATAAAATATTTTGAAGGCTTATTGGCTAAGTATTTCTACAAAGGGCGTGCCCATCTGACAGATAAGGAATTATTATCCATTTATTATTTTGTATTGGATCGCGACTCGCAACAAGCCTTGCATCTTTACTCGCAGATAATTGAGGAGGGTAAGCAGCTGTCAGAAAGAGCCGCCCAAGTTACTAATGTGCCGGCTGCTAAATCTGGGATGCCGTTTTTATTAGTCCTTC
Organism: Candidatus Omnitrophota bacterium; assembly: GCA_029561735.1. Lineage (GTDB taxonomy): Bacteria > Omnitrophota > Gorgyraeia > Gygaellales > Profunditerraquicolaceae > JAKQWZ01. The sequence goes on along the minus strand of JAKQWZ010000019.1, from coordinate 78,060 downwards.
CTTTTGCCGGCATGTTGGATGGTTTTTACTCGGGCGGCCTTGAGCAGTTCTGGAAATCGGTCCAGCCCCACGCTCCACCCGCAGGCGCAGCTGAATTAATTGCAATAGTTGGATTAGCTGTTTTGGCAATGTTAGTGATTGCCGGATTTTTCCAGAAAAAGCCAAATGTAATTGGTTCTGCGGTTCCAAAGGTCGTTGCGCCGGTAACTGAAGACGGAACAGTATTCGCGTCAGAATATATCTGGCCGGAAGACTTAAAAGAACAGGCGCAGTTTATCCTTGCTTTACGCGAAAAACTTCTTCAAGGGATATCCGAAAATCAGCTAAAGCGGGAAATTGAATTGCTCAAGGAAGAATTTAAAGATATTAAGTCAAAAGATATCCCGCCGGAGTTAGTCGGCAGGACTTTCTCAATAGCCGCAGAAGTTATCCGCCGACAGGCAGGCTATATCATTTCTCCCGATCAGATCGTAGAAGCCTTATTAGTATGGCCAACAAGGATAGGTGAATATCATTGGCATTGTTTAGACGAAATTATTTTTTCTATTTTAGACGTATCTATTGCCGCCACTGAACTTGTCATTTGTAATATCAATTACCTAGATCAACAAAGTTGGAAAAACGTCAAAAGAGTTTACAGCTATCTGGGAATTGATATATCTGATAAGTTTAAATGTCAGGCCAATAGCTTATCTGTTCAAGTAAGGAAGTTTATTTATAAATTATTTGGCTGGCCAATGGATCTTGTAGGTTTTCTTGGCATTGCTCCCGGCAGTTGGGGTGGGTGGGAAAGAGGACGAAATTGGCGTGAGCATAATGATATAGAAGAGAAGATACTAAGTCAGAATGAGAGAATTAAAGAATTAGCGCAAAGCACAAATTATTGGCAGCATACAGCCGCGGCGGATTACGGCGGGAAATATAATCTGCTTAATATTATGCTTGTTGGAAGAATCCATCCCGGGCTTGATTCTAGAATAGGCGTTAAGTCATTTACATTGGTTCTATTATTCGGGTTGGGAGTATTTTGTTTATATCATTGTAATTATAGTATTGTATTTTATCTTTTAGGAGCAATTGCTTTGCGTAATTTAATCTATCTGGCAAAGTATTATTGCGATGGTTCATCTTTTGCCCGCGGATTTGAAGGTGAGACTATTGAAGAATTCAGCCGATGCGGCTATTTATTTATGAGAGGCTTTCAATATCGTGCAATTGTCAAAGAAGCTGCAGCTTATCCTTGGTATCATTATATATTCGGCATTCCGCGCAAATTACATCTCATATACTTGATTATTGATGAAGAAAAAGAATTCTTTGAATCGGGATTAAAAGTTGCAAAGGAGGGCAGGGCTATTTCTCAGGATCTATATGAAGAATTGCTTGCCCGGGTGGTAACGCATTCAGACTTGATTGAAGCAAACGGGAATATCGAGAAATTATTGGAACAAAGAGGCATTGTGGAGCAGGGAAAATCCCGAATAAATTGGGCTCCGCTATTTAGATTTGTTGTATTACCACTATTAGTTTTATTGTTTATTGCTTCTCCAGCATTTTCCATCCCACTTGTAACTTGCAACTTGCCACTTGCCACTTCGTTTGCTGGATTAATTGCAATAGCCGGATTAGCGCTTTGGAAGTTGTCTGGAGGCGGAAGCAATAATTCTGTCCCTGTTTCTGCACGGGAATCAGCTGAAACTGAGCCAAAATGCGGTGCTATAGGAAAATATGAGAGTATAGAAATAGAGTCGCTGGAGATTTTGCCGGATGATCAGGTGATAATCAAGGCGATGATCCGCAGGTTTGGGGCTAAGCAAAAAGAAGAAGCCACTATCCACGGCATACGCGCGCCTCCGGAGAGATTTGCGGATTTTACCCGTATAGGGATCAGTGATATTGACAGCGCCTTAGAGATAATCCTTGTAGATATCACCGAAGACCCGCGTTCCTTATTGATAGAAATTGACCGTAGTCTGGATATTCCCGGTTTTGCCGCGATGTATGACGGTGCGCCGGTAGTCGGCTTACACAGCAGTATTTTTGATAATCCGCTTGCCCAGTTCCACGAATTAGGCCACGCAGCCAATGCCGCAGAGTTAATTACCGCAGACGAAATCCTTGCTTTTGTAACTGACCAGAGATTCTACGAACAAAAACTGGAAGAAAACGGTTTTACCCCGGAAAACGTCCCGGAATCCGTAAAATGCCACTACGCATTAAGGGCGCTGCAGCATCAGGTTTTCCATGGCCACGATGAAATATTCCATAGAGTTATTTCTCTCCATAAAGAAGCCAAAGAACTTTCTTGCTGGCCGGAATTATTTACCAGAGTAAAAGATTGGTTTTATCGGCTATCGGGTAAAATCCGTACCGCTGTTAGTGAAAAACCTATGCAAGTGATATTGTTAGGGGTGGTTTTGATTTTCTTTACACAACTGTCACCAGAGGGGACACCTTTGAAGGTAATTTCAGAACCGTCCCTGCTTGCGGTATGTTTGATTGCTGTAATCGCTACTTCCTGCAGTAAATTTACTTTCCTTGATTCCGGAGAAGATATAGCTGTTAGTAGTTTTGCGCAGAAACATCCGGGTATCCTGAATTTGTTCATTGATATGCAGAATTTGCGCGAGCTTATCCATTTGGGCAGTGAATTACGTCAGGAATATCCGCCTGAAATAAGCGCCAAAGATCCGCGTCCGCCGTTGCAATACGCTTTGGATAATGGTATATACACGCATTTATTTGGAGATGTATATATGACGCCTATAACCGAATCTTTCCGCAGGATGATAATCTTTATCATGCAGTCAGGTGTTGTGACTGATGCTATGGAATTTAAAATGACCGGGGATATGTTTGAATACGGCAGGCATCTCTTATCGGAAAGTGATTTTGATGTTTCTGCTGATCTGGTAAATAATTTTGGCGCTAACGCAGGGGTAACATTGCCCATTTTTAAATTAGTCAATACCGATTGTGTGATTGACGCCTTTGGCAGGCAGATCGTCTACACTGCGCAAGGGCCGCTGGTTATCACGGCTTTTGAATATCAGGACGCGAAAAGGCTGGAAAATATCCGTCCGGATATGCTTGATTTTGAGCAGGCGCAGAGCGTGTCGGAGCAGGTGTTAAGCATTCTTGCGCGTTTGCACGCTTTAGGTTGGATTAACTCAAGGATGAAAACCTCTGTTTTAGGAAACGGAACAATAACAGCTCCGCGTTCTGATATGCATAAGGGTAATTTCAGGCTTATTAGAGAGCCTGACGGTAAACTAAAAATTATGCACGTTGCTGATTTTGGCCTTGCCTTTAAGGATATAGGGCTAGCTCAGGAGCAGATGTATTTAGAAGACGATGATACTATTCATAGTGAAGTATTCCCGATGATCGATGATCTGATGGGGTATTTCCGGTATCCCGCAGTGCCGCCGCATAATATCCCTGCTTTTAATCCGGCTTATCGCAATAAAAGAGCAGAGCTGGAAAGATTTTATGCTGAAGAATTTTGGGCAGCTAAAGCGGTTGCCGATAACCTACTTCTAGATAGCAAGGGTCGTATAGGAGTTATTGCTGCGGTGGTTGTAGGCTTGCTGGCTCTGGCGGCCTTGCTCTTTGGCCGCGAGCTTGTTGCCTCTTTAGGGACGGTTCTGAATTCCCTCACAGAAGCGTTCCTGTCGGGGACACCTTTGAAGGTAATTTCAGAACCGTCCCTACTTGTAGGGTTACCTGTATTGTTCGGGCTGGTGCAAAATGGATCAGTTGTTCCTGTAATAACTGATCAGGAATTAAGCCGGGAAATAATCAGGATTGTAACAAATCCGCAAGCCTCGGTTAAAGGCCTGAGGCCGGTGTGGAGGGAAACTTTAAAACTGTATTATTTGGAAGCTTTAACTGAAGAGCAGATTGCCGCAAATTTTGAGTTAGAAAGAGTGCAGAATATCGCTGCTTACCGCTGCGACGGAGTAAAAGCAGTTGCCCGGGCTTTGGGTGAAGCAAAAAGCAGGGTTTACCAAATACTGGAATCGGAGCTGGATAAAAAGATAATCGGGCCGGTTTTAACTAAAGATAGGTTAGCAGATTTACCAAAATACTTGGGCCAGATTATTGTTGAGCTGGAAGCTGTTATCGCCGGAGGCTGGGTGATAGACGGCTTGAAATTCACCAAAGACAATACCGCGATACTAAAAGCATATTTTGTTGATAAACAGAATATGCCGGCCATAATGCAGGCAATGGATAAAACTAAAGATTCGGTATTCAGTATGCGTAATGTGGCGGCTAAAAATTTGGTTAAGTTGCTGGAAAAATATGGCGTTGATGCAGATAAAGTCAGAGCTATTTTAGCTGACATGGCTCCGGTAAGGATTTATTCCAGTTCTGGGCAGAGAAAGAGTGGTTGGCATATATCCGGAGTAGGCAGGGCTTTAAAGAGCTTGGAAGTGCGTAAGCTTGAAATTGAAGCAGAAATGCAACCGCAAGTTTTTGAAACCCATACCGGATTGGATTTTATTGCGCAAAGCCCCGGGGAATGGGAGGAGGAAATCCGCAGAGATGCAGATAATGCTGTTGCGGAATTTAAAAAGGCAAAAGAAGTAGAGCGCTTGGCGCAAAAAGAAGCCAGTAAAGCAGCGCGGATATCCCGGCAGCAAGAAAGAGCAGAGCAGAAAGCGCGATTAGAAAGAAGGCGCCGGGAAGCTATAGTAGCTAAACACCAGCAAATGATGTGGAAGCAGTATGTGGCTTATGTGGTGCGCAGGCAGATCGGCTTAACTTTGGAGGCAGAGGCGATGGCTGCAGAGGCTAATCAGCCCGCAGAAAGCGCTTTGTCAGACGTAGAATTAGTTCAAGCCGAAAAACAATTAGCCAATGATGAGGTGGCTTTATTTATCGAAGCAGGCAGAAAAAAAGAGCGCCGGGATATTTTGCGCCGGATTACCAGAAGGAGTAATGAGCTAAACGGATTTGGCGAAAGTGAAGAAGATATTTTAGAAAAGCACAGATGGATAGCCCGCATAGAGGCTGTGAAAACACACAGAGATTATCCGGGTTTGGAAACAGATGAATTAATTGTTCTATGCGAAGAAAGGATGGATCAGGCGCTACGCTCCGGAAGATATGACCATAATAAGGGAAGCTTAGCGAAGTACTTACGCGGGGCAGCTCAAAATGCTATGCGCAGCGCTATTAAGAGCTACTTAAGGGATCCGAATAATCTTTCTTTAAACGGATACAGGTTTGAAGATGATAGTGAAGAAATCGGCGACCAGCTTCCTGATCCGCCTGCCGAAGACGCATTTATGCATAGTATTAACCAGGAAGTTCTCAGGCAATTGATAGCCGCAGCTAATTTATCGCCGATTGAGAGGCTAGCTTTTGAGCTTAAAGCGCGCATGGGCGATTCATATGCCGAAGCAGCAGAAACTTTAAAAGTCGGGGTCAAAAAAATAGATAACGCTTTGCAAAGAGCCAAAACAAAAATTATAAAGGCGCTGCAAAGCTCAGCCGGCGAATCCGGATTGCTTGCCGGCATATTGATATTGGCCCTTCTATCGCTCCTCGTCCATCATCATTCATCCTTTGGGCTTTTCGTTTCTCCGGTGTTTTGCCTGGGAGCATTGCTTGGGCAGGAAAAAGCTACTCAACAGGCAACGCCGTGGCGCAAAGAATCAATTATAGAGTTAGCCCGCCTTGACCGGATGATCCAAGAGGGCAAAACTGAAGAGTTGTTAGCCGAATGCCTTAATAGGGCATTGTATTGCGTGGATAATTTTATCGCTGCAGGAGCAATAGCGCCTGATAACTGGGAAGATTTTATTCACCGGGCAATGGTCCGGATTTATCACAGGCAGCCAGAAGGTACAGAACAAGAGGATTTGGTTAGCCTGCCGGTAGCAATAGGGGCAATGCCGGAAAAAATATTTACTGATTTTATTCAAAAAAGACAATTTACTCTTTGGCGCAAAATCCCGGAAAGAGCGCAGAAAAGATTTATTGAATTGGCAGCTGCTGAATTAGGAAAGCTGCCCGGGCAGTTTAAAAGCGAGGATTACCGCAAGCCGATCGCTATTTTAGGCAACAGGCAGCTTAGCGGATTATTCAGTTATTATGCCCGTCAGCATCAGCCGGCAACCCCTGATGAGATTAACCGGTTGATTATGAAAAAGCTAGGAATCAAGCAGCAGGGATTAAGTTTTAGTGAATGGGTGGAAAAAGTAAAGAGTGGCATGCTCCATTGCTGGTCGGAAGCGCCATTAGATATTCAAAGAGAATTTGTTGAAGAGGCCGCGAAAGAACGCGGAAAATTATCTTTCCAGGTGATGGTTTATAACTTTGTAGCGCCATTAAAATTATTAGCGGGAAAAAGCCTGGGTGGGATGCTTACTTATTATTGCCGAAGGTATCCGGAATTATCCCGCCCGGAGGTGGTATTAAAAATAAAAGAAGTGCTAGGTATCAAAGAGCATCCGGTTAGCGCCGAAGAGTGGATAAGATTTTTTATCAGGCAGAAGCATTTTGATAAATGGGAGCAGGTGCCTTTGGATGTGCAACGATATTTTATTGAGCTTGCCTTAAAACATAAGAAAAAAGACGCCGGCGAATTAAGCAGCACTGATTTTACCTTGAAGGTAAAGGCATTAGGCAATAAATCATTAATGTCATTATGGAAATATTATCGAAAGCAGTATCCAAAAGAGAGCGCTGCTGATGTTTTAGCTCATATTAAGGAGAGGATAGGACTCAACCAGAATCTGACACTGGATTATTTTGTCAAGAAGCTAAGCAAAGGCAGAATTAACCGCTGGGATAATGTTCCGGAAGATATACAAATAGGGTTTATCAGGTTATTGGTAGAAGAGCTGGGTAGGCCAGTGGAAAAACTGGCTGATTTTTCCGTACCGATTAAAAGATGCGCAGGCAAAACTCTAGGCGGGTTATTAATGCATTACCGGCTAAAAGAAAAAACTTCCAGAGGTATGCCTGTTGGGCTTCAGCGATTGATTGATCTTGCACAGCCGCGTTTCGGTGTAGGCCACGCATTTGCCAATGACGGAGCATTTTTCACCAATACATCATGGCGTTTAGGCGCTGGCGAAGATAGCCGGATGTGCGTGCGGATTGCGCGGCATAAATTATGGCAGCAAGGGGCAATTGAGCTGGCAGTCTATGAAAATGATCTGTCCGGAGCAGCGGATAAATTGCTTTTTTCCGTAGAAGACGATGAGGATGGCGAGCTTTGGATAAAACGCTCTTTAACCGCCCGGCCAAAAATCTGGCGCTATCCTTTTGAGGTTTATCACAAGTTAGGCGGCAACACACAAATAAAGGCATATTATGAACTACGCAGCGGTGATTTTATTTTTGTGCTGATTCCCGGCAGCGATATTGAGCAGGTTAGGCAATTAGAAAATTCTTATACCATAAAGTACAGCGAAAAACGCTACGGTGTAGGCCACGCATTTGCCAATGACCCGGCATTTTTTGAAGGGCAGGAAGCCACAAGTTCTGATAGGGCGATAGGTATTGAGCTCGGGTTTGGCAATGGCAAGGCAGCAATCCAGCGGGCGATTAACAATCCGGATATTGATTATTATCTGATAGAAGTAGATCAATATTTGGTTGAAAAATTGCAAACTGAGGCAGATAAGCTGGGAATAAAGAATATACATATTTTCCACGGAGATAGTTTGAGAGTACTGCAGGGGCAGATCGAACCCTCAACAGCGGATTTTGTCATTGTGCAATTCCCTAATTTAAACGGCGACGATGCAGTATTCAAATATACTTCCCGAAAAAAACCAACGGAGAGCTTTTACGCTAACTTGAACGGTATTCTTGCAGTTTTGAAGCCCGGAGGGAAATTATATTTAGAAACAGAATATGCCCGGCTGGTTAGAGATCTGAAAAACGCAGGCAGAAAATTAGGTTTGCGTTATAGCGATGCGCGCAAGAGCGAATTCTTTGTTCAACAGCACGCGGCCAGTTTCTACCATGATATGTTTACTCAGGATAAAGTCAGAATTTATTACTCTCTTTTTGAAAAACCATTGCCTGCGCCGGCAGTAGATTTCCAAAAAGCAGTTGAAAGGGTAAGGGTTGATCACAATTTAGATAATTGGCAAGAAGTAAAGCCGTATCTGGCAGAATTATTAAAGCGCTTTATTGATCCCGGCTCCAAGGAAGCCGCAGAAATCGTCAAAAAAATAAAAGGCTATAGCATTAATTCAATGCGTAATTATATGTTGCGCCAGAGAAATTGCATAGCATTAGCCGAACTGATTAATATATCCTTATATTTGTCGTTATTATATCCTGTTCTCCACAGCCATCATTGGTTCATATTTTATGTTATGACAATTGTTTCAGGCATGTTTTCCTGGTTTTCATTAGATTATGTAATAGATACACAAAAAGAAATTAATAATCTGCCGGATTGCATGATAAACGGCCAGCATAGCAGATATGGGAAGTATATAAGCCTGCAAGATCATTGGCAAAAACATACATTTTGCCATGAAGCAGGCCATTTCCTGGAATGCGCGTTAGGTTTGTGTGATAGTGATACTAATAATTGTTTTGCCACTTGTTTTGCTGTTTTGGCTTCGGGCTGGGTGCGGCAGGGAGATAATTATGAGCAAGGATCAAATTTTGGTTCTACTTTAGTAGGATTGCCGCAAGAGGAAGCAATAAAAAGGGTTCGGGAATATATCCTTGCATTTAATCCGCAAGGCACTGAATTAATTGAAGTAGAAGAAGTAGAAGGCAAAATCGGATACTGTTTAGGCGAGCAATTGGCCGGCATGATCCGTAAAATTTATCCGCAGCAAGATCCGGATGCATTTGATTTTCTGATCAATGTTTTTCGCGGTATTGATCCAGGGCCGGAACCGTTGTTAATGATTCCGTCTTGCCCGGGAGTGCAGTGTTTGGAAATAAAGCAGGAGGAAACAAAAAGCCAGCTGTATTTATTAGATGAAGAAATTAAGTTAGCCCGTTTTAGCCGGGGAAGCGCTTACCGGCGCTGGCAGTTGGAGGGTTTGATTGCCCACAGCGCAGCTGATGCCGGCAATGTCAATGATGTAGCTATTGATTTAAGCAGGCAGACTAAAAAATCAGTATTGGTCATTGGCATGGCCCGCAGCGGAGTCCCGTATGTCTGGGCAATTGATCAATGGTGGCAGCAGTTGGAAAACCCCGAACAGGCTAAGCTTGAGTTTGACCGGCTTGCTGCGCAGTTATCGCAGCAGAGGAGAATACCGTTAAAACAGGCAGAATTTATCTTGGCTCAAGAGTGGCTGGATGAGGGAAAAATTGAGTATTATCTGGATACAACCATCGAAGTTCTTCCTTCGCTGCATGAGAGCGAGGCGGATTTAATATTTATGGATAAATGGGCAGAGATAGTAGCCCAAAGCACTGTTAACCTTTTGTTTGTTGATGATAGTATGGGCGGAGATGGCTTAATGGATACTACATATAAAGAAGTAGATTGCTGGGAACAGATACCCTATCCGGCCTCTTTCAAATATTTACTGCGAAATTTATTTCCGCTCATCCATTTGAGATTTAACCGTTCAAATTGGAGGGGCAGAGTTTGCCAAAGGTATTTTTATGTCAGCGGTGAAAATCGATTGGCTATTCCCTGGCAAAAAGATGATTTTACTATAGTGATGCTTAGAGCGGGTAGAAGTTTTTCGTATGAGCTGGGCAAAGACCGGCCTTGCGATGATCCTTGTTCTTTAGGGTGCCATAATCTTTGGTGGAATAATATTGATTCAATATTCGGAGATGAGATCAACAGGTTGCGTTATCCAAAGCGCCAGTTTGAATACAACGTTTATGTTAATACCAGCATCGGCAGGATGTATCTGCATCATTATATAGAGCTAGAGTTCAAGGAGTTATCCGGATGGTTTGAGCGCAACAACACTGATTTGTTAACCTATGCTTTTGAAATCGGATATATAAAAGGAGGGACGCCTGCCTGCCGGCAAGGCAGGGTTCTGAAATCTCTCACAGAAGTGTCCCCGGATAAGGGACAGTCCCCTTTGAGCGCCCAGCAAAATGACACGGCGGGGACAGTCCCTACAGCTATTGAAGATTTGGGTGGCACATATCCTGCAGAAGGCAAACGTCCTGAACCGCCGGCGGACGGGGGGTGCGGAGCCCCTCGCCGCTCAAAGCCTAATGGAAGCGGCTCGGGATTCCCTCGCCAAAATGAAAAAGAGGGCTCGGTCATGCCTAAATCGCAAGTAAAAGATGGTTTGACTATACCAACTGATGAAGATATCGATCAGATGATCATTAATTCTGCTGATATCAATATGCAGCCATGCTGTATTAATCATGATTTGACAAATGCTTTAGTTCAACTTTGCCTGGATAACCCTTTGCTTATTGAAAGGGTTGCCAGCCGCCTGCTGGTGATACTTGGCAGCAATCCGGACAGGCTGGTAAAAAACGCAATCGCCGAAATAGTGATAATGATGTTGTGGCTATCTTTTAAAACTAATAATCCGGCATTTGCGATTAAATTTGTCAGCGATAAAGATTTGCCGTTTTTGGAATTATTAAAAGAAGCTTTTAATATATACGCAGACATGACTACGGCTCAGTGGGGCACTACGCTTACTGGTCATGATACGAACCTCGGCGAAGGGTTTATCATGCGCGCCTTAAACAGGAACGTATATTTGATCGAGCACAACAACAGGTTTGTGGCTGTAGCCGGAGCAATCTTGACCACGTCGGATAATAGCTTATATTTATCTATCAGCACATTCTGCCAGAATTTCTATGAACGCGTAAAGACGTGGTGCAAAATCGTAGATTGGGCTGCCCAACAGGCAGGACAAGGAAATTATGTGGCTTTGCGTTATCCCCTGACCAAACCGCAGTTATCATTATTGCTTCATTGCCAGGCACGGGGTATTTTTGAATATGTAGAAACTGTTATTGCTGATGTTGAAGATGCGATGAAATTTAATAGCTCTGGCCAAGATTGGCAGAGGATTGAGAGCCGGGGCCGGATGCCGGTTGAATTAGCGCCTGCTTGCAATTTATTTGTCCGCGGCAAAGTAGGGACGGTTCTGAAATCCCTCACAGAAGTGTCCCCGAGTAAGGGACAGTCCCCTTCGTCGCCTGAAGTAAACAATGGCTCCTCGGGGACAGTCCCTGTAGGTAGGATAAGATAAATGGATATACGTAACCGCAGGCAAATAAACAGGTGGCAGACAGACTGGCAGGCTAAGATAAAGCTTGAAGGGGCGGAGCATTTTTGCGACTGCCTGCTTAGCGACCTGAATTTCAAAGGCATGAAAATTAAACTACGCATGAAATTGCCTGATGATTCTTTTGTGAAATTCAAGCTAAAGCTGACTAATGAGCTGATAATTGATGTGCAGGTATGGGTAGTCTGGCATAAGACAAGCGAAGGAGTTTATACTTACGGGCTTTATTTTTCTAAGATCAAGGATGCGGATAAGGAACATATTTATAAATTTATGCGCAAACATTTTAGCAAGCAGATGGACCAGCAGCATTTCAAGTCAGAAGAAAAGGGGGGTGAGAATATGAAGAATTTAGGAGAGCTGGACAAGAGAGTGTTTGAGCGTTTTGCCGCCAGCATGCCTATGCGCCTGATTGATTTGAACAACAACCGCGAGATCCAAGCCCGGACAGTGGATATCAGCGCTAAAGGCGTAGGATTTACCGCTTCTGAAGAGCTTAAAGAGCGCACTCCGCTGGAAATATGGCTGGATGTTCCGGATAAGGGAGCGCCTTTGTACACCCGCGGAAACGTAGTCTGGTCAAAGGCTTCCGGAGTCAATGAATTCCGCATGGGTGTAAATCTGGAAAAAGCCGATCTTATGGGCTTGAGCCGGGTTTTGAGGGTATGTTAGATAAATTAAGCCTTGACCGATACCGAATCTTGTGTTAAATTTGGAAAACCCGTTGTAATTAACGCTTGATTGAGGGGTTTTCTGTGATACAATACATTTTCGTGTCTCTATAATATAGGTAAGAGAAAGGAGCTCAAGTGAGAAAATTTTATCTTGTTTCATTTGCAATCTGTATTGTAGCGGCAGGCATATTGATTTCCGGTTGCGCTCCGCATGGTTCTAAAAATGCGAATTATATCACGGTCTGGCACTGGATGACTGACCGGGAAGCCGCGTTTATGGAGCTTGCCAAGCGTTATGAAGCTAAAACCGGGGTCAGAGTAAACTTTGAGCTTTACGCTCCTTCAGACGCATATTCCCAGAAAGTCCGCGCAGCAACCCAAGGCAACACCCTTCCTGATGTTTTCGGTATCCTCGGCGAGAAAAGAGATTTCGGCGCATTTATCAGGGCCGGGCATATTCTTGACCTATCTCCTTATATGCTGGCAAATAATTCCGAATGGAAAAACCAGTTTTTCAGTAAGGCTTTGGCTGTAAATGAGTTTGCTCCCGGGAATAATTATTCAACCCCGCCGGGGATATACGGCGTGCCCATAGATGTAATGACTATCCAGATGCTTTACAATAAAGACCTTTTAAAACAGCTCGGGTTTAATAAACCTCCGAAAGATTTTGCGGAATTCCTGGAAATAGGCAAGAAGATAAAAGAGGCCAAAATGCAGGGGCTTGTCTCCGGATGGGGAGAGGTCTGGATGATAGACTGTTTTGCCAATGGCTATGCCTTTAATATAATGGGCAAAGAAAAAGTCTTGAATACAATAAAAGGAAAAGTTGCTTATACTGATCCCGACTGGGTAAAAGTACTTTCTTTATTTAAAGATATGCAGGATTCCGGAATATTGGCAACTGGGCTGGTCACTATGATCAATAAAAACGCCGAACAGCTTTTTGCCAACAGCAGGGCAGTGTTTGCGTTCAACGGCTCATGGTGCGTAAATGTTTATAAAGGTATGAACCCGAACCTTAATTACGGGGCAATGCTGCCGCCTAAAGTTTCGGAAAAGTTCCCGATGAGTATTTGGGGCGGGGCAGGCTCTTCTTTTATGGTTAATGCAAAATCCGGTAAAAAAGAAGAGGCAGTGAAGTTCCTGCAGTGGCTTACCGGCAAAGAGCAGCAGCAGTATCTGGCTGAAGCCACCAACAACCTGCCTTCCAATAAGAATACCTTAAATAAATTACCTGAAGTCCTGGCGCAGTTTGCCGGAGCCATTGAATCAAGCACCCACCCTAATGTCTGGGGGGTTTCGGAATTTCCGGCAGTCATTGAAGCATTTGATAAAGGTATACAATCTATAATCATCGGAGAAAAAACTCCGGAACAGGTAGCGCAGCATGTGCAGAGCGTTAAAGAGAGAGAATTAGCCAAAAAAAGATAATGCGCATAAAAGATACTTTAGAAAACTACGCTTTTGTCGCACCCGCAGTAGTAATATTTTCTATATTTTACCTCATACCGTTTCTTTATGTTTTTCAGCTCGGGATGTTTGAATGGGACGGTATTCTGCCCACCAAAACTTTTATCGGCTTAAGCAATTTCATTGAGATATTCACACAGGACAAGATCTGGTGGAATGCGATGCTTAACGCCGGATACATTACTTTGATAGCCCTGACTTTTCAGAATGCCGTGGCGTTTTTACTGGCGCTTGCCTGCGACCGCGAAATCAAGATGAAAAATTTCTACCGGTTGATATTTTTTATCCCTCCGGTATTATCCGAAGTAGTCGTTGGGCTGGTCTGGCAGTGGATACTTGACGGCAATTACGGCATGTTTAATACGTGGCTGCGGGGCATAGGCCTGCCCGGGCTGGCGCATAACTGGCTGTCTGACCCCAATACTGCTTTGACCGCAGTTGCCATAGTCCATTGCTGGAAAGGATTTGGCTGGGGCTTTTTGATATTTCTCGCCGGATTGCAGACCATACCCCGCGAACTTTATGAAGCAGCGCGCGTTGACGGCGCAAATGCAGGACAGTCTTTTAAAAATGTGACTATACCTTTGATGATACCGGTTGCTGTTCTGGTGGGTATCCTGACTATATTGGGTTCAATGCAGGCATTTGTTTTGATCATAGCCATGACCGGAGGCGGGCCGGCTTACCATACAGAGGTGCCGGTGTTAAGGATACTGGCGTCAATGCGGGCATCCTCGCGTTTTGGCTACGCCTGCGCGCAGGGAATTACTTTCGGCGTAATTTTGGTTGCCATTTCATTTATCCAGTATAGATTCTCCAAAAAGGAAAGAGCTTAAATGAAAGTAAAGTCGGTTATTTATTACAAAATTAAAAAAGTAAGCGTTAATGTATTGATACATTTATTTTTGATTTCTGTTTCAGTGACCTGCCTTTTGCCGCTGATCTGGATGGTCGTTTCCAGCCTGAAAACACAGGAGACGATATTCAGGGATATGTCTTTGATCCCGCGGGAGTTTCATTTTGAGAATTATTACCATGCCTGGATTGAAGGCGGATTCGGGAGGTATTTTATAAACAGCATTCTTTATACGTCTCTGGTAGTCGTAGGGATAGTGGTGATTTCGTCACTGGCGGCTTATGCTTTTTCCCGTTTTAAATTCCCGGGCAGGACAATTCTTTTTATAATGTTTATGGCGGCAATGATGATACCCATTCCGGGAAGTTTTGTTCCGTTGTATGTTTTGCTGAATAAATTGCATTTAAGGGATACCAGCATAGGCTATGTCCTTTGCATGATTAACGTCGGGCTGTCTACCAGCATTTTCCTGCTTAAGACCTTTTTTGATAAAATGCCAAAGGAACTGGAGGATGCCGCCAGAATTGACGGCTGTAATAAATTAGGCATATGGTGGAATGTGGCTTTGCCTCTGGCAAAACCGGTTTTGGCAGTTGTCGTAGTATTTAATGCTTTAAATGTATGGAACGAATACGTCTTGGCTTTGATTATTTTTGACAGTAAGCACCTTATGCCTCTGCAGGTGGCCTTGATGACCTTTCAGGGAGAATTTATTACAAAATACCCCTTGTTAATGGCAGGGCTGACAATTACCGCCTTACCTATTATTATAGTCTATATCCTGATGCAGAAATATATCGTCAAGGGAGTTACGCAAGGAGCGCTGGTAGGATGAAATTACGGATAAACAAGGACAAAATGCCAAGCCCGGCGAAGAGTAAAAATAAAATACTCGGTTTTCTCTTTGTCGCTGCCTTTTTGTTTACAGGGCTTTCTGCTGTTGCCGAGGATAAGCCTTCCAGTTCCGAACTCACGGTAAAAGCCTGGGCTGCGCACGGTAAAAAAGATGTTGAGGCTACTTTTAAATATACCCAGGAGTGTATTGATCTTTACGGCCTTGAAGCAGCCAAGCAACAGGCTTCGTTAAAGACTATGCCGCCTTACCGCAAAGATATTGAAGCAGTGCAGATTTTAAACGATGTGGGAACATGCTATTTTATTCAGGGAGAATCATTCCGGAATCAGGGCAAGAACGCCGAAGCAATAAAAGTTTTTAAAGTCGTAGTTGAAAAATATTGTTTTTCGCAGGCCTGGGACCCGCGCGGCTGGTTCTGGCAGGTGGCTAAGGCGGCAAAAGAAAGCATCCTCAAACTTAATCCTGATGAGAAAATAGTTTCGCCTTGCCCAGAGATAATGGCCGGGCCTGCAGCCCCTGAGATAAAGGTAAGCCAGGTTCCGACTAAGATTATTTTGTATGACCCGGGCAAAGAAGAAATTGTCAATTATGAAAAATACGGCGAGTTTAAAAATATCGGCACCAAAGATTATAAATATATTGTCAAGGATCAGGAGGGATTGAGCGCAGCTGTAGGAGAAGGGATATATCCCAATACAACTTCTGTCAGGTGGGACCCGGAATTTAAAAAGGCAATGAAAGAAAAGCGCCTTGAGGGCAGCCAGTGGGATTTTATGCAATCGCCTGATATTGAAGCGGCTTTCCTTAAATGGGCCATTTCCACAGAGCCGCAAGGCGTAAAGCTGTATTATCTCGGATTGATACTGGAAAAAGCCGGGTTAATAAAGCATGCCTTAAAATGTTATTATGCGGTAATTGTCCATTTTCCAGGCAGTTATGGCTGGACCTACTGGCATACGCCGTGGTATATCGGCCCGGCTGCAATCGCGAAAATCAATTATTTATTAAAACATAATCCGCAGATAGGATATAAGCTGGTTGATGCGGATATCCGTATTGAAAACAGTTACGATAATGAGATATCAAATGATGTCCCTGTGGTCAAACCGGGGAAATTTATCAAAGTTAGCCCTCTGGAGAAATTCAAACCTAAGCCTGCGCCCGACCTTTTGAACATTAAGAGGCGTTTAGGCAAAGGCAAAGTGCATCTGGTGCAGTATCACAACGGCGACTGGCAGTTGATCAGGGACGGAAAACCCTATATGATTCAGGCAGTGACTTATGCGCCGACAAAAGTCGGACAGTCCCCTGATAACGGGACCCAGACTAACTGGATGACTGATGATTTTAATGAAAATTGCAGGATAGACGGGCCTTATGATTCGTTTGTAGATAAAAACCGGAATAATATTCAGGATAAAGACGAGCCGACAGTAGGGGATTTTGAATTGATGAAGGATATGGGGATAAATACCATCCGGCAGTATCATCAGCCTTTCCCGGTAAACAAAGAACTTTTACGGGATTTAGCGCAAAATTATGGTATACTTACTATTATGGGTGATTTCCTCGGGAAGTACGCCATAGGCTCAGGCGCTTCCTGGGACCCCGGCACCGACTATAACGATCCTGAGCAGAAAAAGAAGATGATGCAGTCGGTGATCAGCATGGTCCTTGAATATAAGGATGAGCCGTTTATCCTGTTCTGGCTCTTAGGCAATGAAAACGTCTATGGTTATGCCTGTAATGCGGATAAGGAGCCGGACGCGTTCTTTAAATTTGCCAATGAAGTTGCTCAAGCGGTCAAATTAATTGACCCGGAGCACCCCGTAGCCATATGCAACGGTGACGTCCTTTACCTTGATAAGTTCGGTAAAAACTGCCCGGATGTGGATATTTTCGGAACAAACGCTTATCGCGGAAATTTTGGCTTTATCCGCCTTTGGAGGGATGTTAAAGAACAGGCAGATAAGCCTGTTTTTATAACCGAATACGGCTGTCCGGCATATGCCGAAGGCATGAGTGAAGAAACGGCAGAAAATATGCAGGCAGAATACCATAAAGCCGCATGGGACGATATATACGGCAATTCTGCATTTAAGGGCGGCGAAGGCAATTCTATCGGCGGAGTGATCTTTGAATGGCTTGATGAGTGGTGGAAGTCTTATGAGCCGTTTGTGCATGATAAAAAAGGTTTGTTTACCGGCCCGTTTCCTGATGGCTATATGCATGAGGAATGGCTGGGCATCGCCGGTCAGGGCGATGGCAGCCTCAGCCCGTTTTTAAGGCAGCTGCGTAAGGCTTATTTTATGTATAAAGAGGAGTGGAGGTAAAGGAGGGAATCAGCCGGCAGTTAATAGTTGACAGAGTTATAATAAAAAAAATTAAAAGGGAGGCAGGTATGAAGAAATTATTAGTAGTTCTGGCAGCGTTACTTTTGGCAATGCCTGTATGCGCATTAGCCGAAGATTATGCTGCTTCAGGTTCGGCAGCAAAGACTCAATTGAAGGAATTTGTGGTTTATACGGATAAAAACGCCCGCGATAACCATTATATCCCTTCAGGCTGGATGGGCGATTACGGTGACATCAAATTAAATGATCAGTCAGCGGATAATCCTCAAGCAGGCACAACAAGCATTGAGATTAACTACAGCGGCAAAAAAACCCAGAATCAGGGTTGGGCAGGAGTGTATTGGCAGAATCCCGCAAATAACTGGGGGACTAAGAAAGGCGGTTTTGACCTTACCGGAATGACCAAGGTAACTTTCTGGGCAAGGGGAGCAAAAGGCGGAGAAGTGATCCAGAAATTTATCGTCGGCGGAATCAAGGGCACTTATGCTGATACGGCAACTGTTGAAATGGGCCCGATTGAGCTGACTGATACCTGGAAACAGTACACCATTAACCTCGCCGGTAAAGACCTTTCTTCAATAATCGGCGGTTTTGGTTTTGTAGTCAATGCGGATACCAATCCTGACGGAGCCAGATTTTATATTGATAATATAAAATTTGAAGCTGATCCGACTGTAAAGCCGGAAGGTAAGAAGCAGGAAGGCATGCCGTTTTATGTTTATGCTGACAAGAGGTCAATGAATAACCACTTCATCCCTTCAGGCTGGATGGGTGATTACGGCGATATCAAAATTGATACTGCTTCAAGTGACGATCCGTATCTGGGAGATACCTGTTTAAAGATTGTTTATTCAGGCAAGGCTTCTCAGGGCGCGCGCTGGGCAGGCATTTATTGGCAGAATCCCGCAAATAACTGGGGAAATGTTGATGCAGGTTTTGACCTTTCTAAAGCAACGAAAGTCACTTTCTGGGCGCGAGGCGCAAACGGCGGCGAGCGCATAGAGGAGTTTAAAATCGGCGGTATCATGGGAGAGTTTTCCGACTCTGATACAGCCGGAGTGGGCCCGGTTATCCTGAATAAGGAATGGACCCAGTATACGATTGACCTGAAAGGCAAAGACCTTTCCTATATTATAGGAGGTTTCTGCTGGGCAACTAACTTAGATGCTAATCCCGAAGGCTGCACATTCTATCTTGACGAAATTAAGTACGAATAAAAAAAACCGCAAGCTGCCTGCCTGTCCGGCAGGCAGGCAAGCCGCAAATCACAAGGTCACCGGATTTATCCCGGTGACTTTGTGTATTTGTGTATTGGCGGCTTTTTTATTGGGCATGGCTAAAAGGCCACAGCCCAAAGCCTTTATCAAAAAACTTCCGGGAAGCCGTTATCAGCTTATTGTTGACGGCAAGCCGTACGTAATTAAAGGCGTCTGTTACAGCCCTATTCCGATCGGCCAGACCAGTTCGTATGACTGGTGGTCAGACCCGAATAAGCCGTGGCTAGTTGACGGAAAATTGATGAAAGAGATGGGTGTCAATACCATCAGGCTTTATGAATCTCATGAAGATGCTGAAAAAGTCAAAATAGTCATTAGGGATTTATATGAAAAATTCGGCATACGCACAATTATCGGTAATTGGCTGGGGTTTTGGCAGTATCCCTGCCCGTTTTACGGGGATAAAGGGTTTGAAGATAAGATAAAACAGGAAATCCTTGATATGGTCAAAGCCCTGAAAGATGAGCCCGGGGTATTGATGTGGGTTTTGGGCAATGAGAACAATTATTCCTGCCTTGGGCA
Source organism: Candidatus Omnitrophota bacterium (assembly GCA_029561735.1). Taxonomy (GTDB): domain Bacteria; phylum Omnitrophota; class Gorgyraeia; order Gygaellales; family Profunditerraquicolaceae; genus JAKQWZ01. The sequence continues at coordinate 58,820 of JAKQWZ010000019.1, read as the reverse complement.
GGTCAATGCCTGGTCAACTCCGGAAATAGATAAAGAAATAAACCCCCAGAAGCAGAAAGAAATGCGTTATAAGATATATTATTCTTTTGTCAATGAGATAAGCAAAGCAATACATGCAATTGACCCGGACCATCCGGTTGCTTTGGGTAACGGCGAGCTGATCGGGCTGGATCAGGCAAATAAATATTGTCAGGATGTGGATGTAGTGGCTTGTATTATCTATCGCGGCAAGACTTTCGGTAACCTTTTTAATTCTTTAAAAGCCACTTTTGATAAGCCGTTGTATTTGAGCGAATTCGGCGCTGATGCTTACGATGCTTATCTGGATAAAGAGGACCAGAATATGCAGGCCTTTTTCCTTGAGTCGCAGTGGCGGCTGATATACCAGAATCTGGCTACGAATAAAGACGGCTCCGGCAACTGCATAGGCGGGACGAGTTTTGAATGGAATGATGAGTGGTGGAAACACGATGAATCAAACCCGCAAGGCTGGGAAAGGCATGATACTGTTTCCAATTGGTCTAACGGGAGCTATTATTTTGATATCAAAGCCAAAGATAATAAAAATATGAATGAAGAGTGGTTTGGCATTGTAGCGCTTTCTCCGGAGCTAAAAGACGGCGTAAATAAACGTGTTCCGCGCAAGGCGTATTATGTTATAAAAGAATTCTGGAAGAACCCTAATTTTTCTAACGGTAAAAAAAATAATAAAAAATGAAAACCGCTAAATTGTCCGTATTATTAACTTTAATTATTCTATTTTCCGGTTTGGTTGCAAGCGCCTATTCCCAAGAGGACAGGATTGCTGTTTTAAGCAAACAGATAATGGACTCCGGTGATTGTGCTCAGGCCATGCCCTATTTGGAGCAGGCAAAAGATTTATATTTTAAAAATTATAAATATTCTGAATTTGCAGATTTTCTTAAATCGCTTATTGCCAAAAAACAGGGGCTAAACCTGTGTGCAAATTATTATATTGCCCTTAGCCGCTTTAGCCAGCTTAAATACCTGGAACAGGAGCAGAACTGGGACGAATATTTTTCTAAAGGCAATGATTACCGCAGTGATATAACTGAAAGCGCGCAGAAGGTGCTGGAATCCACGCAAGCCAAAGATGAGCTGAACCTGAAGACAAGGTTTATTCTCTGGCAGTTCCACGCCAGCCAGCAGGATGCATTCAGCCAGCAGGCGCTGGCATCTTTAATGAGCGGCGTGCAGGAATACGCAAAAGGCCCTGTGGATATGCAGCTGGTCAAAGAAATTGCAGCACAATTACAGGCTCTGGGCGAAAAGGCAAAGGCCCAGCAGCTGTATAAGATCTATGCTGATAATCTGGTTATATCTAATATAAGCGACGATGACCTGATCAAATCAGCCGGCGAATTCCGCAAAGACGGCAATCTGGAATTATCCGAAACAATTTATGATATTTATATTGATAGGTTCTTAAAGACACTGCCTAAGGAAAAGTCCGGGTTGATCCTAAGCGATATAGCTAAGTCATTCGGCTTTGCTTATTCTTATGCGAATTCGCTTTTGCCTGATCCGGTATACTCCGAAAAATTGTTCCAGAAACTTGACGGTTTGGGTATTGCTCAGGATTTTGATGAAGAGCTGCTTTATCAGCGCGCTTATAACTTAGAGAAGAGTAAGGAATTCAGCGGTGCCAAAGACAGGTATTCGGAGTTATTGATGCGTTTTCCCGAGGGTATATATGCTAACGAAGCCCGTTTTAAGGTCGCGGTTATAAATGCTTATGTTTTGCGCGATATTAAAGCGGCAACAGAGGCCTTTTCCGCCCTTTCCGGGGATGATACTGCTGCTGCATACCGTATTGCTTCTTTGTATCAGCTGGGATTATTGAGCCAGTGGCAGGAAGAAGATGAGTCTGCCGGGAAATATTACGGTAAATTAATTGAATTGGCAAAAACAGATTTTCCTCAAACACTGTCAATGGCTCAGGCAAGGCTCGGCGAGATAGAAAACGGAAAGCCAATGGAATATAACCTGAAAGTCTTTCTTGACGCAACTTTTAAAGAAGAAAATTCTAATTTAAATATGAGCAAAGTGGATTTAGCGGCAAAGCCGGTTTCTGCGGCTATTGATTCTGCGGTTGAGCTTGGCTCAACTGCCTTTGCCGAGCAGAGCGGATGTATGCAGGTGCAGATGGATTATCTTTGGAGCGGAGACCTGGGGGCAGGTTCGCCTTCCAGCAAGGATCCGGATTTCTCCACACAGTTTTCCGAACCCGGAACCAAGGTTATATCAGTGGTTGTAATGACTCCCACCGGAATTATTGACCGCAGCATAGCCATCGTAGATATTAAGTAATCCGTAACCCTCGCTTTTCGCCAACTTGTTAAAATTGCTTGACTTATATTCCTTTTGGTTGTATAAATAAAAGATAATAAAAGTATTTTTAAATCTATAAGAAAGGCAGAAAGCTTAATGCGCCAGCTAAATCTTCAAAGAGAGGATTTTTCGGAGAAGGAAAAACGCAATATTGATATTTTAGAGATATTGCGCAAGCAAGGCCCGATCAGCAGGCCTGAAATCTCCAAAGAGATGGGTATAAATGTGGTCACCATCTCAAATTATATTGACGAATTCATAAAACACGATTTAGTTTACGAGAAAGAACTGGATGTATCTGAAGGCGGCAGGCCGCCGGCGCTCTTAGACCTTAATCCGCGCGCAGGGTACATTATAGGCGTAGGCGTAAACCTAATGAGCATGGTTGGGCTTTTAGTTGACCTCAAGGGCAATATTGTAACTAAAACCCAGATTGCCCGGCCGCGCTCTTCTGTCAAAGATATAGCCGAATCTATCCTTGATGTTATCCGAGAGATAATGCGCCGCTCTAAAGATTACGATTCCAATATCAAAGGAATCGGCGTGGGTATTGCAGGCCTGATCAATAAGAAAGACGGTTCGATTAGCTGGCCGCAAAAGATGAACAATGTCTATACTTACGCTTCAGTTGACCTTCCTTTGCGGGCAATGCTGGAAAAAGAATTCAATCTGCCTGTCCTTATAGAGAATGACGCGACAGCGGCGTGTTTCGGCGAACACTGGCTTGACCTTGAGCGGGGATATAAAGACGTTATATATATGTTTTCCGGGGTCGGCTGCGGAATAATGATTAACGGCACGGTCTATAACGGCGCCCATGGATTTGCCGGAGAGATCGCAATAGATAATTATAAAGAAAATGATTCTTTTAATTGTAACGCCGGAAACCCCTGCTTTGTAAAGCGCTGGGAAACAGACCTGGGCATAGTCAGCCACGTAAAGAATTTATTGGTTAATGACAAGGAAACAGCGCTGGAATTCTTTAAGTTGACCTCCAGTAATATAGAAAATATAGATTTAAAAAGCGTATTTATAGCCGCGCGCAGTAAAAATCCGATTGCTTTATCCGCGCTAGAAGCAGCGGCAAAAAGGCTGGGGATAAAAATTGCTTATCTGGCTAACCTGCTGGATCCGGAAGTAGTGGTTATCGGCGGCGGGCTGGAAGAGGCAGGCGAAGAATTTTTAAAACAGGTGGCTCAGGCGGTAAAAGACTGGACTTTTAGAGAGATAAGCCAGGACCTGAAAATAGTTTATTCTCAGCTTAGGGAAAATTCGGTTGCATTAGGCTCTGCCAGTATAGTTATGCAGAGATTGTTCGCCCAATTGTGATTTAGTATGAGGAGGGTTGATGGAACAGAAAACTAAAATTATTATTTTAGGGTTAGTTGCAATCTTGATCGTCAGCCTTTTTGTGACTCTGCAGACTTTTTCTTCCAAACAGACAGTTGAGAAAGAAAGGGACCAGCTTAGGAAAGAGAATATGGCTCTTTCGCGCAAAGCCGATGAGGCAATGGGAGAGACTCGCAGACTGGCGGATAAGCTGAATTCTTTCAACACGGATTTAAGCCGGGTTAATCAGGAAAAGGAAGAGCTGGAAAAGAAATTCCAGATCATAAATAAAGAAAGGCAGGACCTGGCAGACCAATTGACTGCGGCTAAATCACAGCGCCAGATTATGCAGGCATCTTCCGCTATATCCTCAATGCCGGCTTCTGAAGACGCTTATTGGGCCAGTTTAGTTAAAGCCAAGACAGACTTAGAGTTCCAGCTGGAAAATTTACGCGTAGAATTTAAAAATGCCCAGGCAAAGAACGGCGCCTTAATGAGAGAAAAGGCCAATATGGAGTTGGAAGTAACTAATTTGAGCAGGGAGGCTTCTGAATTGCGCCGCCAGTTAAGCTATAATCAGAAGTTAATGGACAGCATTGCGCAGGAGCTGGTAAGGGAAAAGAACGATAAATTTGCCATTGAAGGCAGCGTCAAAGAAATCAAAAGCGATAATACACTGCTACGCCGACAGCTCAAGGCTATTAATAACCGCAAGGATAATCTGGAAGAGAAGCTTGTTTCTATGCAGCAGCAAAATCAGTCCCTGAACAGGCGCATTGATGAAATGCAGAATATTCTTCAGGACAGGAACACCCAGATCGAAGGGTTGAAAACAAAAGTAGAGAACATGGTCGCAGGCCTGCCGCCTTCAGGCGGGATGAAGAAGGATGTGCCCGTAGAATTACCGCCGATAACTGTCAGGCCGCAGCCGGAAAAAGCAGCCCAGAAACAAACAATGCCCTCGCCGGCCATGCTTTCGGTTGCCGGTAAGATCGTAGCCATAAACAGGGAGAATAATTTTGTAGTAATTGACCTGGGCGATGATGCCGGAATAAAACTAGGCGATACCTTTCAGGCCTACAACAGAGAAGGCGTACCTATTGCCAGTTTAGAAGTAATCCAGACGCGTAAAAATATATCCGCCTGCGATATAAAAAACGAAAGCGCCACGCTTGCCGTCGGCGATACTATAAGATAAAAAAGTTTTCATAATCATATATGGTTCACAAAAGAGTCGGCCCTTCCAAGAATATCTCCATTGAAGATGTTGCCCGCCTTGCCGGAGTTTCAATTACCACGGTATCCAGGGTTATAAATAACAGCGGTTCGGTAAAAACAAGGAATAAAACCGCGGTTCTTGAGGCTGTAAAGCAGCTTAAATTTAAGCCTTCTGTATTTGCCCAGCGGCTGGCCAGCGGAAAAAGCAATGTTATTGCTTTGATAATCCCCCGGTATGAGGGGATTTTTTATTCTTTCTACGCGCTTGAGCTTATCCGCGGCATAGGCACCCTTTGCGAGGCCCTTAAACTGGATTTACTGCTGCATCTGACGGACAGCCGCTCACCGCTTAACTTAAGGGGGGTGGGTGGGATTATTTTTGCTGATGTCATCGGTAACCTTGACCAGATTCAGGAAGCTGTTGACTCAGGCACGCCTTGCGTGGTTATTAATAATTACGTAAAAGACCTGAACGTAAACAGCATTTCCATTGATAATACCGGCGGAGCTGAAAGCGCGGTGGATTATCTGGTCAGTCTGGGCCATAAGAAAATCGCGCATATTACCGGGGATATAGTTACGCAAGGGGCGGCGCAACGGTTTGAAGGCTATAAAAAATCGCTAAAGAAACACGGCATTGCTTTGGAAGAGAAGTATATTTTTAAGACTGATTATTCGCGCGGGCAGGCGCGCTCAGCTGCCGAAAAACTGATCAATATGCCGAACCCGGCGACTGCTGTATTTGTGGCGTCGGATTCTATGGCTTTGGAAGTAATGGCTGTGGCAAGGGAGAGCGGAAAACATATTCCGGATGATTTATCAATAGTCGGTTTTGATGATAATCCTTCAGGCCTTTACGGGCCAGTTGCGCTTACTACAGTCAGGCAGCCGTTATCGCAGATGGCACAGGAAAGCGTTAAGCGTTTAAACGTTATTATAAGCAAAAAAGAGGCAAAAGTAGAAAAGATTGTTTTGCCGACGGAACTTGTCATCAGAGAGTCCTGCCGCAAGCTCTAAGCTTGCCCCTCGCGGCGCAACGCAGGTCTACAGGCACAATTGATAGTATAGTGTATAAAAAAAACCACAATATATTGTATTTTTTTGTTGACAAGAATTATTGAGGCTGTTATACTTTGGGCATAATTTTATTAAACCTTTAACACCTGCCTGTCCATAAGCAGGCTTCTAACAACGGGGAGAAGCAAATGGCGCTGAAATTATCGGAAAATGCCTTAAAGGTTTTGGAGAGAAGGTACCTGAAGAAGGATGAAAACGGCAAAGTAGTAGAGACTCCTTTGGAAATGCTTACCAGAGTGGCACGCGCCATGGCAAGCGCAGAAAAGCTTTACAATAAAACAGAAAAACAGATTGCTGAGCTGGAAAAAGATTTTCTGCGCGTAATGAGCGAATTTGAGTTTATGCCGAATTCCCCCTGCCTGATGAATGCAGGCCGCCACTTAGGGCAATTAAGTGCCTGTTTTACGCTTCCTGTTGAAGATTCAATGGAATCTATCTTTGAGACCCTGAAGGCTACGGCGATGATCCATAAATCCGGCGGCGGAACAGGGTTTTCTTTTTCAAGGCTGCGCGCAAAAAATTCCGTTGTCAAAACTACCGGAGGAGTGGCCAGCGGCCCGGTCTCTTTTATGAAGGTTTATGATGCAGCTACCGAAGCAGTAAAACAGGGCGGCACCCGCAGAGGCGCAAATATGGGTATATTGCGGGTAGACCATCCTGATATTATGGAATTTATCGTATGCAAGGACAATAATAAGGATATAAATAATTTTAATATATCGGTGGCCATAACCGATGAGTTTATGGAGAAGTTAAAATCGGGGCAGGAGTATGATGTAATTGACCCGCATACGCAAAAGCCCGTGCAGAGGCTGAATCCTAAAGACGTATTTGATTTGGTGGTAAAGCAGGCGCATAAAAACGGAGAGCCGGGAATAATTTTCATTGACCGGCTGAATAAAGATAACCCTACGCCTAAATTAGGTAAGATTGAAAGCACTAATCCCTGCGGAGAGCAGCCTATATTGCCTTATGAAAGCTGCGACCTTGGTTCAATTAACCTGATTAAATTCTGTAAAAAGGTCGGGCCTGCAAGGTATGAAATAGACTGGGACAGGTTAAAAGAAGTAGTACGCGTTGCAGTGCATTTTCTGGATAATCTGATTGATGTGAATAAATTCCCGATTCCGGAGATTGAAAAAGCCACTAAACGCACGCGTAAAATCGGTTTGGGCGTAATGGGCTGGGCAAGCATGCTTATACGTTTAGGCATACCTTATAATTCGCAAGATGCAGTTGAGTTGGGCAGAAAAGTAATGGGTTTTATACTCAAAGAAGCTACGAAGAAATCTCAGGAATTAGCCAAAGAAAAAGGCACCTTCCCGGCATTTAAGGACAGTATTTTTGATAAAAAAGAAAATCCGCTAAAATTGAGAAATGCTACCCTGACTACGATCGCTCCTACCGGCACTATCAGCATTATTGCCGGCCCGACCTCTTCCGGCATAGAGCCGCTTTTTGCTATTTCCTATTACCGCAATGTAATGGATAATGATAAGCTGGTTGAGGTGGAGCCTCTTTTTGAAGAAGCGGCCCGCGAAAGAGGGTTTTACAGCCGCCAGTTGATGGAAAAGATTGCCGAAAGCTCTTCATTAAAAGATATTGAAGGGATTCCGGAAGATATCAAAAAAGTTTTTGTTACCTCGCATGATATCACTCCGGAATGGCATGTTAAGATGCAGGCGGCTTTTCAGGAGTTTACGAATAATGCCGTTAGTAAAACAATCAATTTTTCCCATGAAGCCGGCATTGAAGACGTCAGAAATGCTTATTTATCGGCTTATGAGCTTGGATGCAAGGGGATAACAATTTACCGCGACGGAAGCCGCGAAGAACAGGTGCTCAATGTCGGCAAGCAGGCTTTAAAACAACAGCCTGCCCAGATAGTTGAGGCAGGTAAAATTGCCCCGCGGCCAAGGCCGGAAGTGGTTACCGGGACAACTACAAAAGTTGCAACCGGCTGCGGTAATCTTTATGTGACTATTAATGCTGATGGAGACGGTAAACCCTTTGAATTATTTACCCAGATGGGTAAAGCCGGCGGATGCGCTGCCAGCCAGCTTGAGGCGATCGGAAGGCTGGTTTCTCTGGGTTTTAGGTCAGGGATTGAAGTAAAAGCTATCATTGAACAGTTGCGTAATATACGTTGCCCGTCTCCTTCGTGGGAAAAAGGCCAGAGGATATTTTCTTGTTCTGACGCGATTGCCCGGGTAGTGGAAAAAAGGCTGGTTAGCGATGAAGCCGAACAATTAGCCGCCATGGAAGTGGAGGTGCCGATGAAACATTCGCATACCGATGTGGCTGAAATACCGGTGAGTAATGCTGCCCATGGTGATATTATAGGCGTATGCCCTGATTGCGGGGGAGCGCTCAGGCATGAAGAAGGATGCGTTAAATGCCATGCCTGCGGTTATTCAAAATGTTAAAACTATGAAAAAAATACTCTATGTAGTCCTTGATGGTTTAGGCGATCTTCCGGTAAAAGAGCTGGGGAATAAAACCCCGCTTGAGGCAGCCGTAACTACAAACCTTGATCAACTGGCGCAAAGCGGTAAAACAGGAATAGTTTATCCGGTTGCCAAAGGTATTGCCCCGGAATCAGATATTGCGGTTATTAGCTTATTAGGATACGATGCGCATAAATATTATACCGGCAGGGGTCCGCTGGAATCTTTTGCCGAAGGCTTAAAGGTAAACGACGGCGATGTGGCGTTTCGGGTTAATTTTGCCACTGTTGCCCAAGACGGCAAGAAGATTATTGACCGCAGAGTAGGCAGGAATCTGACTACTGAAGAGGCAACCGCATTATCTAAAGAAATCAATTCCAAGGTTACGCTTTCCAACGGAACTTTTGAATTTAAAAATACTATAGGCCACCGCGGAATATTGGTTATCAGGGGGATGCGTTCAAAATTATCAGGTTGGATCACCAATACAGACCCGGCATATGACCGCGAAGGCGTTTTTGGAGTGGCTAAAGAGAAATTTGAGAATCTGGTTGCGGTTTCTCAAGCCATGCCCGGATATGAGAATTCAGCTGAAGCAAAAGAGGCGGCAGCGCTTTTAAATGAGTTTACCCAGAAATCCAATCAGGTGTTAAATGAGGCGGCAATAAATAAAAAAAGAGTTTCCGAAAAGAAAATGCCCGGTAACGTGATTTTATCCCGTGACGCCGGAGACCACTTGCCGAAATTCCCGGATATTACCAGTTTGTTTAATATGAAATTCGGCTCTTTTGTGCAGATGCCGGTGGAAAAAGGGATTGCGCTGCTTACCGGAATGGATATCATTGATATCCCTTCATCCACAGGGCATCTTGACGTGGATTATCCGGTCTGGGCAAAGATCGCGCTGGATTCCTTAAAAACTTTTGATGGTATCTATGTGCATATCAAAGGGCCTGATGAGCCAGCACACGACGGAGATTTTAAATTAAAAAAAGAGATTATTGAAGCGATTGATAAGTATTTTTTTGCCAATATTTTACCGAAATTAGATATTGATAATACAATAGTTGCAGTTACCGCAGATCATTCTACTGTATGCGCGATAAAAGCGCATTCAGCAGACCCCGTTCCGTTATTAGTCGCCGGAGGCAAAATCAAGCCCGACGGGACTAAGTCTTATTCTGAAAATGCCGCCAAACTTGGCTCAATTGGTGAAATTAAAGGCATGGATATTATGCCTTTACTAGTGAAGTTCGCCAAAGAATAGGGACGGTTCTCAAATTACTCTAGGGACGGTTCTGATTTTGTGCTGAGAAGTGTCCCCTCTAGCCTAATTATTAAATCTCGGGTACATCTAACATTTTGTTATTTTGATCCATTTTAGCCGTATAGCTACTCCAGGGATATATTGTGATATCTTGGACCAGATTTGCCCGGATTGGATTGGTTTCAATATAGTTTATACAATCCAGCAGATATTTATCTTTATGAATCAGTCTGCTTATATATCTATCTTGCCAAAGATGACCAACTTTATTGTATTTTGCATTGAAATATATCGTATAGCTTAAGTTTAATCCACTCATGAATTTGCGTAAAGCTTGAGGTTCAGAAACTTCTAAAAGCAAGTGAACATGATTTGGCATTAAGCAGTAGCAGTAGAGTTTGGCCTTATAGCGCTTCCTGTATTTGTTTAGAATATTTAAGTAAATAGTGTAATCGGTCTCTTCCTTGAAAACAATTTGTTTTTGATTTCCCCTTGTGATAATATGGTAATATCCATTTTCGATTGTAAACCGCGCTGTTCTGGGCATATCTATCACCTCCTATGATAATAGACGCAACAAATGTTAATTTCTAACATAATTTTTAAAATAGGGGACACTTCTGTGAGGTATTTCAGAACCGTCCCCAAGGTAAAATGAGAACCGTCCCTGAGTATGATGTGATTATAATTGGTGCTGGGCATGCTGGTATTGAAGCTGCCCTGGCAAGCTCGCGCCTTGGTTGTAAAACGCTGGTATTGACTTTTAAAAAGAATAATATTGGCTTGATGAGTTGTAATCCGGCAATCGGCGGCGTGGGCAAGGGTCAGCTGGTCAAGGAGATTGACGCATTAGGCGGGGAAATGGCCAAGGCAGCAGATGCCTGCGGCATACAGTTCCGCATCTTGAATGCCTCTAAAGGTAAAGCAGTACATTCTTCGCGCGCTCAAATTGATATGCAGCTGTATTCTCAATACATGCAGCAGAGGCTTAAAAAACAAAAAAATCTTGATATTAAAGAAGCAGAAGTCAAAAGGATTTTAGTCCGCGATGGCATAACAAGCGGAGTTGCCACTGAAGGCCAAGAGTTTTATTCTAAAACAGTAATTATCTGTACCGGGACATTCCTTGACGGAGTTATCCATGTGGGGATGAAACATTGCAGTGCCGGGCGCATTGATGAGCCGGCAAGCATAGGGCTGGGGGAATCGCTAAAAAGTCTGGGTTTTAATTTATTAAGGTTTAAAACAGGCACCTGCCCCAGGCTGGATAAGAATACCATTGATTTTTCAAAGGCTGTTATCCAGGAGCCGGATAATCCGGCCAAGCCGTTTTCATTCTTAACTAAAAAAATAACACGCCGGCAGGTCCCCTGCCATATTGTTTATACTAATCCCCAGACCCACAAGATTATAATGGATAATCTGGACAAGTCGCCTCTTTATGCCGGGATTATCAAGGCAACCGGAGTAAGGTATTGCCCGTCAATAGAAGATAAGATAGTAAAATTCCCTGACAGGCCGCGCCACCAGGTGTTCCTGGAGCCGGAAGGCCTACATTGCAGCAGAATATACCCCAATGGAATATCTACCAGTTTGCCGGAGGAAGTCCAACTTCAGATTATACATTCAATACAGGGGCTGGAAAAGGCAAAGGTATTACGGTTCGGTTACGGCATAGAGCATGCTGTGGTTGAGCCGACCCAGTTATACCCGACTTTGGAAACAAAATTAATCAAAAATTTATTTCTGGCCGGCCAGATCAACGGCACAACCGGTTATGAAGAAGCAGCTGCTCAAGGCCTGATTGCCGGGATTAATGCCGCAGCCAAAATCAAAGGCAAAAGGGCATTAATTTTAGACCGCGCGTCAAGTTACATCGGCGTATTGATTGATGACCTGACAACCAAAGGCACTGAAGAGCCTTACAGGATGTTTACTTCGCGCGTAGAATACCGGCTGCTTCTAAGAGAAGATAATGCTGACCTGCGGTTGTGCAAAACCGGCTATGAATACGGGCTGGTTAACAAAAAAGTATATCTGGCTAACCAAAGAAAACAAAAAGCGATTCTTAGCGGAATAAGATTGTTAAAAACTACCCGGGTCAAACCCAATACGCAGATAAATTCTGCTTTAGCTGATTTTAACACAGCTGAAATAAGCCATCCTGTCAGCCTGGCCGAATTATTAAGGCGCCCGCAGATGGGCCTGGATAAAATCTCCCGGATAAGCCGGGTTAACATCCCGGATTTTGCTAAACAAGAGATAGAAATTGAGGTAAAATATGAAGGGTTCATTAAAAGGCAGTCTGCGCAGGTGGCTAAGTTTAAAAATCTGGAAAAGATCCGTATCCCCGGCAATATTGATTATTCCGGGATAAACGGTTTATCCCGGGAAATAAAAGAAAAACTTAAGAATTTTAAACCGGTAAATCTGGGGCAGGCATCCCGAATTTCAGGGGTGACTCCGGCGGCAATCAGCTTGCTGATGGTTTATTTAAGAAAAATACATGGATAAAAATAAAAACTACTCTGACCTGAAGAAATTCAGCCTTGCGGCAGGGCTTGATCTATTTGGTGTGGCGGATATTTCGGCCATACGTAAAGAATTTGCAATTAAGGAGGATGTTTCAAAAAAACTGGATAAGGCCGTCTGTTTAGGTGCGCGGCTTTCAAAGGCGGTATTAGAGGAAATAATTGACGCTCCTACCAAAATTTATTTTCATCATTACCGTACAGCCAATGCTTTTCTGGACCAAACGGCTTTAAGAATCGCCAATTACATCCAAAGAAAAGGCTTTCTGGCTTTTCCTATACCGGCTTCGGTAATACTTGATTGGCAGAACCAGACCGCGCATTTATCGCATAAAAAATTAGCGCAATTAGCCGGGTTGGGATGGATAGGAAGGAATAATCTGCTAGTCAGCGAAAAACTGGGCAGCCAGTTAAGGCTTGCCACTATTCTGACCGATATGCCTTTAAAAACCGATAAACCGTTAAAAAGAGATTGCGGCGCCTGTTGTTTATGTGTTAATCTATGCCCGGCAGGAGCTATAAAAAATAGCCCGCAGGATTTTGACCATATTAAGTGTTTTGAAAAATTGAAGGAATTTCAGAAAAATAAATTAGTGGATCAGTATATCTGCGGTGTGTGCGTTAATGCCTGCCGGCAGGACCGTAAAGCGAGAATGCTATGAAAGAGAAAATCCTGATTGTGGATGACGAGAAAGACATTGTTAAGTTACTGGATTATAATTTAAAAAAAGAAGGGTATCGAACGCTTCTTGCTTATGACGGAGAGGACGCCCTGGATATGGCTGTGCGTGAGCGGCCGGATATAATTTTGCTAGACCTGATGTTGCCGGAAATAGACGGTTTAGAGGTGTGCCGCCAGCTGAAAAAAGAGGACAAAACTTCCCGTATCCCGATAATCATGCTTACTGCTAAATCTAAAGAAGCGGATAAAATCGTGGGTTTGGAATTGGGCGCGGATGATTATGTTACTAAGCCGTTTAGCCCGCGGGAGATAATTGCCCGGATTAAGGCGGTTTTACGGCGGGTAAAAGATAAAGAGAAGCTGCCGGAGATATTAAATATCGGCAATATAAGCATTGATTTTTCCAGGATAGCTGTAAGCATCAATAATAAGCCTGTTGAATTGACTTCCAAGGAATTTGAACTGTTAAAGACATTGATTGGCGCTAAAGGCAGGGTTTTATCCCGGGATTTTTTGCTTGATACAATATGGGGTTATGACCATGCCATTGAGATTCAGACCCGCACAGTGGATGTCCATATCAGGACTTTACGTAAAAAATTGAAATCCGAGGCCAAGCGGATAACAACAGTTAAGAATTACGGATACCGTTTTGAAATGGGCGAAGAATAAAAATGTTAATTACTACCAATAAAGAAATTCAGCGTAAAATTGATTCAGCGGTTGCCGGCTTGAATTCCCGCATTCAAGAGCTTGAGAAACAGGCCAATCAGATCCAGGCCATTTTAAATAGTATGATTGAGGGCGTTATTGCCGTGGACAGGCATGCTAATATCATTTCAATAAATCCGGCTATTGAGCAGATATTCGGTATTTCAAAAAAAGACGCTGAAGGCAGGCTCCTGCTTGAGGTTATAAAAAATAATGACATTTTTGAGATAGCCAGCGCAGTCTTAAGCAGCGCTCAAACTGCCTCTAAGGAGCTGGATTTAGTCTGGCCGGTGAAGCGGATATTTCAGCTAAATGCTACACCTCTTTTTGAGGCAGGCGCAGTCAGCGGCTGCCTCTTGGCTATTCACGACATAACTGAAATACGCAGGCTTGAAGCAATGCGCAGGGATTTTGTAGCTAATGTTTCGCATGAATTAAAGACCCCGCTTACCTCAATAAGCGGTTTTGTAGAAACGCTGCTTGAAGGTGCGTTGGAAGACAAAGAAAACAGCCGGCATTTTTTGGAAATAATAAAAGAGCATACCCGAAGATTAAACAGCCTGATCAATGATTTGTTGGAATTATCTTGCATAGAATCCTCAAATTCGGGGCTTGAGCTTGAAGAAATCAAGTTAAGCGGGTTTGTAGATAAAATTTTGTCGGCTTTTAAATCCCAGCTTAAGAAAAAAACTATACTTACTGAAAACATTATCCCGCAGGGCTTATCGGTAAAGGCCGATAAAAACAGGCTGGAGCAGGTTTTAGTTAACTTGATTGACAATGCTATTAAGTTTAACCAAGATAAAGGTTTTATCAAGATATCCGCAGAGGATCTTGGTGATAAAATAAAGATTATAATTGAAGATTCAGGCGCAGGGATCCCGGCAAAGGATATTGCGCGGATATTTGAGCGTTTTTACCGTGTGGATAAGGCCCGCTCCCGGGAATTAGGCGGTACAGGCCTGGGATTATCCATAGTCAAACATATTGTAGAGCTTCATGCGGGCACAGTAGGCGTTGACAGCGTTGAAGGCGCCGGTTCAAAATTTTGGTTTACCCTTCCTTTAATTATTTAACCTACATTTAACCCATTCCTCAATACTATTTAATAGCCATATTTTATAATCGGTATCAATGGCTGTGGTATAATTACAAATAAGGAGGGCAATATGCGTAAGGTTAAGTTTGCGGTTTTGGGGTTATTATTTTTTTCGTTTGCGTCCGGTATTTATGCTTATGATAACCATGATTTTCAAGTCTGGAATACCGATATTCTAGAGTGGAGCGTAAGTAAAAAATTAAAAATCGCCTATGAGCAGGAATTCCGTTGGATGGACAATGCCGGCGAATTTTCTTATCAGCATTATGATATCGGGTTATCCTATAGGTTAAATCAGAATTGGGGTCTTGGAGCCGGGTACCGCGATGTTTATGAACTGTCCGGGAATAAATGGAGGCAGTCCAATGAGCCGTTTTTAACCGCCACGTTATTTTTAGAAAAGTTTGGTTTTTCTTTTGATAGCCGCAGCCGCCTGGAATACAGGAATTTTGATTTCAAAACAGATTCCTGGAGATACCGCAATAAATTTACCCTTAAATTTCCATGGAAGTTTACGAAATTAGAGCTTCGGCCGTATATCAGCGATGAAATACTGGCTCCCTTTGCCAGCGCAGGCACTACTCAAATAAATCAAAACCGGTTTTCAGCAGGGTTAGGCATGAGCCTGCTTAAAAATCTCAAAGCCGAGCTTTATTATATGCTCAAAAGCGATAAAGGCAGTAATGGTAAATGGATAGATGCCAATATACTCGGCACCCGCCTAAAGTTAGCTTTCTGATTTTACATTGATTTAACATTGATTACATCTATATTTAAACAAAACAGCATATACTATTTAAAACAGGGGAGGAGCTATGTTTAGAAAATCAATTTTAGTTTTAATACTATCATTAGTGTTAGGTTTAATAAGGTCTGTTGCTGCCGGCGATGCGATACAAATCAAAGGTTCGGACACCATGGTTAACCTTGCCCAGGCGTGGGCAGAGAGGTATATGGAAAAAAACCCGGCTGAATTTATTGCAGTAACCGGGGGTGGTTCAGGTACCGGGTTCTCCAGCCTTATCAGCGGAACATGCGATATAGCGATGAGTTCAAGAAATATCAAAGAAAAAGAGATAGCTCTTGCTCAAAAAAAGGGAAAAAATCCAAATGAGATAAAGGTCGGCCTTGATGGCTTGGCAGTAGTAGTCAGCCCGAAAAATCCCGTAAGCAGGCTTACTTTGGCACAGCTGGCCGGTATTTTTAGCGGAAGAATTACCAACTGGAAGGATGTGGGCGGAGTTGACCAGAAAATAGTAATATTATCGCGGGAAGTCAATTCCGGGACGCATGTTTATTTTAAGGAACATGTGTTAAGAGGCAATAACCCTAACAGCAGGGAGGAGTTTGCTCCTTCAGCCCTTATGCTGCCTTCGTCGCAGGCAATTGCAGATGAAGTGGCTTCTAATCCGTCGGCAATCGGTTATTATGGTATGGGTTATATTTCACCTAAACAGAAAGCTGTTTTTGTGGCCAAGGATGAAAAATCTGAATATGAAGAACCTATAATAAGCAATGTTGTCAGCGGAAAGTATCCTATATCCAGGCCGCTGTTTATATATACTGACGGTGCGCCGCAAGGCGCGGTAAAGAAATTCATAGATTATGCGCTGTCAAAAGAAGGGCAGGAGATAGTCCTGCAGACGGATTTTGTTCCGGTAAAATAACCGGAAACCGGGAATAGATGCGTAAACTGAAAGAATTTATCATAGAAAAATTAATACTTGTCTGCGGTTTAGCCGCAATATTTTTTGTAGTATTGATTTTTTTATTTCTGCTAAAAGAGGGATTGGCGCTTTTTAAGAGCGTCAATCCCTTTGCTTTTATTTTCGGAAAGAGCTGGTATCCTATTTCTGAACCGGCCCAGCTGGGGATCATGCCCTTGATCTTAGGCTCTCTGTTAGTCACTTTGGGCGCGGCTATAATTTCTATACCTATAGGCGTTGCCTGCGCCGTATATATTTCCGAAGTTGCGCCCTCAAAGACCAAAGAAATATTAAAATCCGGAATTGAGCTTTTGGCCGCTATACCCAGTGTTGTTTTGGGTTTTATCGGAATGGTTACTCTTGTTCCGTGGGTAAAGAGCGTTTTTCATCTGCCCACAGGTTTAACTGCTTTGTCCGGCTCAATTATGCTTGCCTTTATGGCTATGCCGACGATCGTCTCAGTTGCCGAAGATGCTTTATATTCAGTGCCAAAAAATTACAAAGAAGGGGCTTTTGCCCTTGGTGCGACTCATTGGCAGACAATATACCGCGTAATGCTGCCTGCGGCATCCAGCGGCATTGTGGCAGCTGTGATGCTGGGGATAGGAAGGGTTATCGGCGAGACTATGGCTGTGATGATGATAACCGGGAATTCCGCAATAATCCCGCACAGTATTTTGCAGCCGGTGCGTACTTTAACCGCTACGATTGCCGCTGAAATGGGCGAGGCAGTAGTAGGGAGCGAACACTATTTTGCATTATTTGCAATAGGGATTGTTTTGTTTGTGATAAGTTTTATTATTAATGTGACGGCAGATTTATTTTTGCATAAGAGGCAATAATGCGCAATACTAAAAGGACACAAAAAATCGCTTTTTTCCTTATGCTTCTGGCAACGCTTCTGATAGTCGTGCCGGTAGGGATGATCGTGGTTATCATTGTGCAAAAAGGTTTGCCGGCGATAAACTGGCAGTTTTTATCGGATATCCCGCGCCAGGGCATGCGTACCGGGGGGATTTTTCCGGCAATAATAGGGACGATTTATCTTGTATTGGGGGCAATAGTATTTGCTTTGCCTATAGGGCTGCTGGCGGTCATATATTTAAGCGAATATTCCCGGGATAATTTCTTGACCCGGATTATCCGGCTGGCGATTGTAAATTTATCCGGAGTTCCGTCTGTGGTCTACGGACTTTTTGGCCTGGCATTATTCGTTGTATTCTTTAAATTCGGGGCGTCTATTCTTTCCGGCTCTTTGACTCTGGGCATAATGATCTTGCCGATAATAATTACTACGTCGCGGGAAGCGTTGGAAAGTGTTCCGCAGTCATTTCGAGAAGTAAGCCTTTCTTTGGGCGCAAGCAAATGGCAGACTATCCGCCACATTGTCTTGCCCAATGCCATTCCCGGAATATTGACCGGAACTATTCTTGGTTTGGGCCGCGCCGCAGGAGAAACTGCGCCGATACTTTTTACTGTTGCGGCATTTTATCTGCCTCAGCTGCCCAAGTCAATCTTTGATCAGGCAATGGCCCTGCCGTATCATTTGTATGTTATCTCGACGCAGGTCCCGAATGTGGATGAGAAAGTGCGCTATGGAACTGCGCTGGTGTTATTAGTTTTAGTTTTATTTATGAATTTAGTGGCAATTATCATCCGTTACCGGTTTAGGAAAAAGAAAAAATGGTAAAATTCGAAGTGCATGATTTGAATGTGTGGTTTGAAAAAGCCCAGGCGCTTAAGAATGTCAATATAGAGGTGCGCCAGAATGAGATCCTTAGCATTATCGGGCCTTCTAATAGCGGAAAAACCACTTTTATCAGAATGCTAAACCGGCTGAATGAGCTTAATCCGCATTTCAGGATGAGCGGGATCGTTGAGTTAGACAGGTTAAATATCAGGAATACCGATGTTGAAGCTTTACGCAAAAGAGTGGGAATGGTATTTGCTTTGCCGCTGCCGCTGCCGTTATCTATTTATGAAAATATCGCTTACGGGATAAGGATGCACGGATTAAAAAATAAGGCAAAGATTGGCCAGATAGTAGAACGTTCTTTAAAACAATCATACTTATGGGATGAAGTAAAAGACCGCCTTGATGAATCGGCATTTAAGCTGTCCGGCGGCCAGCAGCAGCGTTTGTGCATTTCCCGGACGTTGGCAGTAGCTCCGGAGGTCATATTATTTGATGAGCCTTGTTCAGGGCTGGACCCGATTTCTACTGCCAAGGTGGAAGAGGCGATGCTGGAGCTGAAAAAAGAATACACTATCGTGCTTGTCACTAACAATGTTAAACAGGCTGCGCGCGTAGGAGACAGGACTGCGTTTTTTCTATCAGGCGAATTAATTGAAATTGATACCACTGACAGGATATTCACGGTCCCTAAAGACCAGCGCACCGACGGGTATATCAGGGGAAGGTTTGGCTAATGGCTAAGATATCAACTAATAGTTTGAATCTCTGGTACGCAGACTTCCACGCCCTTAAAGATGTCAATATAAGCATAGAGGAGCGCAGGATAACCGCTATTATCGGTCCATCCGGATGCGGTAAGTCTACGCTGTTGCGCACATTCAACCGGATGAATGACCTGATTGACGGCGTGCGCATAGGCGGGCAGATTTTAATTGATGGCCGGAATGCGGTTGAACCGGGAGTTGACTTAGTGGCGCTGCGTAAAAAGGTAGGTATGGTTTTTCAGCGGCCCAATCCTTTTCCCTTGAGTATTTATGAAAATATTGTTTTTGGAGAAAAGGTGCATGCCGGCAAAATCAGCCGGGACAAACTTGACGGCATCGTGGAATACAGCCTTAAATCCGTGCTTTTATGGGATGAATTAAAGGATAAATTAAGAAAATCAGCGCTAAGCCTTTCTTTGGAGCAAAAGCAGAGGTTATGCATTGCCCGGTTAATCGCCGTGCAGCCGGATATAGTGCTTATGGATGAGCCGTGTTCAACGCTGGATCCGCAGGCAACTGCCAGAATAGAAGAATTAATGCGTGAACTAAAAAATAATTATACTATAATAATAGTCACGCACAGCATGCAGCAGGCAGCAAGGGTTTCCGACGATACCGGATTTATGCTTTTAGGCGAACTGATTGAATTCGGCAAGACACAAGACATATTTACAGCACCAAAAAACAAGCAAACTGAAGATTATATTACGGGAAGGTTTGGTTAAGGGAGGCCCCATGGAAAGGCATTTTGACGAAGCATTGCAGGAACTTCACAAAGACATCCTCAAGATCGGGGTGATGACTGAAGAAGCGATTTATAAATCAATTGAATCCCTGAAAAACAGGGATAAGGCCCAGGCGCAGGCAGTAATAGATAATGACGATAAAATAGACGAGCTGGAACTTTTGATTGATGAGCGTTGTATTGACCTTATTGCCCGGTATCAGCCTATGGCAGGAGATTTGCGTTTTATCACCACCGGAATGAAGATAAATGCGGAACTGGAGCGCATTGCCGATATTTCCGTGGATATCTGCCAGCGGGTATTGGAAATTGCGGATAAACCGCTGCTTAAACCCCTGATTGATATCCCGAAACTCTCCGGAATAGCCCAGAATATGGTCCGGGATTCAATTGAAGCGTTTATCAAGAAAGACGCGGATTTAGCCAGAAAGGTCATGCTCACTGACCCTGAAGCTGACAAATTGCGCAATATGATTGTGGATGAATTGGTTGAATTGCTGAAGAAAGACAGTAAAAGCGCCGAAAGGGCAGTGGCCTTATTGCTGATTGCCCGCTATCTTGAGCGCATCTGCGATCATACAACTAATATAGCCGAAGATGTCATTTATATGGTTGAGGCTAAAGTAGTCAAACACCACCCCGAAAGCCTGGCTTAATCCCGCCTAAGATAGCCTTGACCCTTGCCAATGAGTGTGTTATCATTGAATGTCTTATAATCCACTATAAACAGGAGGCAAAATGGACGAGATACTTGAGATTCTGGAGAAAGACGGTTGCGCAACTGCCCAGGATATAGCTAAAATGCTTAAGAAAAAGCCTGAAAACATTAAACAGGCAATCAAGAAATATGAAAAAGAAGGGGTTATCTTAGGCTATAAGGCTATGATTAACAAGGAATTAATAAAAGATGCCGGTTCCCGCGTCCGGGCCTTGATTGAAGTCAATATTACTCCGCAAAAAGACCTTGGTTTTGAGAAAATAGCTGAAAGGATATATTCTTTTCCTGAAGTTACCAGCTGTTACCTGATTTCAGGCACGTATGACCTGCTTTTGATAGTTGAAGGCAAGGACCTGCATTCGGTAGCCGGATTTGTTTCGGAAAAGTTAGCGCCTCTGGAGAATATCAGGGGTACGGCAACGCATTTTCTGCTCAAAAAATATAAGGAAGACGGAGTAGTGCTTAAACATAGAGAAGAGAATAAGAGGATTGCAATATCATATTAGGAAGATGAAAAATATTATTTCAACCAAAGTAAAAAACATGCAGCCTTCTGGGATAAGGGCGTTTTTTGACCTTGTCCTGGGGATGAAAGAGGTGATTTCCCTCGGAGTAGGAGAGCCGGATTTTGTTACTCCCTGGCAGATCCGCGAGGCAGGGATCTATTCTCTTGAACAGGGTTATACTTCGTATACATCTAATAAGGGGCTGTATAAATTAAGGTTGGGCCTGAACCGTTTTTTAAAATCCGAATACGGCGTGGAATATTGCCCGGACGAGGAGATGCTTATTACCGTAGGGGTCAGTGAAGGGCTGGATCTGGCTTTGCGCGCCCTGCTTAACCCCGGAGACAAGATTTTGATACCCACGCCTTGCTATGTATCTTACGGCCCGATGACCGAATTGGCAGGTGGAGAGCCGGTTTATATTGATACATCCAAAGACGGGTTTAAATTAAAGCCCGGCGTCCTTGAAAAACATATTGATAAGAAAGTTAAAGGGATAATTTTGAACTATCCGGCTAATCCTACGGGTGTGTCGTATACCCGCAAAGAACTGGAAGAGATTAAAAAAATCCTGTTAAAGCACGGCCTGATCTGCATAGTGGATGAAGTCTACGCAGACCTTACCTATGATTTTGAGCATACCTGTTTTGCGTCTCTAAAAGGGGCAAAAAATAATACAGTATACTTGAACGGATTTTCTAAAAGCTATGCTATGACCGGATGGCGCGTAGGTTTTGCCTGCGGCCCCAAAGAAATAATTGCGGCTATGACCAAGATCCACCAGTATTCCATAATGTGCGTGCCGATAACCAGCCAAATGGCTGCTTGCGAGGCTTTACAGGCAGGAAGGCGCTCTGTGGAAGAGATGAAACGGGAATATAAAAGGCGCAGGGAATATATTATTGGCGAATTAAACCGCATCGGCCTTGTTTGTTCCAAGCCGCAGGGCGCTTTTTATGCTTTTGCGACGCTAAAGAAAACAGGGATGAGTTCAATGGAGTTTTGCCAGAAACTGCTTAAGGAGCAGAAAGTAGCTATTGTCCCGGGGACAGCTTTTGGCGAAAACACCAAAGATTATATCAGGATTTCTTATGCCTCCAGCCTGGACAATTTAAAAGAGGCAATAAGCAGGATTGAAACTTTTTTAAAGAATAAAAAGTAATGGCAAAGACAGTCCACAAATACGATGCTTACCTTAAGCAGATTGAGGCTATCTCAAAGATAGCCAATTTGATCACCTCCGGGTTATATCTTGACGAGTTATTGCGCCTTATCGTGCAGGTAACTGCCGAGGTAATGAATTCTAAGGTCAGCTCGCTTATGCTTTTGGACCCGGAAAGTAAAGAGCTGGTGGTAAGGGCAACGCAGTCCATTTCCGAAGCTTATAATAAAAAAGCAAATATAAAATTAGGCGAAGGTATTGCCGGCAAAGTTGCTTCAATGAATAAGCCGATAGTTGTTTTGGATGTGCGTAAGGACCAGCGGTATGTCAGCCGCGATATTGCCAAAAAAGAATCCCTGGTGTCTTTGGCCAGCGTGCCCATGGCGGTAAAGGGTAAGATTATAGGCGTGCTTAACTGCTATACTTCCAAAAAACATGAATTTACCAGGCACGAAATACAGGTTTTAACTGCTTTGGCTAATCAGGCAGCAGTAGCCATTGAAAACGCAGAGCTGGATCTGAAGGCGCGCAGCGCCGAAGAAGCCCTTGTTACCCGCAAGGTGGTGGAACGGGCTAAGGACATACTTGCGCAGGAAGCCAACATCCCGCCTTTTGAGGCCTACAGGCTGATCCAGAAACAAAGCATGGATAAGCGCAAAACTATGCGCGAAGTAGCCGAAGCTATTATTTTGGCGAAAGATATCAAAGGCAAATAGAATTTTTGTTTTGACATATCAGCAATAAGTGTTACAATTCTGCGTAAATAATTTACGCAAGTCAAAGACACAGAAGTCTTCTGGCATATATGTTTCCTGGAAGGCTTTTTTATTTTTAGCGCCTGAATATGACTAATCAAAATCTGATCTTATCGGCGGTTTTTATCCCTTTATGCCTGGCTTTTGCCTTGCCGTTTATCGGCAAGCTGCGCCAGAATGCCCGGAATGTATTTGCCTTGCTGCTGGCGCTGGCTGCGTTTGCCTGCTCAACAGCGCTCTTGCCCGCTGTTTTAAAGGGCGATATTATCAATGTCTTTAAGGCCCTGCAGCTGGGTTTTAATTTCAGTTTTATTGCTGATCCGCTGGCGGTTTTTATGGCAATAGTATCGTCTTTTATCAGCGCAGTAATCATTCTTTATTCCTTCGGCTATATCAGCCATTACAAAAATCAAAATGAATATTATCTGATGGTCGTGCTCTTTTTGGGGGCGATGATGGGGCTGGTATTTTCAGCCAATCTTATATTCCTATATATATTCTGGGAGATTACCGCGATTACCAGCTGGCGCCTGATCGGTTTCTTCCGGGAAAAACAGCATGTTTTACGCGCAGACAAGGCTTTTATGGTCACTGTGTTTGGCGCGCTTTTAATGCTGGTCGGTTTTATCAGGCTGGGACAGGAAATGGGCTCGTATGATCTTTTTGTGATTAAGGACGCAATAAGTATTCATCCTGTGTCCAATGTTACGATCGCTTTAATATTGGCAGGAATATTTTCTAAATCAGCGACCCTGCCGTTTCAAACATGGCTGCCGGATGCGGGCGTGGCGCCTTCGCCGGTTACGGCTTTGCTGCACGCAGCAGTTCTGGTTAAGATCGGCGTTTATGTTTTTGCCCGGATTTTTGTAGCTACAATACCTTTGACGCAATTTTGGCACGCGGCAGTACCTATGGCTGCCGGGATAAGCGCCTTAGTTGCCGCAGGGGCTGCGTTAGTGGAGACGGATTTAAAGAGGATTATAGCGTATTCTACTATCAGCCAGATCGGATTCATATTTTTAGGCCTTTCTATGGGCAGCGAATTGGGTTTTGCCGGAGGTTTGCTGTATATACTGATGCACGGCCTGGCCAAAGCCGGATTATTTTTATGCGCCGGTATTGTTGAACAAAATACCCGGACCAAAGATATCACCAAGCTCGGAGGACTGATTACGGCAATGCCGGTTACTGCAATTTCATTTTTATTCTGTGCTTTTTCAGTTATGGGGATCCCTCCGTTCGGCGGTTTCTTTGCTAAATACATGGTAATCGCGGCTACTTTAGGCGGCAGGCATTTTATAATCGCGGCAATTTTTATTATCGGAGCGTTCCTGACTATTCTTTACCTGTTCCGCGCTTTTAATATGGTATTTTTAGGCCAAGTGAAAACTTCTGCGCCGGGAGAGAAGGAGCCGGTCATGGTCTTTAGCGTTGCACTTTTGGCGGTTCTTTCATTGGCAGGCGGAATATTTATCCGCTATCCGAATGAAATCGCGCAGTTGTCCTGCGCAGGGCTGCCGGGGATATTTAAATAATGAAACTATTACTTTTACCTGTACTTTTACCTGTTGTTTTTGCTTTGGCAGCCTTGGTTACTCCGGCTGCCTGGCGCCGGGCCCGGGAGGCATTGTCTATTCTGGCTGTGGCTATTAATCTGGCTTGCGCAATTGCCTTGTTTAAGGCAGATGCGGTTTTCCAGATGCCCTGGTTGGGGTTTGGCATGGAATTTAAATTAAGGATTTATCAGTTCAGCGGTTTTATCCTGCTGGCTGCGGCGTTCTTCGCTGCCTGCGTCTGTGTTTATTCTTTAAGCTTTATGCGCGAAAAGCCCGCGCATAAGCAGTTTTATTCGTACCTGTTAATTACGTTAGGGCTTACCAGCGGTGCAGTGCTTGCGGATAACCTGATACTGATGTTATTTTTCTGGGAAGGGTTATTGTTGACGCTTTTTGGAATGATCGCTATCGGAAATAAGTCCGCGTTTAAAACCGCAACCAAGGCCTTTATCATAGTGGGTATTTCCGACCTGTGCTTGATGGCAGGGATAGGATTGACCGGATATCTGGCAGGCACTTTGAATATTTCTCAGATCAGCCTGCCGATAACAAAACTGGGCGGTATTGCGTTTATACTGCTGATGATCGGCGCGATTGCTAAGGCCGGGGCAATGCCTTTTCATAGCTGGATACCGGACGCGGCAAATGATGCCCCGCTGCCGTTTATGGCGTTTTTACCGGCTTCTTTGGAGAAGCTTTTGGGAATATATTTTCTGGCCCGTATCAGCCTTGATATGTTTAAATTAAACCCGGCAAGCAGTTTAAGCATGCTTTTAATGGTTATTGGCTGCGTGACAATCCTGCTGGCAGTGATGATGGCCTTGATCCAGAAAGATTACAAGCGCCTGCTTTCTTACCACGCCATCAGCCAGGTCGGATACATGATCTTGGGTATCGGCACGTGCGTACCTGCCGGTATTATCGGCGGATTATTCCATATGATAAACCACGCGCTTTATAAATCCTGTTTATTTTTGACAGGCGGTTCAGTGGAGAAGCAGGCCGGCACTACCAATTTAGAAAAACTCGGCGGATTAGGATTGAAGATGCCGGTAACTTTTATCTGCTTTATTATTGCAGCGGCTTCGATCTCCGGCGTGCCGCCTTTTAACGGGTTTTTCTCTAAAGAGCTGGTTTATGACGGGGCTTTGGAGAGGGGCGTTATATTTTATTTAGCCGCACTTGTCGGTTCTTTCTTGACTGCGGCGTCATTTTTAAAATTAGGCCATGCCGCGTTTCTGGGAAAAATAAGTTCGGAAAACAATAACGTCAAGGAATCCTCCTGGCCTATGCTTGCCCCGATGGTTACAATAGCCGGCGTTTGTGTCCTGTTCGGGTTATATAACCGCCTGCCCTTGGAAACTCTGATCCAGCCGGTCTTAGGGGCTGAAAAGTTGGGAGGCCATGTTTTTTATGGAATGCCGTCAAATGTAATGCTGATTGTTATGACTATTGTAGTTTTGATCGCGGCTTTGATCAACCATGTGATAGGGGTAAAAATCGGAGGAAGCGGCCTTAAGGCAGTTGACCATATCCATTATTCTCCGGTTCTTATCGGCGTCTATGATCGGGCAGAAAAGAGAATGTTTGATCCTTATGACATAGGATTAAAGCTGGCTGTAGCCGGGTCTCAAGCGCTTTGGAGGGTTGACCGGGCAATAGACTGGGTTTATGACGGGCTTATTGTTAAGGTGGCGCATTTTTCTTCTTTAAGGCTACGGCAGTTCCAGTCCGGGTATTACGCGGTATATGTTTTTTGGGCAATATTAGCCAGTGTAGCAGCGGTTATTTTTCTGCTGAAGCAATAAAAAGGAGCCAGATAAAGTGTTGTCGTTGTTTGTTTCAATACCTTTTTTAAGTTTGATTGTATTCAATATTCCGGGGAAGCATTCTACCCGGCTGGCTTTGTTCTGGTCCGCTTTTTTATTCATAGCCCAGTCGGCCCTGGCATTACTATTCTCAACCGGCATAATTAATCCGGTTGCCAGGCAGTTGAGCCGGATTTTTATTTTTAAACTGTCGCTGGACCCTCTAAGCCTGTTATTGCTTCTTTCTATCGGCGTTGCGGCTTTTGCCGCCCTGTTGGCAGGAAATAACCTGTTCAGGGAAAAATCCCAGAAGAGCAATTTTATTAATTTATTGATGGTTGCAGTGATAGGGATGAATGCGACTGTCCTGGCCGCGGATTTATTTTCGGTGTATATCTTTATGGAGATTGTTGCCGTATCGTCTTTTGTGCTTATATCAATACAGAAAGACCGCCTGGCTTTGGAAGGGGCATTTAAGTATATGGTAATGTCTTCCATAGCCACTTGTTTAATGCTGGTTTCAATAGCTTTGATAATTCTGGTTTGCGGGGACACTGATTTCGGAGTAGTTGCTTCGGGTTTGTGCGCGCAGTCAGGAAATCCGATAGTCAAGCTGGCAATCGGGCTTTTCTTATGCGGCTTGTTTATTAAATCCGGGCTTGTGCCGTTTCACGGATGGCTGCCGGATGCGTATTCAGCAGCGCCGTCAGCAGTATCAGTGCTGTTGGCAGGCATTATTACTAAAGTCACCGGCGTCTATGTATTGATGCGGCTGGTGATTTCGGTCTTTGGAATAAATCCGGCGATACAAAACCTGCTTATGCTGGCCGGGGCAGTTTCTATTGCCTTCGGGGCATTGGCAGCATTGACCCAGCATGATTTTAAGCGTATGCTGGCATATTCAAGTATCAGCCAGGTCGGGTATATAATTTTAGGCCTGGGCTGCGCAACTCCTTTGGCTATTGCGGGCGCGGCATTCCATTTTTTTAACCATACAATATTCAAGACCCTTCTTTTTATCAATGCCGCAGCAGTTGAGAAACAGGCCGGGTCAATCCATATGGATAATCTTGGAGGCCTTTCGGAAAAAATGCCTGTGACCGGGGCCACTTCGGTTATTGCCTTATTATCTACAGCCGGGATACCGCCTTTAGCCGGGTTCTGGAGCAAGCTGATCATAATAATGGCTTTGTGGAGCGCCGGGAATTTTGCTTATGCTTATATAGCGGTCATATTCAGCGTGGTGACCCTGGCATATTTTCTTTCTATGCAGCGAAGGGTTTTCTTTGGCAAGCTTGCGTTAAGCCTGGAATCTGTTAAAGAGGCCGGCGCCGGAATAACTATTCCGGCGGCATTACTGGCGGGAATTACCGTGGCAGCAGGAGTAGGCTTTTTTTGGGTGCTGGATAAATTAATTTTACCGATACAGGAAATTTTAAGATAATATGGCGATGGAAATTTTATTATTACTGGGCCTTCTTGCAGCGGCATTGTGGACGGTTATGACCACGCGGTTATTGCGTTCTGTGGTCGGGCTGGCGCTGACCAGCGCGGTATTATCAATAATCATCTTCCGGCTGAATTCTCCCGTAGCTGCTGTTTTTGAATTATCGGTTTGCGCAGGGCTTATCCCGGTCATATTTATTACCACGATAAGTTTTACTCAGCGTATTGCCAAGTCGCAGATACAGGAACGCAGGAGAGAACGTTTTATCAGGTTTTTTCTTTTGCCCGTCATCGTAGTCGTAGCGGGTTTAGCGCTTTTACGCTGGTTAAAGATACCGGCGTTGATGCTTCCTGCTGCCGCAGGTGAAACTGATGTGCGCCTGTTGCTTTGGAATGTGCGGCATTTGGATTTACTGGGCCAGATTGTTATACTTTTAGCAGGGGCTTTTGCAGTGGTTATTTTATTTAAGGAGCCGCGTAAATGATGACCCCGGAATTATCGCAGGTATTTTGGTTATACAGCATATTTGCCGCCCTTTTATTCATAACCGGGCTTTATTGCGTTTTGGCGACTTTTAATCTTATCCGGGTTTTGGTTGGAGTAGAGATCTTGATCAAGGCAGCTACTCTGTTGATAATCGTCTGCGGCCAGTTAACCGGGCGCCAGGCTTTGGCCCAGGCAATAGTCATTACTCTAATTGTCATTGAAGTAGTTATAATGGTGGCTGCAGGAGGGGTTATCCTGTGCCTGTATAAGCATAACCACTCCATTGATACCAGAAAATTAAAGAACCTTAAAGGATAATATGCCCAGAGATTTTCTATTGTCCCCGGCAGTCGCATTTACAATACTTTTTGTGGTGATATTTTTTACGGCACTTTTGTTTTCGCGGCTTTCTTTCAGGAGAAAGACCGCCCAGAGCGCTGATGAGAAAAAAGCCTATTCCTGCGGCGAAGAATTTACAGGCCATATGATCCAGCCGGATTACAGCCAGTTTTTTCCTTTTGCTTTTTTCTTTACTATCCTGCATGTGGTTGCGCTGGTTATTGCTACCGTGCCTATTGAAAGCGTCAATACCTTTACTATAGCGCTTTTTTATATTATGGGCGCGGTTACGGGCTTATTTGTCTTATTGGGCAAGAAGGGAGAATAAATGGGGGTTATTACAAAAATAGTCAATTGGGGCAGGCGTAAATCTCCGTGGGTATTGCATTTTAATACCGGGGCTTGTAATGCCTGCGATATAGAAATCATTGCCGGCCTGACGCCGACATATGACCTGGAGCGTTTCGGGGTCTTGCTTAAAGGTACCCCCCGGCATGCGGATGTGCTTTTATGTTCCGGACCGGTTACGCGCCAGATTGAATCCCGTTTGAAAATGATTTATGAACAGATGCCTGAACCGAAATTTGTTGTTGCCGTAGGGACTTGTGCCTGCACAGGAGGGGTTTTTAAAGGCTGTTATAATGTAAAAGCCGGAATAAATACGGTTATTCCGGTGTCAGCGTATATTCCCGGATGCCCGGCAAGCCCAAAGGCGCTTATTGACGGGGTAACGAAGCTGCTTAACAGTTTGGAGGAGAGCCCCAAGAAAAAATAGCATAATGCCCTATTGGCAATTATGGTATTTTATTGGAGGATAATATATGAGCCCGGAAGAGGCAATTAAGAACGATCTGGAAAGAAAATTTGATTTTTTGAATGGCAATATAACGATTAAAAGGGCAAGGCGTATTTTTGTTGATGTGCCTTTTGAGCGTTTTCACGATGTGCTGGATTACATGATCAAGAAAATGCGCTGTGCTATGCTTTCGGGCATTACCGGTTTAGACGAGGTAGAGAATTTTGCCGCGATCTATCATATGAGCCCGGAAGGTAAAATTATGGTTAATCTAAAAGTAAAGATTTCCCGCGAAAAACCTCATATCAAAAGCATCATGCAGTATTTTCCGATAGCCGAGATGTATGAGAGAGAGCTGGAAGATCTTTTAGGTATTCATGTTGATGGCCTGCCTGAAGGAAGAAGATACCCGCTTCCTGATGGATGGCCAAAAGGCGAGCACCCCTTACGCAAAGATTGGAAAGGGGCAGGCCTTGAGATGAAACTGGAGGGCGCAGATGCATAATACAGGAGATGTGAAAGTCCCTATAGGCCCGCAGCACCCGGCATTAAAAGAACCGGAGAGTTTTTTGCTGACCTTGCGCGGCGAAAAGATCACCGCCGCTTCGGTTAAAATCGGTTATAATCACCGCGGTATAGAAAAGGCCTGCGAGGGCAGGACTTATATTCAAGATCTTTATTTGATTGAACGGATATGCGGGATTTGCTCGCATTCGCATTCAACTGCTTTTGCTCAGGCAGTGGAAGAGATTGCCGGTATTGAGATACCGGCCCGGGCAAAGTATATCCGCACAATAGTCGCTGAATTAGAAAGGGTCCACAGCCATCTTTTGTGGTTGGGCGTTGCCGGGCATGAGATCGGATTTGACACTTTATTGATGTATACCTGGCGCGACAGGGAAGTGGTTATGGATATTCTGGCACAACTGACCGGGAACCGGGTGAATTATGGTATGAATACTATCGGCGGAGTAAGGCGCGATATAAAAGCTGAGCAGATACCTCAAGTCCTTAAGGGAGTGGATACGCTGGAAGAAAGGACAAAATATTATATTAAGATTGCCGGCGAGGAGCCTACCCTGATCAACAGGCTGTCCAAAGTAGGCATGCTTTCTTATGAAGACGCAATACGCATGGGCGCGGTAGGCCCGACTGCGCGCGCATCAGGAGTGCAGCGCGATGTAAGAAAAGACGATCCCTATGCTGCTTATGCTGATATTGATTTTAAAGTGATCACGCACAATACCTGCGATGTTTATGGCAGGACCATTGTGAGGGTGCTAGAGCTGATGGAATCTTTTCAAATAATACGCCAGCTGCTGGCTAAATTGCCTGAGGGGCCGATTTCAGTGCGGGCGCCAAGGAAGATCCCTGTTGGAGAAGCTGTCAGCCGTTATGAAGCGCCCAGAGGAGAAGACCTGCATTATGTCAGGGCCAACGGGACAGATAAACCGGACCGCGTAAAAGTGCGCGCTCCGACTTTAGCTAATGTGCAGGCAGTCGCGCTTATGCTTGAGGACAGGTACCTGGCTGATATGCCGATAGTGGTAGCGGCAATTGACCCGTGTTTTTCATGCACAGACAGGCTGGTTAGCATAAATTATGTTGATCATAATTCCAAAAATACATTTGAATGGGAAAAGATCCACCGCGATAGTATTGAGTGGTACAAGAAGCGGGGGATAGATTTTGCAAAATTGAATAAAACTTTCTAAAAAATGTTAATGCCGATTTTTAATATCCTGATATTCCCCGGTTTGCTGTTTTTGTTTTTTTTCAGCTTAGCTGCTGAGTTCTTCGACCGTAAATTGGGTGCTCGCCTGCAAAACAGGGTCGGCCCTCCGTGGTTTCAGCCGCTGGCTGATTTTATCAAACTTTTGGGCAAGGAGGATATTATTCCTGAAGAGGCAGATAACCGGGTTTTTAAACTGATGCCGGTTTTTGCGCTTACTTCTGTGTCTTGCGCTTTTTTCTATATCCCGCTTTGGGGAAAAAATGCGCTTTATTCGTTTAACGGCGACGTAGTTGTTGTATTATACCTGTTGACTGTGCCGATCTTGACTTATTTTCTCGGAGGGTGGTATTCGCGTTCGGTGTTTTCAATGATCGGGGCAGTCAGGTCTTTGACCCAGCTTTTTGCCTATGAAGTCCCGCTATTTATGACCATACTTGCTGCAGCGCTTTTGGCAGATACCTGGTCTTTAAGCAAAATGGCCGCATTTTACAGCGCGCATCCGGGGTATTGGGTATTTAATATCCTTGGGTTTGTAATCGCTCAAATTACGCTTTTAGGAAAATTGGAAAAAGTCCCTTTTGATATACCCGAAGCTGAAACAGAGATCGTTGCCGGCAGTTTTACCGAATATAGCGGCCGGCTCCTGGCATTATTCAGATTATCCATAAATATTGAGATGGTAGTCGGTATCAGCCTTTTGGCAGCGGTATTTATGCCATGGTGGTTGGATGCCGGGCCAATCGCCGGTTTTATTATCTATGTGTTAAAAGTCGCGGCGCTTATTTCTCTGGTTTCATTACTGCGTTCGCTTTTTGCCCGCTTGAGGCTTGACCAGATGATCAATTTATGCTGGAGAGTGTTTGCTCCGCTGGCGTTCTTGCAGGTTATAATAAACCTTATTCTTAAAGGAGCTTTATTCAAATGATCTGGCCCGGGGCAATGATCAGGCAACTTTTGAGCTCTTTGACTAAAAAACCGGCAACTGTGAATTATCCGGCTGATAAGTCAGGCATGCCTAAAGGGTTTCGCGGCAAATTAAAATTTGACGCATCTAAGTGCATAGGATGTAAGATGTGCATGAAAGACTGCCCCACAGGCGCTATAGTGATCAGGCAGGTAGGAGAGAAAAAATTTGAAGCTGACCTTGATTTGGGTAAATGTATTTATTGCGGCCAGTGCGTTGATTCTTGCCTGAAAAAAGCCTTAGGGTTAACCTCTGAATTTGAGCTCGCCCAATTAGACCCCAAGAAGTTAAAAATTACCCTGACCGATGGCCCAAGTATTGCAGGAAATAAAGAAAGCTCTGGAGAATAGGCTGGGATCAGCACAGAGAGTCGCGCTTTTGGCAATAGGTTCGGATTTAAAAGGCGATGATGCGGCAGGGCTTTTGGCTGTTCAAGGGCTGGAGAATACCGGAAAATTCCGCATTTTTATCGGAGCCACTGCCCCGGAAAACCTCACCGGTGAAATAAAAAAGTATAGCCCCACACATTTAATTATTATAGATTGCGCTGACTTGCAGGAAAAACCGGGGACAATCAGGATTTTTGACCCGGAACAAACTGCGGGAGACTCGTTTTCTACACACCGCCTGCCGCTGAAGATGCTTGCGCAATATTTGCGGATGAGCCTGAAGAGCGATATAATGGTCATCGGTATCCAGCCTAAATCAGTCAAATTTTCTGCTCAAGTAAGCGAAGAGGTCAAGCACGCTGTAATGCATTTAAAAGAAATAATCCAAGAGTTAATTAAAGAATCTAATTAGCTTCAGGAGATTATTGCAGGGCAGGTTTAAGCCTGACCTGCAAAGCGGCTTTAAGGTGATTTTTCCGCTTGAAGTAGTTGGCAGTAAGAGTAGAATATTCATATCATGAAAAATAATATAAGAATAGCTTTAGCCCAGATTAATTGCCGAGTCGGCGACTTGGAGGCAAATTGTTCCAAGATACGCTATTATCTTAAAAGGTGCGAAGACGCCGGAGTGGATATAGCCTGTTTTCCGGAATTGGCAGTTACCGGTTATCCGCCGGAAGATCTATTGTTAAAACCTAAATTTATCGCCGATAATATCCATGAACTTAAGCAGTTGGCCGGAGAAGTCAGGGACATAGTCGCAGTTATCGGTTTTGTAGACCGGCATGGAGGGTCTTTATATAATGCGGCAGCAATTGTATATAAAGGCAAAATCCGCGGAATATACCATAAAATGTTCTTGCCTAATTACGGCGTGTTTGACGAAGAGCGGTATTTTGAACCTGGTGAAAAAACCATGGTTTTTAATTACGGCGGATTGGTGTTCGCAGTGAATATTTGCGAGGATATCTGGCATAAAGACGGCCCGGCAATGATGCATGCGAAATTGGGCGCAAAACTTGTCTTAAATATTAATGCCTCGCCGTATTATGCCGGAAAAGTAAAGTTAAGGGAATCCATATTAAGAGGGCAGGCAAAAAAGAGCCGGGTGGATATTGCTTATGTGAACCTTTCCGGAGGGCAGGATGAACTGGTTTTCGACGGCCAAAGCATGGTTGTATCGGCAAAAGGGAATATTATTCAAAAGGCTGCTGCTTTTGAAGAGGACTTGCTTATGGTTGACCTCAAGGTGGTTCCTGCCAGGGCTGGATCGAAAAAAGTTATATTATTGGAAAAATACCCGGCGTTACGGAAAAAACCTAAATTGCCAAAACGGCATTTTCAGGCTTTGACTGCTCCGGAAGAGGTCTACCGGGCCCTGGTGCTGGGAGTAAAGGATTATGCGGGTAAAAACGGTTTTGGCAAAGCAGTTATCGGCGTAAGCGGAGGGATTGATTCGGCGCTGGTTGCTTCTGTGGCTGCCGATGCATTGGGAAAAGATAATGTTACGGGCGTTTTTATGCCTACGCATTATTCTTCCCCGGAATCCGAGATTGACGCTAAGCAGCTTTGCCGGAATTTAGGGATACAATTTATAAATATTTCTATTGAGCAGGCATATAAGATGTATTTGATGATATTAGAGCCTCATTTTGCTGGCCTGGAAAGAAACATCACCGAAGAAAACCTTCAGGCCCGCATACGCGGCAATATCCTTATGGCTTTATCTAATAAATTCCACTGGCTGGTGCTTACCACAGGAAATAAATCCGAGATGAGCACAGGATATGCCACTCTTTACGGGGATATGGCAGGAGGCCTGGCCGTAGTCAAAGATGTCCCTAAGACGCTGGTTTATAAGATCTGCAGGTGGAAAAATTCCGTGCATCAGATCATTCCGGAACGTATTTTTACCAAGCCGCCTACGGCAGAACTCAGGCATAACCAGAAAGACGAAGATACGCTACCGCCTTATGCGGAATTAGATCCTATTTTAAAAGCATATGTGGAAGAAGATAAGGAGTTAAATCAGATTGTAAAGTCCGGCTTTAAAAAAGAAACGGTTTTGGATGTAATGCGTTTAGTGGACAGGAGCGAATATAAACGCAGGCAGTCTCCGCCGGGCATTAAGATTACGCCCAAGGCATTCGGCAGGGACCGCCGCATGCCCATCACTAACGGGTATAAGGGGTAGGCTTGATAATTGTTAATATAATGTTATAATAAATAAGGGTCCGGGGTATATTCCCGGAGGATTTTTTCAGATGGCCGGGCCGCCATCTTGCATTAAGGGCAAGGTGGCAATTTTATTTTAAGGAGAGCTTAATGAAGAGGATTTTATTATTCATATTGCCGATTTTGATTATAGTATCGGCTGCATTGACCATTTTCGGCATAATTCAGGTCAAATACGAAGAGGATAAGCTGATGGATGACCTGAAAAGGAAGGCCAAGACCGTTGCTGAAAGCGTTGAATTATCAGCAAGGTATGCGCTGATTAATAATGATTTAAAATCAATTAAGCGCCTGGCGGAAAGCTTCCAGAAGAGAGAGAGGATGCAGGGTTGCGTAGTTTATGATAAGGAAGGCGCGATCCTGGCTATTACCGAAAGGATCTCCGGCTGGGGGCAGAAAGATAAGCCTTATGTCAAAGATTCTTTTAATGCCAGGGCTGCCCGCGGGGGAATAGAAAAATTCGGGGATTATTCGGTGTATAGCTATATCCTGCCGATTTTAGGAGACGATGAAAGTTTACTGGGAGCAGTAGAGGTTGTTTATGATACATCCTATTTGTTCACCACTCTGGCTGTTTTGTGGAAAAGGATAAGCATTACCCTGATTATTCTAATAGTATCTATTATTGGGATTGCCCTGTTAATCCAGAGGCAGATTTTTATTCTGCCTGTGCGAAGGCTTACGCAATGGTTTACTCATTTTCAAAAAGGCGAGCTGGAAAAACTCCGCCCATTTGAGGAAAAGGGAGAATTTGGCAAACTGGTAAGCGAAGTGGAGCAGGTGGCATTGGGCTTGAGGGTTGCCCGCAAGGCCGTATCCGAAAAAGCGCATGCCCGCATTCAAAAAGAAGAGGCCTGGACAGAAGATAAATTAAGGGACCTCATTCATGCCAAGCTCGGAGAGAATACTTTTATTGTAGTATCTAACAGGGAGCCTTATATGCATGTTTCTAATGATATAAGCGGCACGCCTAAGTGCGTGCGCCCTGCCAGCGGCGTTGTCACTGCCATAGACCCGATATTACGCGCATGCGGTGGCACCTGGATTGCCCACGGGAGCGGCGATGCAGATAGAAAATTCATAAACTCCAAGAACAAATTAGGCGTTCCTCCGGAAGATAACCGTTATATTCTAAAAAGGGTCTGGCTGAACAAAGAAGAAGAGGACGGTTACTACTATGGTTTTTCCAACGAAGGCCTGTGGCCGCTATGCCATGTTACCCATACGCGCCCTATATTCAGGGAAACTGACTGGCAGATGTATAAAGAGGTCAACCAGAAATTTGCCAATAGCGTTTTAGAAGAACTGCCTGCAAAGAACCCCTTTGTTTTCATACAGGATTATCATTTTACTCTGCTGGCCAAAATGATTAAGGAGAAAAGGCCTGATGTCACTATAGCCTTATTCTGGCATATACCATGGCCGAACCCCGAAGTATTTGCCATCTGTCCTTATCAGCATGAGATACTTGACGGTATGCTCTCATGCGATCTGATCGGTTTTCATGTGCAGGTGCATTGCAATAACTTTTTGGATACGGCAAACCGGCTGATTGAATGCCGCGTTGATACGGAAAAGTTCAGCGTTATCAGGGGCAGCAGGGAGACGTTTGTCAGGTCTTTTCCGATCAGCGTTGACGGGTACGCCAATGTTAAAACGACTAAAGCTGAGACAGAAAAGATAGAATCAATCCGCCATGAATTGCAGCTGCAGGATAAGATAGTCGCCGTCGGAGTTGACAGGATAGATTATACCAAGGGGATAGTCGAGCGGATACTTGCTATTGACCGGTTTTTAGAAAAATACCCTCAATACAAGGATAAATTTGTCTTTATCCAGCTGGCCGCCCCCAGCCGTACGCACATAAAACGTTATCATGACCTCATAGGCGAGATAGATGAGCTGGTGGAAAAGAAAAATTGGAAATATTCCGACGGTATCTGGAGGCCGATAATTTATCTTAAGAGGTATTTCTCTCCTGAAGAAGTCAAGCCATATTATCTTTTGGCGGATATCTGTATTGTCAGCTCATTGCACGACGGAATGAACCTGGTGGCAAAAGAATATGTATCTTCGCGGTCTGATTCAAGCGGCGCTTTGATGCTTAGCCGCTTTACCGGAGCTGCCAGAGAATTGACTGATGCAGTGCAGATAAACCCGTATTCAATAGAAGAATTCGCTGACGCTATTAAGTTTACCGTGGAAATGCCCGTAGAGGAAAGGCTGCGGCGTATGCAGAATATGCGCAAGATAGTGGCAGAAAATAACATTTACCGCTGGGCAGGCAACATAATCACGGAATTAACCGCTTTAAACAAAAACCAGCCATAAAAATATGGATTATCTGTTTGATAATTGGGGCCGGATCCAGGAAAGCCTCAAAGATAAATATCTGTTCATATTTCTGGATTTTGACGGCACAGTAGCGCCTATTACCGCAACTCCGGACCAGGCTACCCTTAGCGATGAAACCAGCGGGCTGATCAAAAAGCTGGCCGCTAACCCCCAAATCTGCCTGGCTTTTATTAGCGGCCGCAGTATAAGCGACCTGAAAGAAAAAATAAAGATAGATAATATAATATATTCCGGCAACCATGGCCTGGAGATTGAAGGGCCGAAAATAAAGTTTGTCTATACCGTTGCCGCGGATTTCAGGAAAAATCTTGAACAAATAAAAGGTGTTTTGGCCGGGAATTATTCTTCTATTAAAGGCCTGCTGATTGAGGACAAGGGCTTGAGTTTAAGCCTGCATTACCGGATGGCAGAAGAGAGCCAAATACCGCAGATAAAAGCAATATTTGAGGAGGCATTAGCGCCGTATAAGGAGAATGCAGGGCTCAAAGTCAAGTACGGCAAGAAGATATTTGAGGTTTGCCCTGCAGTGCAATGGGACAAGGGCAAAGTTGTGTTATGGCTTTTATCCCGGCAGGTATTTGCATCCAAAGATAAGCAGGTCTTTCCCATTTATATAGGAGATGATGTTACGGATGAGGATGCTTTTAAGGCGCTAAGGGGCAAAGGGCTGACTGTATTTGTGGGCGAATCCGGGCAATCCGAAGCCCAATATTATGTAAAAAACCCTGCGCAGGTTGCGCAATTATTACAGGATCTGGAGTTGATAAAAGAAAAATGATTAAACACCGGCAAGCAAAGGGCCCGTTTAGATTCAGCACAAGATTGCATCTTTCGGAATTAACCGGCTTAAGGGCAACGACCCTAAGCCAGTTTGTAACGCTTATTAAAGAAGTGCCCGGTTCATGCATCTACCACCATACCCACAGGTTTCTACAGCAGCATCAGTATCTTTCTCCGGAACCGCCCAATGATTTCGCCTATTGGGTGAGCGAAATATTAGGAGAAGATGAATTAGGAGAGAACTTGGCGAGTATTGACACTATGGAGTTTTCAACTATCAGCGGCTTGAGGGCGAAAATAACCCGGACAATAGAGGAGTACCTGCAAAATAACCCTATGGCCAAGCTTAAATTTGCCAGGTCCGGAGAAGAGTTCCATTTTGTCAAATCCGTAAGTTTTATCCTGCCCACAGATTATGTTGCTTATAATCTGGAAGATTTTGTACAAATATTGAAAAAGATCACTATTGATTCTATTTATTTTCATATTTTTGAGGCGCGGCTCAGGCTTGAAAGGTCGTCAAATGATTTTTCTTTCTGGATAGAGGATTCCCTGGGGGATAAACTGCTGGCAGATGAGATTTGTTCTTTTGACCCGTATACCCGCACCCTGGAAGACCTGCGCAATAATATAATCCATATAATTGAAAAAAGGATCTTAGAATAAATGGCAAAGCTTGAAGAATATATCCCCATAGTAGGACAGTCTATTATTGATGATTTGAGATTGCTGGCAGATAAGCTGAAAGGCAAAACTATCCAGCATATAAATTCTACTTCTGTAGGTGGCGGGGTCGCCGAGATATTAAGCCGCATGTCTCCTTTGATAAAAGATTTAGGTGTAGACGCAAAATGGGATGTGATAAAAGGCGGCGAGCAGTTTTTTGAAGTGACAAAAAAATTCCATAATGTCCTGCACGGCAGGCCGGAAGAGGTAACGGATAAGGATTTTGAGGTATTTATGGAAACAAGCCGGCATAATATAGAAAGCATGGAAACCCAGGCAGACATAATGTTTATCCATGACCCTCAGCCGATAGCCCTGGTAAATAAAAAATCCGGCAATAAATGGATCTGGCGCTGCCACATAGATGTTTCAAACCCGAATAAAAGGGTATGGGAATTCCTGATGGATTTTATCGTTAAATATGATTCGGCTGTTTTTTCCTCTCCGTCTTTTGCCCAGAAGCTGCCGATAAGGCAATTTCTTATTTCTCCCTCAATTGACCCCTTAAGCGAGAAAAATATGGAGCTTGCGCCTGAAATAATTGATGCTGTATTGAAAAAATACGGCATTATCAGAAATAAACCGATTATAACTCAGATATCGCGTTTTGACCGCTTAAAAGATCCGTTAGGGGTAATAGATGCGTATTCTCTGGTTAAGAAATATATTGATTGCCAGTTGATACTTGCCGGAGGCACAGCTGCCGATGACCCGGAAGGCGCAAAGGTCATTGATGAAGTTATAGAAAAAGCCAAGGGCGACAGCGATATCCATATATTATTATTGTCTCAAAATGATATAGAGGTGAATGCCTTGCAGAGGGCCTCGGATGTTATTATCCAGAAGTCGCTGAAAGAGGGTTTTGGCCTTACTGTTGCCGAGGCGCTATGGAAAGCCAAGCCGGTCGTAGCTTCTAATGTGGGCGGTATTCCTTTGCAGATAAAACATAAGTATTCGGGCTTGCTCTGCCATTCAATAGACGGGGCGGGTTTTGCGATAAAGCAGTTATTGAACAGCCCGGGTTATGCCAAAAGGCTCGGCGAGAACGGACGGGAGCATATAAGGAATAATTACCTTATCACCAGGCATATAAAAGAATATATGCTGTTGTTTCTTTCTTTGTATCATCCCGAAGAAGTGGTTTATCTTTAACGCAAATAAATTTAATGATGTTTAAAAAAGCGGGTTAAACAAGATGATTTGGATAAAATTTATAATTTGCGCTGCAGTTATTCTTTTTGCCGGTAAACGCGTAGCCAAATACGGAGATGCGATTGCCGAAAAGACCGGCTTGGGCGGGCTTTGGATAGGGGTGGTTTTGGTTTCTATTGCTACAAGCCTGCCGGAACTTTTTACCGGAGTAGGGAGCACTGTTTTTATCAATGCCCCGGATTTGACCGTAGGAAATCTTTTTGGAGCAAATACCTATAATCTGGTAAATATTGCCCTTTTGGATATCATTAATAAAGGCGCTCCTTTGTTAAGCGTGGTTTCATCCGGGCAGCTGCTTACCGCAGCGTTGAGCCTTATACCAATATCAATAGCTGCATTTGGTATTATGCTGGCCCCCCAGCTGGGTCAGGCGGCAGTCTTTAATATCAGCCTGTTCAGCCTGCTGATTTTTATTTCTTACCTTATTGCTTCAAGGATTATCTTTGTTTATGAAAAGAAAGAACGGATAATTAATAAGCTTGACCAGCAGGAGGACGAGGTATTTAAATACGGAAACCTGTCTTTAAAGACAATAACTATACGTTATGTGCTTGCTGCTGCTACGATTGCCGGTGCGGGTATCTGGCTTGCCTATATCGGCGATGAATTATCCCAAAGCCTGAATTTAGGGCAGAATTTTATCGGTTCGCTTTTTCTAGGGTTTGTAACTACCCTGCCTGAAATAACCGTTTCAGTTGCCGCAATACGCATCGGCGCCAAGGAGCTGGCCTTGGCCAATATGCTCGGTTCCAATCTTTTTAATATAGCGATAATTTTTATAAACGACGCCCTTTACAGGAAAGCGCCGATATTCAGCGTTTTATCAGAACGGCACGCCCTGACAATAATTATTGTGGTACTTATGACTGTGGTGTTAATCACAAGCCTGATTTTAAAACCGCAGAAAAAAACTAGATTAGGAATAAGCCTTTATGCGATAATATTGATCGGGATATTTATCGCCGGGGTGTATGCTAATTTTATTTTTCAGCGGTAAGCGGATTGTTTTTTGCTGATATCCGGATACAGAGAAAGCGGGCTATAAAGATGAATAAGATTGTTGTAATAGACGAGGAAAAATGTATTGCCTGCGGCTCGTGCGTTGAGCTTTGCCCTAAAAAAATACTTTATCTTGATGAGAAAAGCGGCAAATGCAAGGTAAGCGATGAATCAAAATGCGACCGTTTGCGCGGGTGCGTAAGGGCCTGTCCGGTTGAGGCAATTAAAATTATTTAAAGCCGGGGTATCCGTATCAGGAATTTTTCTTGACAAAGCTTATTCTGTAGGCTATACTTAATGTGTAGTTAGAAAGACAAAGTCGTCTTCCGCGCAAAGTCCGCCGGAAGTTTTTTTTGCCCAGAAGGGGCATACCCAACAATCCTTTATGTTGGGGTAATTGGACAAACACGTCCTTTGATCCGTTAATTCGGGTTAAAGGATTTTTTGTTTTATAGGAGTTAAACATGGGATTTACAGAGTTAAACAAAAAAATAACACCGGTCTTAAAAAAGATAGCCTACAGGCTAAGCGCGAAGTCTGTTTTATTCGGCCCAGATGACCTTTATCAGGAAGCCATAATGAAACTCTGGCTTGATTTTCAAGCCGGCAAGCTCAATGATAAAAACCAGAGTTATATCCTTCAGGGATGTTATTTTCATTTAAAGAATTTTTTGCGCAAAAATTACCGCGAAAGCCGTTTCTTGAGCCTGGAAGAACTTCTTGGCAGGGATACGCCGAATCAGGCTAAAGAGAGCAGTATTTTGGGCCAGCAGGAATCCTGCCGCTCACAGGCGCATGCTGATTTTTTATTGGAAGCAATACGAAATAACGGTTTGACAGCCAGGGAAAAAGAAGTATTTTTTCTAGCCCTGGAGGGCAATACTGCCAGAGGCATCGGCAAAAGGCTCGGGATATCGCATGTGCGGGTGGTTAAGCTGCGCGCAAACATCCGGGAAAAATGCCGCAGGCATATTGATATTCTTTAAGGGTTACCGGAATTGAGTATTTCTTACTTGTAATACTGTAGGGCACATGGTTGTGTAGAATTTAAGGGCGTTCTTGAAAGAGGACGCCCTTTTTATTTGCGCAAAAAGCGTAAAACCAACCCCGGGCTTTAAACCGGGCTTATAAGAAAGGAGCAGTTATGAAAATACCAAAGTTTTTAGCAGCGGTTTTTATGTTTATTGCCTGTTGCATCGGCACTGCTTTTGCCACTCCTTCAACATTGATCTGGTCGCCCTCAACTGATATTCAACCATATAAAAAGGCCCATTTTAACGCAGATCTTTATTTTCCGGTCAGAGGTATTGATCACAATGATAATGAGCTTTATATACAACAGGTCTACGGGCCGACTTTTAGCCTGCTTTCCAATAAGCCCGAAGAGAATATTTTAGGTAAACTTTGGTCTCCTTTGGGTAAAATTATGGCTGAGACGGGGTTTGATTATAAGAAAGGATTTGGCCGCACCCTGGACCAATTCCCGGTTTATTTTAATTTTAAACTGGGGGCCCCTGAAGGCGCTTATTTTAAATATATGCCGGCATTTGCAATCGGCGGTTATGACTTAGGGTATAAACATAAGTATACAAATTATAATGTATGGTATTTCAGGGCAGCCAAGACTTTAAATATTGCTAAATTAAATCTCGGCAGGTTTTCAGCCGGGTATTTTAACGGTAATGCCAGATTGCTGCGCAACAAGAACAGCGAACGGGATAATCAGGGAGTAATGTTTGCCTGGGAGCGTACGATGCCGGAAATAAGCGACAGGTTATGGCTGTGCGTTGATTATCAGGGGACACAATCTTCATATGGGGCATTAAATGTGGGTTTTTCCTGGAGGTTTACCGATAATATTTCGGCTATTGTAGGTTACGACATGTATAACAACCCGAATGCAAAAGATACGGTAACGTTTCAACTGGATCTGGATTTTTAACTAAGAGGAGGCGGTTATGATTAATTCCGGTGATACAGCATGGGTCCTGGTTTCAAGCGCTTTGGTGCTGCTGATGACTCCGGGCCTGGCATTTTTTTACGGCGGGATGGTCAGGCGTAAGAATATGCTAAGTATTTTGATGCAATGTTTTATTGTGATGTGTGTTTTAAGCGTGCAATGGGTTTTATACGGATATAGTTTATCTTTTGCTCCGGCTAAAGGTTTTTGGGGTGGTTTTGGCTGGCTGGGGCTAAACGGCGTCGGCCTTGAGCCGTATGCTGATTATGCCGGGACTATTCCGCATCAGGCTTTTATGATATTTCAGGCAATGTTTGCAATCATTACGCCGGCTTTGATCATCGGCGCATTTGCCGAAAGAATGAAATTTTCGGCGTTTCTGCTTTTTACGATACTGTGGGCGACCTTTGTTTATGATCCTTTGTGCCACTGGGTCTGGGGAATGGGCGGATGGTTAAGGAATATGGGCGCGCTTGATTTTGCCGGCGGAACAGTGGTGCATATTAATGCCGGAATCGCCGCATTAGTTACTGCTTTAGTCATAGGCAAGAGAAAGAACCTTGACCATAATGCCCCGGCGCCGCATAATTTGCCTTTTGTAGTTTTAGGCACAGGTTTATTGTGGTTTGGCTGGTTTGGGTTTAACGCCGGAAGCGCATTAGGCGCAAACGGTCTGGCTGTTAACGCCTTTGTAGTTACGAATACAGCAGCCGCAGCTGCGGGTTTGAGCTGGGCAGTTATTGAATGGGTTAAAAACGGTAAACCCACAATGTTCGGCGTGGCTTCAGGAGCAGTCGCAGGATTAGTTGCGATTACTCCGGCAGCAGGATACGTAAGCGTGGTACCGGCCATCGTAATCGGTTTGCTGGTCAGCGTATTCTGTTTTATAGCTGTAACTGTTATTAAGCCGAGACTTGGCTATGATGATTCACTGGATGCATTTGGAGTGCATTGCGTGGGAGGGATTTGGGGGGCTTTGGCAACCGGCTTATTTGCTTCCAAAGCAGTTAATCCTGCCGGAGCAGACGGCCTATTTTTTGGCAATCCAAAACAACTACTGATTCAGTTAATTACAGTTTTGGTAACTATTGGTTACACTTTAGTTGTGACCTTTGTTATTTATAAGGTAGTTGATCTTTTGATCGGGGTAAGGGTTGGCGAGAAAGAAGAGATGATGGGCCTGGATTTGACACAGCATAGAGAAAGAGCGTATACGGTATTGGAATAACGTAAATATCCAACGGTTGATTGGCAATTGGATAACTGGTAATTGAGAGAGGAGGATATATGAAGCTGGTTATTGCAATAATCCAGCCTTACAAGCTGGAGGAAGTAAAGGGAGAGCTTTATAAAATTGACGTTAACCTGATAACGGTAAGCGAGGTGCTTGGCCATGGCCGGCAAATGGGGGTAACTGAAGTCTATCGTGGCGCCAAAGAGACCGGGAACCTTTTACGCAAAATAAGGCTTGAGATCGCAATCAATGACAGCTATCTGGAGCCGACGATAAAAGCAATAACCAAGGGCGCTAAAACCGGGGAAACCGGAGACGGTAAGATTTTTGTCCTGGACTTAAAAGAATGCGTGCGCATCCGCACCGAAGAACGCGGTTCTGTGGCTATAGGTTAGTATTGATTGCCTGCAGCGCATTCATTTATTAAATGTCTCTGTTATTTCTTTGCGAGTTATGGTAAAATAAACCAATTAACTAAACAGCCTGCCTTCCGGCAGGCAGGAGGGTTATGATGAGCATAAGGCAAGAGGTATTATTTAAAATCAAACCGGTTGAGCTGGAAAAAATAGAGCATCCCAAAAAGGTCTCCGGATATTTTGGTGAGAATACTTTTAGTGTCCAGGCTATGCAAAAGCATATCGCCAAGGCAACGTTTGAGGCTTTTAAGGCCTGGATGTCTGAAGGCAGGACTATTACTTTGGAGCAGGCAAATGAGATCGCCAATGCCATGAAAAACTGGGCAATCTCCAAAGGGGCCACATATTATACCCACTGGTTCCAGCCTATGACCGGCTTGACTGCCGAAAAGCATGATAGTTTTATTTCTACTATTGCGCC
This sequence comes from Candidatus Omnitrophota bacterium, assembly GCA_029561735.1. Classification (GTDB taxonomy): domain Bacteria; phylum Omnitrophota; class Gorgyraeia; order Gygaellales; family Profunditerraquicolaceae; genus JAKQWZ01. The sequence goes on along the minus strand of JAKQWZ010000019.1, from coordinate 14,197 downwards.
CGGCAAGGTAATAGAAAAGTTCTCCGGTAATAAGCTGATACAGGGCGAGCCTGATGCTTCTAGTTTTCCTTCCGGAGGCATACGCGCCACATTTGAGGCCCGCGGTTATACCGCCTGGGACCCTTCCAGCCCCGCATTTATTATTGAAAGTAAGTTAGGAAAAACCCTCTGTATCCCGACGATATTTATTTCTTATCACGGAGAAGCATTAGATAAAAAGCTGCCGCTTTTGCGTTCTGATGAGGCCTTGAATAAGGCGGCAATAGCCCTCTTGAGATTATTTGGGCATAAAAATGTGAATAAGGTGTTTTCAACCTGCGGCCCGGAGCAGGAATATTTTCTGATTGATAAAAATTATTATAATTTAAGGCAGGACCTGATTATGGCCGGGCGCACATTAGTAGGCGCGCCTTCGCCTAAAGGGCAGCAGTTGGAGGACCAGTATTTCGGCACCATCAAAGAACGCGTAGTCAATTTTATGTTTGAGGTCGCCGAAGAGGCGTATAAATTAGGTATTCCTGTAATGACCCGGCATAATGAAGTCGCCCCTCATCAGTATGAATTTGCCCCGATCTTTGAAGAGTCAAATATAGCCGCAGACCATAACCAGTTATTGATGGAGCTGCTTAAAAAAGTAGCCCTCCGGCACAACCTGGTTTGCCTTTTGCACGAAAAACCATTTGCCGGAGTCAACGGAAGCGGCAAACACTTGAACTGGTCGCTTTCGGATAACAGCGGCAATAACCTGCTTAATCCCGGGGCTACTCCTGAGGATAACCTGCAATTCTTGACTATTTTGGCTGCGGTTTTGCGCGCGGTTTATCTGCACGCTGACTTGCTTCGGGCTTCGGTTGCTATGGCCGGGAATGAGCATCGTTTAGGCGCGAATGAAGCTCCGCCGGCAATCATCAGCGTATTTTTAGGGGAACAATTGACTGAAGTGCTTGATACGCTGGGCAAGGGCGTAAAGGCCAAGGTTTCCAGACGCGATATTATTGACCTGGGGATAGCCAGATTGCCCAAATTCAATAAAGATACCACTGACAGGAACCGTACTTCGCCTTTTGCTTTTACCGGCAATAAATTTGAGTTCCGTGCAGTCGGGTCCTCGCAGAATATTTCCACGCCTATCACGGTGATAAATACTATTATTGCCGAGAGCCTTGATTATATGACTGAAAAGATCAAAAAGGCATCTGCCGGAGGGGGAGATTTTAATACCGCTGTTTTGCGGGTTGTTTCCGAAGTTGTCAAAGAAACCAGGAAGATACGGTTTGAAGGCAATAATTATTCCGCAGACTGGGTTAAAGAAGCTAAAAAACGCGGCCTGCCTAATATAGCGGCTACTTATAAATCTCTGGAAGACCTGACAAAACCGGAAAATATACGGTTGTTTGAAAAATATAAAGTTTTCTCAAAAGACGAACTTTTGGCCCGTTTTCACATATGGATCCATATGTATGACCTGACTTTAGAGATTGAGGCCAATACCTTGATAGAGATGGTTAATGCCTCAATTGTGCCGGCAGGATACCAGTATGAAAAGCTTCTGGCCGGCTCTTTGCATGAGTTGATGAGCCTGAAAAAAACTTCCGGGCTTTCAATTGATGCCGCAGCTCTCAAGGATAAAAAAGAGCACTTAAGCGAGATAGTCTCCAAGATTTATTATGTCAGGCGCAATACTATTGAAATGGGCAAATTACTGGCTAAGGCGGCGAAATTAAACAACGAAAAACGGGCTGAACTTTATTTTAATGAGCTCAAGCCCCTTATGGACCATATACGCAGGCATGTGGATCAGCTTGAATGCGTGGTTTCAGACGATGCCTGGGACCTGCCCAAATATAGAGAGATGTTATTTGTAAAATAAGCGTTACCAAAAGAAGCAATTAATTACTTGTATATATAAGAGGCGCGGCACGTTGAGGTGCCGGCAGGCTTTACCAAAAGAACAGAGGCGTTCATTAAGACCGTAATAAGCGGTTTTTAATGAGCGCCTTTTTTTTGCGCCAGGTGTGATTAAATTTTAAGCAGAACCGATAAAGATGATGGATGTCCAGATGAAAGATAATATCATAAGATTTGAAGATTCGCTATTCAGCGAGAAAGAAGGGGTATTATATAAATCCGTTGTTGAAGCTATTGAAAAACCGTTGATTGAACATACTCTTGAACGTACTGAAGGCAACCAGCTGAAGGCAGCCAGGATACTGGGGATTAACCGCAATACTATCCGTTCTAAAATACGAAAGTTGGCAATTAATGTAGGCAAATGGAAAGGCAATGGATAAAAGCCAAAGAGCTCAAAAATACGGTTTATATGACTGCAGGTTTGAACACGATGCCTGCGGGGTGGGGTTTGTCTGCGATATCAACGGCAAGAAATCCAATCATACAGTTGTGAGCGGCTTGGAAGTTTTAAAAAGATTATCGCATAGGGGCTCAACCGGAGCTGACCCCCAGACCGGAGACGGAGCAGGTATATTGATCCAGATCCCGCATGAATTTTTCGTTAAAGTTTGCCCTGAATCGGGGATTAAAATCCCTGCAGCAGGCGATTATGCCGTAGGAATGGTGTTTTTGCCTGTTGATCATAATGAGCGGGAATTCTGCAGGAATATATTCCCGAGGCTGATTAAAGAGCAGGGCCTTGTATTGCTTGGCTGGCGTAAAGTCCCTGTTGATCCGGGTAGTATCGGAGTTGCGGCACAACAGGCCCAGCCGGTTATAGAGCAGTTATTTATCGCATCCGGCAAACAAATCAAGGAACAGCTTTCATTTGAGCGTTCGCTTTATATTATAAGAAAAAAAGCCGAAAATGCAGTCCGCAACTGCGGGCTGAAACAAAAAAGCTCCTTTTATATCACCAATATTTCCAGCCGCACGCTTTCCTATAAGGGGCTGTTTATGCCTTGCCAGGTGGATAAATTTTTTCTGGACCTTCAGGATAAGGATGTAAAAAGCGCATTAAGCTTAGTGCATTCCAGGTATTCAACCAATACTTTTCCTGCATGGGACCTTTCGCAACCTTTCAGGTTTCTGGCTCATAACGGAGAAATCAATACATTGCGCGGGAATATTAACTGGATGCAGGCCAGACAGGGCCTGCTTAAGCATGCAGGATTAGGCGCGCAGCTTAAAGACCTGTATCCGGTAATTGTGCCCGGAGGAAGCGACTCCGCGGCCATAGATAATGTTTTTGAGCTTTTAACGCTTTCCGGAAGGCCTTTGGCGCACACAATGATGATGCTTATCCCTGCGGCCTGGCAGAAAGATGCGCTTATGGATGAAAAGATCAGGGATTTTTACCGCTACCATGCCTGCATGATGGAGCCGTGGGACGGGCCGGCTGCCATTGCATTCACCGACGGAACAAGCATCGGCGCGGTTTTGGACAGAAACGGCTTGCGCCCGGCGCGCTATATTGTTACTAAAGACAATATGGTTGTCATGGCTTCAGAGGTGGGCGTATTGGATGTTCCGGCAGAGAATATTAAGGTCTCTGGAAGATTAGAGCCGGGTAAGATGTTTTATATTGACACTTATCAGGGGCGGATCATTGAAGATAAAGAAATCAAAGAATCAATTGCCGGAAGCAGGCCTTATGGAGAGTGGCTTAGGAAAAATCTGGTGGAGTTTAAAGATGTGCAGCAGAAAAAATCACCAGGCCGTAAGGCGCCCATGCCGCAAGCAGAGTGTTTGCAGCTGCTCAAAGCATTTGGTTATAGCCGTGAAGATTTAAAAGTAATCCTCAAGCCTATGGCGGAGAATGGCCAGGAGCCGGTTGGCTCTATGGGCAATGACACGCCGTTAGCTGTCCTGTCTCAAAGGCCGCAGCTGCTTTATAATTATTTTAAACAACTCTTTGCCCAAGTGACTAACCCGGCTATTGACCCTATACGCGAAGAGCTGGTGATGAGCCTGGATAGCTATATCGGAGCGGAAAAGAATCTTCTGGATGAAACCCCGCTTCATTGCCACAAGGTCAGGATAGAAAATCCGTTGCTTTCCAATGAAGAATTATCCGGGATCAGGGCAATCAGGGCCAACGGCTTTAGGGCCAAAGCTATATCTACGCTATTTAAAGCTGATTCAGAAAAAGATTTTATTCATGCTTTGGAGCGTATTTCTAAAGAAGCGGCTTTAGCCATAAAGCAGGGATTTCATTTTATTATCTTAAGCGACAGGGGCGTGAATAAGGAATATGCAGCGCTTCCGGCGTTATTGGCCTGTTCAACAGTCCATCAGGGCCTGGTGCAGAAATCTCTGCGCACGCAGCTGGGCATAATACTGGAAACAGCAGAACCCCGGGAGGTGCATCACTTTGGTTTATTATTTGGATTTGGCGCTGATTGCGTTAATCCATACCTGGCTTTTGATGCAATCGGGTTTTTAGCCCAAGAAGGCGCTCTGAATGTTGATATAAAAGAAGCGTTAAAAAATTATACCAAAGCAGTGAACAAAGGCATACTTAAGATACTTTCCAAAATGGGAATATCTACTTTGCAAAGTTACCGGGGGGCCCAGATTTTTGAGGCAGTAGGCTTAAATGAAGATGTGATAACGCGCTGTTTTGCCGGCACTGTTTCGCGTATCGCAGGCGCGGATTTCAATACGCTTTATAAAGAGACTGTAATGCGCCATTTTGACGCTTTCCCCAAAAGGGCAGTTAACCGGGAAACGCAGCTTTCTACCGGAGGAGTATATCAATGGAAAAAAGACGGTGAATTTCATCTCTGGAATCCGGACAGTATCTCCAGCTTGCAGGATGCGGTCTGGAATCAGGACTATAACAAGTATAAAGAGTTTGCTGCGCTTATCAATGACCAGTCAGCTAATCCTGTGACTTTACGCAGCCTGCTTAAATTTTCCGCCGCAGGCGGATCCGCCTCCGGAGGAAAAATAAAACCTATACCTATTGATGAAGTTGAGCCGGTATCGGAAATCACCAAACGCTTTGCTACCGGAGCAATGAGTTTTGGTTCGATCAGCAAAGAGGCGCATGAGACAATAGCCATTGCCATGAACAGGTTAGGCGGCCGTTCCAACTGCGGAGAAGGCGGCGAAGACCCGGAGCGCTATATTCCTTTGCCGAACAACGATAGCCGGCGCAGCCGCGTCAAACAAGTGGCCTCGGGAAGATTCGGCGTAAATATCAATTATTTGATTAATGCCGATGAGCTGCAGATAAAGATTGCCCAGGGCGCAAAACCCGGGGAAGGCGGCCAGCTGCCCGGGCATAAAGTAAGCGCGATTATTGCCAAGACGCGTTATACAACGCCGGGAGTGACTTTGATTTCTCCTCCGCCGCATCACGATATCTATTCTATTGAAGATTTGGCCCAGCTGATTTTTGACCTGAAAAATGCCAATCCAAAGGCGCGGATCAGCGTGAAATTGGTTTCTGAGGCAGGGGTTGGGACAGTTGCCGCAGGAGTGGCCAAAGGCCATGCGGATATGATCCTAATTAGCGGCGGAGACGGCGGAACAGGTGCATCACCGCTAAGTTCGATAAAAAATGCCGGGCTTCCCTGGGAATTAGGGCTTTCAGAGGCCCATCAGACATTAGTGCTGAATAATTTAAGGAGCCGGGTCCGCTTGCAGACAGACGGCCAGATCCGTACCGGCCGCGATATGGCTATTGCCGCGCTTTTGGGCGCGGAAGAATTCGGCGCCTGCAGTGCGATCCTGGTAACTTTAGGTTGCGTTATGCTGCGGCATTGCCATTTAAATAATTGTTCTGTCGGCGTTGCTACGCAGGAAGATGTTTTAAGGCAAAGGTTTAAAGGCAAGCCCGAATATGTGGTGAATTATTTTACTTTTATGGCCAGGGAGCTTAGAGAAATTATGGCCGGCCTTGGCATCAGAAAGCTTGATGATATGATCGGCCGGACAGATCTTCTGGAGGTAAACCACTCTATCCTGCCATGGAAAGCCGAAAAAATAGATTTTTCGCGTATTCTTTTCAGGCCTGCACCCGGGCGCGAAGTTGAAATCCCGCGGGCCATAAAACAAGGCAATGATATTAACGGGGTTTTAGATCTGAAATTAATTTCTTTGGCAGGCGAATCTATAAATAACAACAAGCCCTCTTTGATAGAGCTGGCGGTCAATAATACGGACCGTGCTGTTGGCGCAATGCTCAGCGGGCATTTGTGCGCTAAAAAAGGCGAGCAGGGTTTGGCGCCGGATACTTTGACTTGCAGGTTTAAAGGGGTGGCCGGGCAGAGCTTTGGCGCGTTTTTAGCTAAAGGCATAACATTTGAACTGGAAGGCATGGCTAATGATTATGTGGGTAAAGGTATTTCCGGCGGCAAAATCGTGATTTTTCCCGATAAAAAAAGCGATTTTAAGCCGGAGGAAAACATACTTATCGGGAACACTACTTTTTACGGCGCAATTTCCGGGCAGGCTTATATCCGGGGAAAAGCCGGCGAACGTTTTTGTATCCGTAATTCGGGATTAACAGCGGTTGTGGAAGGGGTGGGCGATCATGGCTGCGAATATATGACCGGCGGTACCGTTGTCGTGATAGGCAGGACAGGAAGAAATTTCGGCGCAGGCATGTCCGGCGGGATAGCTTATATTTACGATATTGACTCTAATTTCAGAAATAAATGCAATACGGACATGGTGGCGCTGGAGGCAGTAACCCCTGAAGATGCCGAAAAGCTGCGTATGCTGCTAAGCAGCCATCTGCGTTATACGAAGAGCCGGGTAGCCGAAAGAATCCTTTCCGGATTTGAGAAAAATTTGAAAAAATTCATCAAGGTCATGCCTATAGAATATAAGAGGGTATTGGATGCAAAAGAGGCAGAGATAAAACTTGATTTAAGCGAGGTTTCCGATGGGTGATATAAAAGGTTTCTTAAAAGTAAAAAGGCAGGCAGGATTCTACAGGCCGGTATGCGAACGGCTGAAAGATTATTCGGAGGTCGCAGTCCTGCCAAAACCCAGGCATTCCCAGGAGCAGGCTTCGCGGTGTATGGATTGCGGTACTCCATTTTGCCACTGGTCCTGTCCGATTGGAAATTATATTCCGGAGTGGAATGATCTGATTTTTAACGGCCATTGGGAGAAAGCAATTGTTTTGCTTGAAGCCGCAAATAACCTTCCGGAAGTCACCGGCAGGATATGCCCGGCGCTTTGCGAATATTCATGCGTTTTGGGTATTAACGATGAAGCGGTTGCCATCCGAGAAAATGAACTGTCCATAATCGAGCAGGGTTTCAGAAGAGGCTATATTAAAGCGCATCCTCCGAAACGGCGCACAGGAAAAAAAATTGCTGTTGTCGGCTCCGGGCCAGCCGGCCTTTCTTGTGCCGCGCAGCTAAATCAGGCAGGGCATAGCGTGACTGTCTTTGAAAAAGACGCCAAAGCCGGCGGGATCATGCGTTACGGAATACCGGATTTTAAACTGGATAAGCAGGTACTTGACCGCAGGATTAAAATCTGGAAAAAAGAGGGGGTGGTGTTCAAGCCGGGAATAAATATCGGCGTAGACCTGGCTTGCGAGGAGCTTTTGAAAGAATTTGATGCTTTATGCCTTGCCGCAGGCAGCAGATTGCCCAGAGATTTAAAAATACCGGGAAGAGAATTAGAAGGGATTTATTTTGCCATGGATTATCTGATTCAGTCAAACATGATGGTGGAAAAGCATTTGGCTGCAGGCCGCAGGGATTGCCTTGATGCCAAAGGCAAAAAAGTCGTAGTTATCGGCGGCGGGGATACGGGCGCTGATTGCGTAGGGGTTGCCAACCGCCAAGGCGCAGCCTGCGTTGTGCAAATAGAATTAATGCCGCAGCCTTTTTCCTGCCGCAGCCCGCAGTACCCCTGGCCTAAATATCCGGTATTGTTAAAGACTACATCCAGCCATGAGGAAGGATCAGAACGAAAATGGTCAATATTAACCAGGGAATTTATAGGCAAATCAGGAAAGGTCGCAGAATTGCTTTGCGCTAATGCCTGTTTTGAAAAAGATCCGCAAGGCTGCCAGATTATAAAAGATGTGCCCGGAAGCGATTTTAGAATTCAGGCTGACCTGGTGATTTTAGCGCTGGGATTTTTGCACCCCGAACATGCAGGACCGGTCAAAGAATTGGGGCTGGAATTGGATAACCGGGGAAATGTTAAAGCAGGAGGAAATTTTAAAACTTCCAGGGATAAAGTTTTCGCCTGCGGCGATATGCGCAGGGGCCAGTCTTTGATTGTCTGGGCTGTATCCGAAGGACGGCGCGCTGCCCGGGCTATAGATGAATACCTTATGGGCTCCAGTAACCTTCCAGCATTATAAAATCCTTATTAATTCAGGAGTATAACCTATTGACAACAGTAATAATAGTGTTATAATCTTTCCCAATTTAGCAGTTTTGCAGTAAACAAGCACCAGGATAATAATTATAACTCCGGGTGCCTGCCGGATTAACCTTATTTATTAACTTTAACTAAATACGAGGAGTAAAAAATGCTTTACGGGCTTACATTGTTTGAGAAGTTTGCGATTTGGGGTGTATTGGGAGTATCACTTTTAGGCCTTTTATATGCGTTATTTTTACGCAGGCAGATTTTGAGAGAAGATACAGGCAGTGCAAAAATGCTGGAAGTTTGGAATGCAATACGCGATGGCGCGGATGCGTATCTGGCCAAGCAGTTGAATACCATCTTACCTTTAATAGGGATTTTGACATTTGCTTTGTTTTTTTCAGTATATATTGTCCCGCCTACTGCAGAGGCCTTACAGAGATTCAGCGGCAGTTCTGAATCAACAGTCAGGCTGATTATCGGTTTTGGAAGGGCAGTGGCCTTTGTAATGGGCGCTATGTTTTCGCTTATGGTCGGACAGCTCGGTATGCGCATGGCGGTTGCGGCGAATGTGCGCGTAGCCCAGGCAGCCCGTAAATCATTTGGCGATGCCCTTCGGGTGGCTTATCGCGCAGGCACGATTACCGGCATGCTTACTGACGGTTTAGGTTTATTCGGCGGCACGATTATTTTTATAATTTTTGGTATTGCTGCTCCTGATGCCTTGCTGGGATTTGGTTTTGGAGGCACACTTTTGGCGTTATTTATGCGCGTAGGCGGCGGTATCTATACCAAGGCAGCAGATGTAGGGGCAGATCTTGTGGGCAAGGTTGAAGCCGGAATTCCCGAAGATGACCCGCGTAACCCGGCGGTTATTGCAGACTTAGTCGGCGATAATGTCGGTGATTGCGCAGGTATGGCTGCGGATATATTTGAATCATATGAAGTAACAATTGTTTCTGGTTTGATATTGGCTTTGTCTTTGTATCATTTGACCGGCAGGATGGAGTGGATAGTTTTTCCGCTTCTGGTGCGCGGCATAGGAGTCCTTTGCTCAATCGTCGGAACTTATGCAGTTAAGAGCCCTACGAACAAGGCAGGCAATGCCATGAAAGCTATATTCAAAGGCTATTTGACCTCTGCGGTTATTTCAGTGGTCATGTTCGGAGCGCTGGCAATGGTGTATATGAAGAATGTGCCCGGCGGATGGTGGAGGCCTTTTCTGGCTACTGCCTTGGGTGTGTTGCTGGCTATTTTAATTGACCGGCTGACTGAATATTTTACCGGCACTCATGGCAGGCCGGTGCAGGAAATCAGAAAATCAACCCGCACAGGCGCCGCGACTACGATCCTCTCCGGATTATCCGTAGGATTAGAATCAAGCGTCTGGGCGACATTGGTCATCGCGGGAACGATCTTTGGCTCAATTCTGATATTCGGGACTATTCCCGGATTAGACGCTGCTGCAAAAATTTCTTATATTCTTTACGGCGTGGCAATGACCGGTATAGGAATGCTTACCTTGACCGGAAACAATGTGGCTATGGATTCGTTCGGCCCCATTTCTGATAATGCCAATGGTATAGGTGAAATGGCCTGGCAGGGGCAGTCTGATAAAGAAACTAAAGATGCGCGTAAGATCATGGCTGACCTTGATGCAGTAGGCAATACCACCAAAGCAATTACTAAAGGCGTGGCAATAGGTTCGGCAGTAATTGCCGCGGTTTCATTATTTGGCTCATATATGGTTGATGTGAGCAAGGTGCAGGCAGCTATAGGCATGCCGCTTGCGGACCAGCTGAACACCTTAGGGATACGCGTATCTATTCCGCAGGTCTTTGTGGGCATGCTTATCGGCGGCGCTTTGCCGTGGCTATTCTCGTCTTTTTCAATTCAGGCAGTCAGCCGCGCAGCAAGCCTGATAGTTGAAGAGGTCAGGCGGCAGTTTAAAATGGGAGTCTTATCCGGAAAAATAAAACCGGATTACCGGCAGGCTGTTGCGATTTCCACCAATGCCGCGCAGAAAGAATTAATCAGCCTTGCGCTTTTAAGCGTAATCGCGCCTATTGTAGTCGGGTTAGTCTTACAGGTAGAAGCCTTAGGCGGATTTTTAGCAGGTATAATTGTCTCCGGACAGCTTTTGGCGGTATTTATGTCAAATGCAGGCGGGGCCTGGGACAATGCCAAGAAAACCATAGAAGACGAAGTATGTGATATTGCCGGCAATACAGGCAAGGGTTGCGAAAGGCATAAAGCCGGAGTTGTCGGCGATACTGTGGGCGATCCTTTAAAAGATACAGCAGGCCCGGCATTAAACCCGATGATCAAGGTGGTTAACCTGGTTTCAGTTATTATTGCGCCGATTATTGTCCAGTACAGCAAGAACAGTATGGTCAAGACCGGCATTATAGTATTTTTGTGCTGTGTGTTGGTATGGGCGATATTGAAGAGCAAAAGGACTGCGCCTGAAGCTGTAGTGAATAAATAATTCAGTTCACTCTTTAACCTTATCGGCCTATAATAGTAGACAGGAGGGGTGCTCTATGTTTGCGGGAAAGAATATTTTTGCGATAATCCATTCCGGCGGATTAGCGATGTATATCCTGCTTTTTTGTTCGGTGCTTAGCCTTGCAGTGATCATTGAAAGGATAATATATTTTCGCAGGAAATCCAAAGTTAAACGCCCGGATTTTATGGAAGAGGTCCGCAAGGCCCTTGAAAAAGGCCAGGCTGCAAAGGCCCTGCAATTTTGTAAAGATACCGATACCCCGTTTTCCAAGGTTTCCCATGCCGGATTAGTTTTAGCCGGCCATAATGAAAAAACTATTTCCGAAGCAATGGAGCGCGAGGTTACCATAGAGACCATAAAATTGGAACGTTTTACCGGGATCCTGGGGACCATAGGTTCTACCGCAGTATATATAGGATTATTCGGTACGGTTTTAGGGATAATCAGGGCTTTCCATGATATATCAACTACCGGCGCCGGCGGCATAAATGTAGTTATCGGCGGGATTTCCGAAGCCCTTGTATGTACGGCAGCCGGACTTTTAGTGGCAATCCCGGCGGTCATCATCTACAATTATTTTATTCGCAGGATAGATATTTTTGTATCCGATATGGATTTATGCGCTTCAGAGTTAGTAGATCTGTTATGCGTTAAACAAAAATGAAAAGAAGGCCTAGAAGCCAGAAATTAGTCGCGGAGATCAATATCACGCCTTTTACTGACGTAATCCTGGTCCTTCTGATTATTTTTATGGTTTCAACGCCGCTTATTTTCCGCTCCAGCATCAAAGTCCAGCTGCCTCAGGCTGCTGCCCAGCAGGAGCCGCCCCGCAATATCAGCGTGACCATCAATGCAAACGGCGAGGTATTTTTAGATAATACCCAGTATAATATCCGTTATGACCTTGATGTCCTAAAGTTCAGAATTGCAGCGTTGGCAAAAAACTCATCCAATCCATCCATTACTATTGATGCTGATAAACAGGTAAGATACGAATATGTAGTCAAGGTGATGGATATAGCCTCTCAACTGGGGATAAAACGCATAGCCCTGGCCACTGAACTTAAAAGATAATCAAAATAAATGGTTAAAAAAGAAAAAGAGCCTTTATTTAAGAAAATAAAAACTATTATTATCGGGGGAGGGCGTAATATTTCCGATCCGCACCTCTTTCATAAAATATCTCTGGTGGTGTTTTTTGCCTGGGTTGGACTTGGCGCTGACGGTTTAAGCTCTTCATGTTACGGCCCGGAAGAAGCATTCCTGGCTTTAAAGAATCATCCTTCTCTGGGTATTTTCGTTGCTTTAGCTACTGCGATTACTATTTTTGTCATCAGCTCCAGCTATTCCCAGATAATTGAATTATTCCCGCACGGCGGCGGAGGTTATCTGGTAGCCAGCAAATTGCTTTCTCCCTCCGTAGGAATGGTGTCGGGATGCGCATTGCTGGTAGATTATGTCCTGACTATTACTATATCGGTTGCCAGCGGAGCTGATGCGCTATTCAGCTTTTTGCCTGCCTCATGGTATGGTTTTAAACTGCAATTTGCAGCAATAGTGCTTTTTATACTGATAATCTTGAATATGCGCGGAGTCAAAGAATCAGTGCTGCCGCTTGTCCCGATCTTTCTTACCTTCCTGATCACTCACGCAATACTTATTATCTATACGATAGTCACGCATGCGGCGAATTTCGGCCCCATGGTCAACTCGACCATTGCAGATGTGCGCAGTTCAAGCCTTGAGTTGGGCACTTTTGGAATGATTATTTTGATATTACGCGCTTACAGTTTAGGCGCCGGGACTTACACCGGAATAGAAGCAGTCAGCAACGGTATGTCTATTTTGCGCGAACCTAAAGTAGAAACCGCAAAAAAGACAATGCGTTATATGTCTGTTTCGCTGTCAATTTTAGTTGTAGGCCTGATGCTGGGTTATTTGTTTTATAATGTAAAGTTTGAGCCGGGCAAGACCCTTAACGCCGTTCTTTTAGACAGCGCAACGTCAGGCTGGAGCCAGCCGTGGGGTTATATATTTGTTCTGATAACATTGATTTCCGAAGCAGTGCTTTTATTTGTAGCGGCGCAAACCGGATTTTTAGGCGGCCCGCGTGTTTTGGGCAACATGGCGCAGGACAGGTGGTTCCCGGCGCAGTTTGCAAACCTTAGCGAGCGGTTTGTGACTCAAAACGGGATCCTGATTATGGGCCTGGCGTCGCTGGTCCTGTTAATTTTTAGCCGCGGCTCGGTAAAATTCCTGGTGGTCTTATACAGTATAAACGTTTTCGTTACATTTTTATTTTCGCAATCCGGCATGGTCAAGCATTGGTGGATATCCAGAAAAAGAGCTAAAGATTGGATAAAAAAGATAATGGTTAGCGGTTTAGGCCTGATAATGACGGTTTTCATCCTGGCGTCAATGCTTATATTGAAGTTTTTTGACGGTGGGTGGCTGACTATTTTTATTACCGGCTCGCTTATCATCCTGGCTATAATCATAAAACGCCATTATAAGAATGCTTTAACTTTGCTTACCCGGCTTGATGATTTGGCAAGCGTGGCAAACATGACTGTTGAGCAGGCAAAGGGTAATCTCCAGCCGCAAAACATAAGCGAACCTGACCCGCAGTCTAAGATCGCGGTAATCTTTGTAAACGGCTATAACGGCCTTGGCCTGCATACATTGTTTAACATTATCAGGATATTCGGCTCAAACTTTAAGAATTTCTTTTTTGTGCAGGTGGGGATCATTGATACCGGTAATTTTAAGGGGGCTGAAGAGATAGAGGCGCTCAAGAAACACATAAATGAAGAGCTTGAACGCTATGTGGTATTTATGCGCAGCCAGGGTTTTTACGCCAAGGGCTTTTCCGGGGTAGGGGTGGATGCGGTGGAAGAAGTTGATAATATCGCCTCTGAAATTTATCAGAAGTATTCTCAAGCGGTATTTTTCGGCGGGCAGATGGTATTTCCTAAAGAGACATTTTTTACCCGTATTTTGCACAACTATACGATTTTTGCCGTCCAGAGAAAACTTTATCAACGCGGCATCCCGCTTATTATCATGCCGATCCGGGTAAGTTAGCCTGCGGCAGTTGTAAAAAATCTTGTGAAGCCGGCAAAAAGTGATATCTATAAGTTTATAAAAATAGCCGGGATGGTTTCTTTTATCCCGTTGGTCCTGCTTTCCGGGCCGATTGCCGGTTACCTGGCAGGAGATTTTCTGGCCGGTAAATTAAGTATGCCTGCTTTGAGGCTGGCCTGTTTAGGCATAGGGACAATAGCAGCGGTTTTTGAGGCTTTCAAAATCATCAGATTAGTGCTAAAATTAAACAAACAGCTTTGAGGTAAGCTTTATGCCGAGCCCGCAAGCATTACAGCCGGAACT
>JAKQWZ010000009.1 GCA_029561735.1 Candidatus Omnitrophota bacterium | reverse complement strand
AGAAGCTCTTGATAAATTTGTCAGTTGCGAAGCTGATCAGGCTTTAGCAGTTGAAAGAAAATCGCTTAACGGTTTTGGAGTGATAAAGATCATCTGGCGGGCTTTGCGCAGGATGGGTTTCCCCGGCCAAAAAACCAAAGAAAACCCGCAGGCAGTTAATGACGGTTGCTTCCTGGATATACCTAATATGTCTTATCTACAGAAGGGAGTGCATTTTGCAGATCCGAGAAGCGGTAATGAGTATGCGGCGTTGTTTAATCCTTTCCAGATCTTCCCCAATCATATTACCCTGGCTTCAATCGATCACCGGCCGCAGGAAGTAACTTTGGAAGATATGATGTTTATATTGGGCTTGGTTGAGCGCTCTCAAGAATTCAGGTTTATTTTTAATGCCTGGGGCGCGGCAGCCAGCATTAATCATTTGCATTTTCAGGCTACGGATGATCAATTCTGCATTGAGAAAATAGCAGAAAAACCAATATATGAGAAAGACGGCTTAGTTATCAACCAATTAGTTGAAAATTGGCCGAATGTAGTCTATGTGGCTTATGGAGAGCATGAAAAAATAGCTGAATTTGTAATGAATATGATCCGGGCAATGCCTGAGCCGGTATTTAACCTGGTGATCAGCCGGGACGAGAGTGGCAGGGCCAAGGTTTATTTTATCCCGCGCCGGCAGGAAAAGCCTTCGAATTTTGAGAATAATTTCGGTTTTGCTGAAATGAGCGGGACATTTATTATTGAGAAAACCGCAGATTTTAATAAAGTCACCAAAGAAAACCTTGCCGCTGCTATGGCTGAATGTGGATATAGCTGGGATGTTCAGGCTGAGGCACAGGCAATACTTGAAAAAGCCCTTGGCGTAGTTTTAACAACGCGCACAAGCACTGAAGAGGCAATAACCACAGTTGACGCAGCTGAGGCTTGCGTGGAAGAAGGCATTACTGCTTTTGACCAGCAGGTTGCCGAGAAAAAAGAGGCTTTCCTTTCCCGTTTTTATCACGCAGTCAAAAGGACATTTGGCGAGGTTAGAGAAAAAGTAGCACAGGGCAGGATGGATCCTCTTGTCCAAGTCAAATTATTGCAATCGGAAGTCCAGCCGGATAGCCGCCTGCATTCTATAGATAGGGAAGTTAAACTTGGATTTTTAGCAATTGCCGGCAACCCTCTAAACCGCGGCCATGAATTAATTTCGCTGATGGCCTTAAACGCTTTAGAGCTGGATACAGTGGTTATCCGCGTGCAGGGCCAAATTAGCTATAAAAACCTTTTGGCTTGCGAAAGGGTGCCTATTGAGGAACGCCACCTGATGGTCAAGGAATCAATTAAGGGGATGTACCCGTTATTGCGCTACACTGACTTAGGCAGTGAAAAAGAAGCTGACGGTTCAGATAATTGCCGCGAAGGCGCTGAAGAAATGCACCGCTTATTGGCAATGAACTCGGGCAGAAAACTGCATATCTATTATTTAATCGGCGCGGAGAATGAAGAGCGGATGTGGAAATATATGCGCCAGCAGTA
>JAKQWZ010000007.1 GCA_029561735.1 Candidatus Omnitrophota bacterium | reverse complement strand
CTAAAGCAGTTGCTGCAAGCAGGATATTGCAAGTAGCGGCGCACCCGTCTTCAAGGTAATACTTAGTATCAGAACAAAATACTCCGATACAGGCTTTGGCCCGTGATAAAAACCGCCCGTTTTCAGCCAGATCTGCAAGTTTTCTCAGAATATCCGCCCTTGTAACTGCCACAAATTGCCACGGCTGGACATTTCTGGCAGTAGGAGCAAACCTGGCAGCATCAATTATCTTTTCTATCACATCTGCCGGGATTTCTCTTTCTGAATACTGCCTGATACTTCTTCTCTTCTTAATAATTTCCAAGGTATCCATTTATTCCTCCATAGAAAAAATACAATCCGCAAGCGCAAGCTTTTCTTTGCGGCTTAAGGCCTTAATAGCATACTCGCGCTTAAGGGCTGCGGAACGGCTGGTTGCTTTTTCTTTATACACAAGCTTAACCGGAACCTTATTTTTAGTATAAAAAGCGCCTTTTCTGGTATTGTGTTCTTTAATGCGGCGGGATATATCTGTGGTAATGCCGGTATAAAGCGAGCCATCGCTGCATCGGACCATATAAATAAACCAACCCATAAATTTATCCGCTGACCGAACAGGTGCCGCCGCCCAGCTTAGCTTTGTACAGCTTCCTATTATAAGGCAGCTTCATCAAAAGCATGCCCAGAAGGCAATTATCTGTAAGCCCAGAATAGATCAGCCCGCAGCAGACAAACACGGCAATAAAAATAAACATCCAGTGCGCCAGAATTGATAAAATTATAGCTGCCAATATAACGCTGCCGGCGATCAGGCGTACCTGCCGCTCTAATGACATACCGAGCTCACCCTTAATAACAGGCAGGCCTTCTTTCTCCCAGCGGACCATCCCTCCCTGCATAACCTTAACCCCCTGGATCCCCGACTGTATCAGCATATCCGCAGCCATAGGAGAACGGTTTCCAGTGCGGCAAAGCACTATAAAATTCTGCCCGGCCCGGCTCAAATCGTTAAGCTTAGCTGAAAGCATATCAATAGGCACATTAATTGAATCCTTAATATGCACCTGGCTGAATTCCATAGCTGAACGCACATCTAGAAGCCTTGCTTGAGGGTTCTTTTTTATCAAATCCAAAGCAGCAACAGGGGCAATCATCTCTAATTCCGCTGCCTCTCCTTTTTGATTTACGCGGATAATATTATCAATATTAAAAGGCTTAGGGATAGACTTTGAACGCATATTCCGCACAAAGGCTTCTTTATCGGATTCCATCAGAAACGGGTTGGTTTTTTTCTCTTTGCCCAAAACCGAAGAATGCTTTTCATGATAATCGTGCCCGGGGAATATCATCGTGTTATCCGGCAGGGATTTTATTTTTTGAAGCGTATCAAACATGGATCCGGGCGAACCGTTCTGAAAATCTGTGCGGCCGACACTTCCTATTAATAACACATCTGCGGTAAATAACCTCCCTTCTGCCAATATGCTTATTGCGTCATCGGTGTGGCCGGGAGAATATATGATTTTTATGTTTGTATAGCCTATCTTTATCCGGTCATCATCTTTCAGCCGCCTGTCAGCTACTTCAGAAACCGCCTTTTCATGCATCAATACCTGCGCCTGAAATTTTCTCTTTAACACTGCTGCTCCGGAAAAATGATCCGCATGAGTATGCGTATCAATAATGAATTTGAGCTTGAGATTATTCTTTCTCAAGTATATTTCATACTCATCCTGCAGGCTGATATGCGGGTCAATTATTAAGGCTTCTGCGTTTGCGCTCAGGCAATAAGAATAACAGCTTCCGGCTTCAAATTGCTTAAATTGCAGGCTTGGCATATCAGGCCTCCATACAAAGATTAATGTTCATTTAATTTATTGCCTATATTCCAAATATTCTTTTTTCTTTTATTCAGCGATCCGTTAACAGGTACTCCCCATATATCCTGCGCGTATTCTTTTATAGTCCGGTCACTGGAAAACTTTCCGGATTTAGCCACGTTAATAATAGATTTTTTAGTCCAGCTTATCTTATCCATATAGGCTGCGGAAACTTTGTCCTGTATGCGGCAATAATCCTCAAAATCAGCACAGATAAGGTAAGGGTCAGAATAAATCAGATTGTCAGTCAGGGGCTTAAAAAGGTCCGGCTCCTGCTTACAAAAGAAATTGCTCTGGATAAGGCTGATTGCCTGCTTTAAATAAGGCGAGCACCCGATATAATCCTGCGGACTGTAACCGGCCTGCCATATTTTTCTAATCTCATTGACCTTAAGGCCGAAGATAAAAATATTGTCATCCCCAACCTCTTCGCGCATCTCTATATTTGCTCCGTCATGAGTCCCGATAGTCAACGCGCCGTTAAGCATAAACTTCATACAGCCTGTGCCCGAGGCTTCAGTGCCTGCAGTTGATATCTGCTCCGACAAATCGCTCGCCGGAAATATTTCTTCCGCCAGGCTCACCCTGTAATCCGCAAGAAAAACCACTTTTAATTTATCGCGGGTATCTTTATCATTATTTATTGCCTCGGCGATACTGTTGATAAATTTTATAATAAGCTTGGCCATAAAATATCCCGGGGCTGCCTTGCCTGCAAGAATAAAGGTCCGGGGGACAAAAGAAAAACGGGGATTATTTTTTATCTTAAGGTATTGCGATACGATATACATGCAGAAAAGCAGCTGGCGTTTGTATTCGTGTATCCTTTTTACCTGCACGTCAAAAATAGAATCCGCATCAACACGCACGCTGTTAGTCCTATAAATAAGCTCTGCTAATGCCTGCTTATTCTCTTTTTTAACCTGCTGCCATTTCTTGCAAAAAGAGGCATCTCCGGCAAAATCAGCCAGCTTATTTATACGGCTCAAGTCTGTTATCCATTTATCGCCGATTGAACCAATAATAAGCCGGGAAAGCCCTTTATTCGCTTTTAACAACCATCGGCGCTGGGTGATCCCGTTAGTTTTATTATTGAACTTTTCCGGGAACATCTCGTAAAAATCCCTGAACAAATCAGTCTTCAGAAGGCTGCTATGCAGCTCTGAAACTCCGTTTACCGAATATGAGCCGATTACCGCCAGATGCGCCATGCGGACCATTTGCGGGCTATCTTCTTCAATAATTGACATCCTTTTAATCCTGCCGGCATCCTTAGGAAACCTTACAGATACCTCTTCCAAGAAACGCCTGTTTATCTCATAGATCAGTTCAAGGTGCCGGGGAAGCAGTTGTTTAAAAATAGGCACTGACCATTTTTCCAGGGCTTCCGGCATCACTGTATGATTGGTATAAGCAAAAATATTCCGGGTAATTTCCCAGGCAACATCCCACTCCAATTGCTCTTCGTCTATCAGGATCCTCATCAATTCAGCTATAGCAATAGAAGGATGCGTATCATTGAGTTGAATAACTGCCTTGCTCGGCAAAAGCTTTAAGTCAGAGTTGCCGGCCTTAAAACGACGGATAATATCGGAGAGCGAGGCGGCGCTGAAAAAATATTCCTGCGACAACCTTAAAATCTTCCCTCTTGAAGCATTGTCTCCGGGGTAAAGCACCTTAGAGATTATTTCGGAAAAAACCTTGTTAATCATAGCCTGCTCATAATCGCCTTTATTAAAATAATTCAATTCAAACTCACTGCTTCCATGGGCTGACCAGAGCCTAAGGGTATTGGCAAAATCGTTTTTATAACCTGCCACAGGGATATCATACGGCCGGGCAATCACATCGCTGGTATTGCTCCATTCAACGCGCAGTTTACCGCGTTCATCCTTAAACATCCGGGTATTCCCGAAAAGGCGCACCCTGACCGAATATTCCGGGCGGGCAAATTCCCAGGGATCCACCTTGTCAAACCAGGCATCAGGAGATTCAACCTGATTACCGTTAACAATCTTTTGCTTGAATATGCCGTAATCGTAACGTATGCCGTATCCATGGGCGGGAATTCTCATAGTAGCCATAGAATCCATAAAACACGCGGCTAACCTGCCTAAACCGCCGTTGCCCAAACCGGCATCAGGTTCACATTCTATTAATTCTTCAATATCAATTCCGGCTGTAGCTGCTATCTTTTTCATTTCATCCTGCAGGCCCAGGTTCAACATATTGGTCTCAAACAACCTGCCGATAAGGAATTCCAGGGAAAAATAGTATACGCGCTTGACATTTGCCTGATGAAACGAGTCCTGCGAACTAAGCCATCTTTCAATAAGCCTGTCTCTTAATGCAGTGGCCAAAGCCATAAACTTATCTTCTTTAGTCGCAGTATATTTATCTTTTCCCAGGCGAAATTTAAGGATATCCCAGAAAGAGCGTTCAATGCCCTTTAGGCTCATATCCGCATTCATCTCTACCCAGTTATCCGATGGTTTATTTTTTACTTCTGGCATGGCTACCTGCCTTTTAAAAGACGGTTCCTGATGTACTTCTCAATTTCTATGATAACGTAAATCAACAAGCCTATCAAGAGAATCCTTACCCATGCATATAATGAAATCGGCGCGCTATGAAAAAATCGGTTCATCGCCGGCGCATAAATAAAAAGCACCTGCAGGCCTGTCATAATTAAAACGCCCAAAATCAGCCAGAGGTTAGAGAATACCCCGAGAGAAAACATAGAGCGAGATAATGAACGGCAGTTGAAAAGATAAAAAAGCTCGCCCATGACTAAAACGCTGACAGCAACAGTCCGCGCCTCCTCAATGCTTAAACCTTTGCTTTTTTCATAGAAAAACAGCCCGAAAACCCCCATAGCCAAAAGAACTCCAACCAGAATTGTCCGCCAGACAAGCTCTCCGGTCATAATCGGCAATTTGGGGTCGCGCGGTGGCCGCTGCATTAAATCAGGCTCTTTAGATTCAAAGGCCAGCATCATGCCTAAACATAAAGCTGTAGTCATATTAATCCAAAGCAATTGGACCGGCGCAACCGGAAGAACAAAACCGCCAAAAATAGCTACCATTATAGCAAGGGCTTCACCTAAATTTGTCGGAAGGGTCCAGACAATGAATTTCCTCAAATTATCAAAAACACAGCGGCCTTCTTCTACCGCAGCCTCAATTGAAGCAAAGTTATCGTCAGTTAAAACCATATCCGCGGCTTCTTTGGCAACCTCTGTGCCAGTGCGCCCCATAGCCACGCCTATATTAGCCTGCTTAAGCGCAGGGGCATCATTTACGCCGTCTCCTGTCATAGCCACAATATTGCCCCTTGATTGAAGCGCTTTAACAAGCCGGAGTTTTTGCTCCGGAGTCACGCGGGCAAAAACACTGACGCGGCCAACAGATTCCAGCAATTCCTGATCACTCATATTCTCCAGGTCGCTTCCACTCAATGCTAAAAGATCTCCTGAAGAATCCTCGTTTGCGTCAAGGCTATTTCTAAGTTTGAGCTGACCGGCAATAGCTTTAGCTGTCAACACATGGTCTCCGGTTATCATCTTGACCAGTATGCCGGCTTGATGGCAACGCTGTACAGCCTCTATAGCTTCTTTACGCGGCGGGTCAATCATGCCCTGCAACCCTAAAAATGTAAGCGATTCGGTAATATCGCCATGATCAATCCTGTCTTTCTGCGCAGAAATTGCGCCGCGGGCAAAAGCAAGTACTCTCAGCCCTTTTGCCGCCATGATTTCGGCCTGATGCTCAACAAGGCTGCGGTCTAAAGGCAGGATATTATTATTTTCATCAAGATAATTAACGCACTTGGCAATAATTTTTTCTACCGAGCCTTTTAAATAAATAACCCCTTCCTTATCAGGCAAAATATGGAATGTCGCCATGTATTGATATTCAGATTCAAAAGGAATAGCGTCTTTGCGCAAAAATCCGGGCAGGCCGTCAAGAAACAGGCTTCTCCCTTTATTCGCAGAAACAATCAGCGCTGCCTCTGTAGGGTCTCCTTCCACCTGAAATATACCCTGACGCTCTACAATCCGGCTGTCATTACACAACAAACCGGCTGTCAAGCACTCCTTGAGGGCACTAGAAGTTATCAAGCCGGGCTTGCCTGAAAATTCCTGAATAGAGCCTTCAAAACCGTAACCAACTCCTGAAACCTGATAAGACCTGCCTGCGCTGAAAATTTCCTGCACAGTCATCTGGTTTTCAGTAAGCGTGCCTGTCTTATCCGAACAAATAACTCCGGTACTACCCAGCGTCTCTACTGCCGGTAGTTTACGGATAATAGCCCGGCGCTTAGCCATTCTCGCCACGCCTATAGCTAAGGTTATAGTTACAGCAGCAGGCAAACCTTCAGGTATAGCTCCCACAGCAAGAGCAACCGCAGCCATAAACATTTCCACAAATGATTGTCCGCGCAATACGCCAATAACAAAAGTAATCGCAGCCAACCCCATAATAACAAATAAAAGATACCGGCTAAAATGGGCTATTTTTATTGTAAGGGGGGTTTCCAGGTCTTCAGCAGTGGTAATCAGTTCCGAGATCCGCCCGACCTCTGTATTATCTCCTGTGGCAACAACAACGGCTTTGCCCCTCCCATAGGTGACAAAAGTAGCGGCATAAAGCATATTTAATCTGTCTGCCAAAACAGTTTTAGCGTCTAAAGGATTTGTTTGCTTTTCAACCGGAACAGACTCACCAGTGAGGGGAGATTCATTGGCCTGTAAATCACGGCATTGGATAAGGCGCATATCAGCGGAAATCTTATCGCCGGAGGCAATCATAACCACATCGCCGGGGACTAATTCGGTAGAGGCAATATTCTGGTGTTTGCCTTCCCTTAATACGGAAACAGATGAAGTCATGGAACGGGAAAGCGCTTCAAGCGCTTTTAATGCCTTGGATTCCTGCAAGAACCCGACAATGGCATTAATCAGGACAACCCCAAAGATTACCGAAGCCTCAACCAATTCTTTTAAGAAAAGCGTAGTAAGCACCGCTGCCAAAAGTATATACACAAGCGGCTGATGGAATTGCAGTAAAAAACGCAGCCATAAAGGCGTGCCTTTTTTAGGGGTTATCTGATTTAAGCCAAAGCGTTCCCTGCGTATTTTTACCTCGTCCAAAGATAAGCCGGATGAAGTATCCACACTCAAGCCCCGGATAACTTCTTCGGCCGGCAGCGAATGCCAAAGCACTTTATTCATATCAGCTGGCTCAAGCATCATAAATAATTTTCCTTTCTGTCCATAGATTCAAAATATTTATAAACATGCCGGGATATTCTGGCAATAAACTCCTTGGCAGCCGGGCTGTTAGTGCCGGATTGCTTTGTCAAAACCACAATAATAAAATCGCCTTTGCGGGTAAACACTATGCCTGCGTCATGGCAAACACCATACTCAAGCCCGGTCTTATGCGCAACCGTTATTTCAGGCGGAAGGTATTTCGGTATCCGGTCATTCATACGCGTCAGTTTAAGCACAGAAATACACCGATCAGACACATTTTTATCCCCAAGCCTTCTTTGATACATCTTATCCAGCAATAAGGCCATGTCTACGGCTGTAGTATAATTCTCAATGCCCTTATCACGTAGGCGGTAATCAGCAATTTTGCGGGATAATTTAGTATTTCTTATTCCGAATGTTTTAAACGCGCCGTTTAAATAATTAAACCCAACCAGATTAGTCAAGATATTGGCAGCGGTATTATCGCTTTCATAAATCATAAGCCCGATCAGCCTGTCTACGCTGAATACCGAACCAGCAGGCATATCCTTTAATATGCCTGAGCCGCTAAGCTTATCCGATGACTTTAAGGCAATATTACGGTCTAATCTAAAATTATTCTGCTCAGCTGCTAAGAAACATGCTGCCATAAGCGGGATCTTTGTCAGGCTTGCAGAAGGAAAAAGCTCTTGAGCGTCATGTGAAAATTCCCATCCGGTTTCTAAATCCTTGATTACGATTCCGGATTTTCCTTTGAACCGGTTTATTTCGGCCTTAAGGCGCTTTTGCAATTCCTGCCAGCCTGATTTCCGGGCTTTATACAAAAGCCGTTCCTGTCCGGCATGATAAAGCTTTACAATATACTGCCGGCCAAAATACATCCCGGTTATCAGAAACAAAGACAGAATTATATAAAGAAGGTTTTTCTTTGAAG
This sequence comes from Candidatus Omnitrophota bacterium, assembly GCA_029561735.1. Taxonomy (GTDB): domain Bacteria; phylum Omnitrophota; class Gorgyraeia; order Gygaellales; family Profunditerraquicolaceae; genus JAKQWZ01. The sequence goes on along the minus strand of JAKQWZ010000007.1, from coordinate 2,414 downwards.
GCTTTATATTCATAACGGTTATTTTTTAATATACAAGGTTTGCGTAGGGTATGCGAATTCAATACCGCGCTTTTCAAACTCTTCCTTAATCGTAAAATTAATCTCCTGCTGGATATCCATGTACTTATTATAATCCGGGCTAAGGACAAAATAAACCACTTCAAATATCAGGCTGGAATCAGCATAACTGAAAAAATGGGCCCGGTCAAAACCTGTATTATCAGTATTCCTGATAATATCCTCTAAGATCCGGGGGATCTCTTTTAACTTATTTAGCGGCGTCTGGTAAGTTACGCCAATGCGGAATAAAACACGCCTTTTCTCCATAAGCTTGTAATTGCGCACGCGCGAATCAGTAAGATCAGTGTTAGAGAAAATCAACTGCTCACCGCCTAAGCTTCGTATACGGGTAGTCTTTATGCCTATATACTCAACTGTCCCCATAAAATCGCCGATGATAATGAAATCCCCGATTTTAAAAGGGTGGTCAAAAACAATGGAAAAATAACTAAAGAAGTCTTTTAAAAGCGCCTGCGCTGCTATTGCTACCGCAATACCGCCTATCCCTAATCCGGCAATCAAGGTTGAGACTTTATAACCCAAATTATCCAGCAGGATTATAACAGCCAAGGCCCAGATCAGGAATTTAACAGCCCAGAGCATACCGTCAAGGCTGCGTGCCATTGTAGGGTCCTGCTGTTTCTTGGCCAGGTATGTATTGATACCCCAGCCGGCAAGCATGACTACGATGCGCGCGACAAAAAAAGTAATTATGATCATCTCTAAAGCATTAATCAGGGATTCAGCTCCGGCAGGTAATTTCAATGTCTTGGCGCTTATATAGAAACAACTGATATATAATGCAGGCAGGCCGATTTTTTCTAATATACTGATTAAAAAATCACCGAATTTTAATGCAGATTTTTTTGTTATCTTCTTAAGGTAGCCTATAACGAATCTTGCAACCACTTTTACAAATAAAAGCCCCGTAGACAGCACCAATAAGGCAACAAGATAATCAAAAACGCGGTTATCGAAAAACACCTGGTCCATTATTTTCATGTCCATATACAATATCCTCCGTAAAAAAGCCATCCTGCATTACATATCTGCAAGATGGCGGCCCGACCATCAAAAACCTCCAGAAATAAATCTTCTGGACCCCGGATAACTATTTTGATTAACTTAAGGTATTATAGCGCCAGCTTTAACAAAAGCAAATGATTTCAACTCCCTGATGCCTGTAATGCATTTTTATCATGCGGCAGTAAAACGGCTGAATAATTCATCAAGGAACTTATAAGCCATCCCGATTTCTTCATCAGTAATATAAAATGAAGGCGCTAAAGTAAAGGTATTTTTAAAATACCCTCCGATATCCAACACTAAACCGTGCTTTTTCCCTCTATATTCCAAACCGCCCTCAATCCCTGCCTGAAATATCCGGTCTGTCAAACGCCTGTTAGGAGTGATACCGTCTTTTTCACATACCTCAAGCCGGATAGCCAGCCCAAGGCCTGTAACATCGCCGATCTCTTTATATTTTTTCTGCAGTTTTTTAAGCATACTGACCATTTTCTTTCCGCTGGCATTGATGCGGCCGGGCAATATTTTGTCCTCAAGCATCTTCATCACTTCCAGGCCGGCAGCCGTACCCATAGGATTACACGAAAATGTAGAATGCGTAGACCCCGGAGGAAAAGCCGAAGGATTTACAAGTTCTTCTTTTGCCCAAAAGCCTGATAAAGGGTTCATGCCATTGGTAAGGGCTTTGCCAAAGACCAACACATCGGGCTTAACGCCAAAATGCTCCAGCCCCCAGAATTTGCCTGTCCGGTAAAACCCCATCTGCATTTCATCATCAACAAGGAATATCTTATACTGATCAAGTATCTTTTTGATCTTTTTAAAATAATCCGGCGGCGGGATGATATAACCGCCTGTGCCCTGAATAGATTCAATAAAAAAAGCCGCAAACTCGCATTCGCTGGTCTTAGGATCAACCACAGAATTATATTCTGTTTCAAATAATTTTTCAAACTGGCTGACGCAATAATATTTGCAGGAATCAAAAGATTTGCCGTAGTGGCAGCGGAAACAGTACGGATAAGGAATAAATTGCGCCCGGTTGGAAAAATGGCCGTAGGGCTTTCTGTAGCGGTAACTTGATGTAATCTCGGAAGCGCCTAAAGTCCTACCGTGGTAACCGCCCTGAAACGCAAAAAATTGCGTTTTACCTGTTGTTTTACGGATCAGCTTGATACTGTCCTCAATAGCCTGAGAACCGCCTACATTAAAGTGCACCCTGCCCTCGACTTGAAAAGACTTCTGCGTCTGCTTGGAGATTTTTGCGCAAAGCTCAATCTTCTCCCGGTGCAAATACTGGCTGGCTAATTGCGGCAAATGGCCTATCT
>JAKQWZ010000081.1 GCA_029561735.1 Candidatus Omnitrophota bacterium | reverse complement strand
CTATAGACGAAGGCATAAAACTACGCGCTGCAGGGATTAAATTGCCTATTCTTATACTGGGAATGATCTTGCGTGACGATATAGAAGCGTTATTCAGCTATAACCTTACTCCGACGGTCTGTACGCAGGACTTGGCAGAAGCGCTTAATAAAAGAGCGGCAAGAAAAAAGAAGAAAATTTGCGCGCATATCAAAGTTGACACCGGCATGGGTAGGATAGGCGTAATGCATTATGATGCGCATTGCCTGGTAAAAAAGATCTATAGCCTGAAATATATAAATGCCGAAGGAATCTTTACGCATTTTGCTTTTGCGGATATGAATAAGGATTTTACTGATTATCAGATAGGGCTTTTTAATAAATTAGTTGAACGGCTCAATTGCGATAATATCCGTATTCCGCTGGTGCACGCGGCAAACAGCATGGGCATAATTAATTATAAACACGGGCATTTTAATATGGTCAGGCCGGGCCTGGTGCTTTACGGGTTGCATCCGGCCAGAAACGTAAAAATAGATTTAAAGCCGGTATTGTCTCTGAAAACTAAAGTGGTATTCTCAAAGAAGATCCCCAAAGGCTATGGCGTCAGTTACGGGCATGATTATATTACCAGCTCTGCCACAACATTAGTGACTTTGCCTATCGGTTACGGAGACGGATACCCCCGCAACCTGTCTAATATCGCACCGGTAATTATTGACGGAAAACGGTTTAAGATCTGCGGTAAAGTATGTATGGACCAGATAATGGTGGATGTAGGAAATGCCAGAATAAAGGCAGGGCAGGAGGCTGTCCTGATCGGAACGCAGAAGAAGCAGAAAATATCAACTGAAGAGCTGGCAAAATTATCCGGGACTATTCCTTATGAGATTGTCTGCGGTTTAGGCAGCCGCATACCAAGGGTATATATTTAAGGAAGTTTGCGGATGAAAAAGACTGCAGTAACAAAAGCTATGATGTGGGATAACGATGCAGAAAGAAGCGGCGGCAAAAGCCCCGACTTGCCAAAAGCAATACAGACCGCATTAAGCACATAGTAAAAGAACCCCAGAAGAATAGATATCCCTATTGAAGAAAGCCCCGTAGCGCGCCTGTGCATTTTAAGAGAAAAAGGAATCCCCAAAAGTACTATCATAAAACTTAAAAGCGGAGAAAAATACCTCTGGTAAAGGTCTACTTTCAGCCTTCTGACTACGGTAGTGGCGCCGCTTTTTGAAAGCTTATTTAGATAATCCTTAAGCTGCGCAATGGTCATATATTCAGGGCTTTGTTTATGTGAAAGAAAATCTTCAGGTGTTTCCGGTATAGGCATTAATTGTTCGTCAAAATATTCCGGCTCGCCCTTGACCTGCCCGCTTTTATCAAAATTATAAGTTATGCACTGATAGAACACCCAGTTGCTATCTTTGTAAATTCCGCTATTCGCTACTATCTTACGGGTGATATTCTGCTGTTGGTCCTGCTCCAGGATAATAATGCCTTCAATTAATTTTTTAGGAGGGTCAAATTTATTGATAAAGAAGAGCCGGTTATCCACTCCGTACATGGCAAGGTTCATAATTGTATTCTGCTGAAGGGCCGCCTCGCGTTCTTTTCTTGATTTATCCGCCATGTCGTACTTAAGTTTTTGATTTAAGGTCATTGCCGCCGGCACCAGCCTGTCACTTGCCCAAAAGACAATTACGCTTATCAGCAGCCCGAAAACAATAACAGTTTTAGAGACCCGGACAATGCTCAGGCCTGAAGCTCGCATGGCGATAATTTCATTGTCGCGGTTGAATTTGGCAAAAGTATAAAGAGTGGCCAAAAGGCAGGAGAAGGGAGCGACCTGCACAAAGACAATCGGCAGGTACCCCACATAATACATAATCAGGGCTTGTATGCCCACTTTCTGTTTTATAATGTCTTCCAGATAGGAAAAGATGTCTATGATGATATAAAGAAAAAGGAAAGTAAAAAGGCAGGTAAAAAATATACTGAGGATTGATTTTAGGATATAGCGGTCTAGGATGCGCATACTCTGATAGTCAGGATGGTTCCGATTATGGCAAAAATAATATTGGGTATCCACATTGCCAAAGCAGGCGCAAGCATGCCTTCAAGGGCCAGTGTTTCTCCTCCCAGCGAAAGCAGGTAATAGATGCCCACAATGAGGAAAGCAATGCCGAAATTTATTGATTTTTCCCGCCTGCGCGTAATTATTGCAAGTGATGAGCCAAGTAACACAAAGACAAAACAAGAGAAGGCCATAGAGACTTTGCTGTGCATTTCAGTATATATAGGATCAGGGTCAATACCTTCTTTTTTGAGCCTGTCAGCCTCGTTTTTTAATTCCACCATGGTCATGTCTTTTGGTTTTTTGCCGATCTTTTCTTTTTTCTGGGCCATATTCAGGGTTATAAAGTAAGTCTTAAAATTAAGTTTGTAGAATTTTGCCGGGCTTTCCGGATCAGGTTCATCGCTGGTCCCGTCAATAAGCTTGAGTTTGACCATGTTCTTTTCGGGTATGGCGATAAATTCTCCGCGTTTAGCGATTATTGTCCGGGTAGGCCTGTCGCCCTGCGGCTCATAGATACGCACATTATACATCTTATTGTCTTCAATCTTATAGATAAATAAGATGTATTTCTCAAAAGAATTGATAAATACTCCCGGCTCAAGCGCTGCGGTGGGGTTTTTTATCCCGACTTCCTTTAATGTTTTTCTGGTGCCGTAATGCGCAAAGGGGATTACCCTGTCGTTAAATATCACCAGTGTAAGGCTGAGTATCAGCCCGATTGTCAGTATCGGGACAATCAGGCTGAAGAGGTTGACTCCGCTGGCGCGGATAGCGACGATTTCGTTATCGCTGGAAAGCCGGCCTAAAGAGAGAAGCACTGCAGTCAGCGTCGCAATAGGCAGGGTATAGGTCAATAAATAAGGGATCATATAAACAAAAAGCTTGGACACGCTGAATATGTCAACGCCTTTATTGATGACCAGCTCGGCGATCTTGATAAGATTGCCGAGTATCATGACAAAGGTAAGCACTCCCAGCGCCATAAACAACGGGCTAAGGAATTCTTTAATAAAATAATTGCGTAATATTTTCATGATTTAATTTGCCAGCGCAAGGGCAAAGACAACATTTGCCCCTGATTCTTTTAAGGTGCGGGCTGCCTCTGAAGAGGTTGCGCCGGTAGTAAGTACGTCGTCGATTAAGAGGATGTTTTTATTTTTCAAAGTTATTTTTTTATTAGCCAGAAAGCACCCTCTTACGTTATTAAACCTGCTGTGGGGCTCAAGCCCTGCCTGGGCGCATGTAAAGCGATGCCTGCGCAAGGCATCAGGCGCTAGCGGAATGTTAAATTCTTCTGAAATAAAAGAACCCAGAATATGCGACTGGTTGAATTCTCTCTCCCGCATTTTTGCAGTATGCAGCGGTATTGGAACAATGAGGTCCATGTATTTTAATGGCAAGCTGTATTCTTTGATGAATTCCGTCAATAACCTGCTTAAAACTCCGCCCAAGTGGTCTTTGCCTTTGTATTTAAAATTATGGATAAGATCGCGCACCGGGCCTTCGTAAATGCAAGGGCTGAAAGCGCGGTCAAAATGCAGCTCGGCCCTTGCGCATACCGGGCAAATATTTTTAGATACATTATTCTTATCTAAATGCCTGCCGCAGCTGGAGCAGAAGGGAGGAGTGTTCCTTTTTATCTTTGACCAGCAGTTGGCACATACCAGTTTGTCAATTGAAGCAATATTGCGCAGGCTTTGCTTGCAAACTTCGCAAACCCTCGGATAAACAAGGTCTACTAAGCCGGCAAAATACCCGCTAAACATAACTGCTATGATAACAGTGAAATCAAAGCCTGTCAACGATTGTCCTGTTATGTGCGTATTCCAAATAAATTGACAGAAAGGGGTAATAAAGGTAAAATAAAGCAGCATGGAAAATACAGATATAAAGATACTTAAAGGCCAACTGCTGGCGCTGTTAAAAAAGGATGCGTTTAAGACCGGGGATTTTACTTTGACTAGCGGTAAAAAAAGCAAGTATTATCTCGACGGCAGGATAATCACACTTACCCCTGAAGGCGCGTATTTAACCGCCAAAATCATATTAAATATGATAAAGGGAAGGCAGATTGATGCGCTTGGCGGGCCGACAATGGGCGCTGACCCGATCACCGGAGCAGTAGCAGCGCTTAGCCATGTTGAGAAAACACCGTTAAAATGTTTTATCGTCAGAAAAGCGGCCAAAGAGCACGGCACCGGCCGTCAGATAGAGGGCCCGGAAATAAAAAGAGGCTCAAGGGTCGTGCTCGTAGACGATGTGGCTACTTCAGGAAAATCCTTGATTGAGGCAAAGGCCGCCTTGGATAAAGCCGGAGCGGTTATTGAAGCGGCTATAGTTATTGTTGACAGGCTTGATGGAGCTAAAGAAAACCTGTCCAAGGCCGGCATTAAGCTGGAGTCGATTTTTGTAATAAAAGACCTTACGCAGTAGTTTCCTTCCCACAGGTTATGAGAAAAATCTATCTTGCCTCGGATTCAATTGCCCGCAAAAAACTCTTCCGGATACTCGGAGTAAAATTCCGAATTCTACCCAGCAGAATAAGCGAACAGAGCAACCTGCTTTCTTTATCATACCCGGGGCTTGCAAAGAAGAACGCTTTGGCAAAAGCTAAAGTTGCTGCCGCAAAAGTTAAAAACGGAGTTATTGTGGCCGCGGACACTATTGTGGTGCAGGGGCGTAAAATATACGGCAAGCCAAAGAGCTTGAAAGATGCGCGCAGGATGTTGAAAAAGCTTTCTTCCGGAAAACAGGATATTTATACAGGGCTGGCAGTTATTGATAAAGATAATAACAGATTAAAAGTTGAATGCGAGAAAACCCGTATCTATATGGATAAGCTTGGCGATAAAGAGGTTTCCCAATACTTCAGCCGGGTATCCCCTCTGGATAAAGCCGGAAGTTTTGATATTCAGGGGAAGGGCGCTTTTTTTATCCGCCGTATCGAAGGCTGCTTCTATAATGTGGTTGGCCTGCCTTTGCGCCGTCTGTATCTAATGTTTAAAGAGATGGATATCAAGGTATTTTCTTTTATCTTGTACCTTGCCCCTTGTGCCTTGTTCCTTGTCTTATCCGGCTGTACCACCGAATATAACCTCGCCACCAAACAGGAAGAAACATATTATTATAGCTATACTACCGAGAAAGAAGTTTTAATGGGCCAAGCAGTGGCTAATGAAGTGGAAAAACAGCTTAGGCTTGCCAGCGACCCGCTTGTCCAGCACAGGGTAGAGGCGATTGGCAGGAAGATTGCTGCTGTGTGCGACCGCAAAGACATTGATTATACCTTTAGAGTGCTGGAAGACGATGAGGTAAATGCTTTTTCTCTGCCCGGCGGCTGGATATATGTAAATAAAGGGCTGGTAGATAAGGTGGCTAATGATGATGAGTTAGCCGGAGTTTTAGGCCATGAAGTCGGCCATATAGTAGCGCGCCACAGCATTAAAAAACTTCAGGCAGAACAGGCATTTTCAATATTAAGGCTTTTGAGTATGGCTGCGCCTCAGGCAGGGGATGCGGCTGCTGCGGCAGATATAGCGTATTTACAGATAATGCTGGGGTATTCGCGTGAAGATGAATTATTAGCTGATCAATTAGGCACCCGGTATGCAAAACTCGCCGGGTACAACCCCCGGGCCATGGTTTCTTTTCTAACTAAACTGCAGGAAATAAACCGGCATAAGCCTTTGCAGCCGCGTTCGTATTTTAAGACTCATCCGTATGTTCCGGACAGGATCCGGGTTGTTAAGCAGGAGCTCGGCGAAGGCATGGGCTTTAATGATTATATCAATATTCAGCAGCTGCCGCATCAGGAAGGGGAGATGCCGAATCAATGAGAAAAATTTTAGTAATCGTGCTTATTTTATTGTGCGCAGGCTGCGCCAGCCCGGTGATGACAAAGGAGCAGATGATGCAAGAATCCAAATATGACTTTGAAGACAGCCCTTTTGGGGTGCTGGAGTTTCTGCATTGGGACCACAGCTGGAATGATTATAAATACCCCGATGATAAAGCATTGCGCAAGGCAGTAAATACCATGAAGGCCGCAGGGATCAAATGGGTGCGTTTTGACTTTCTCTGGCAGGATATAGAGCCTGCTCAAGGGGAATTCAATTTTGAAAAATATGACCGCATAGTCAAGATCGTTACTTCCCGCAACATGCATATTCTCGGAATCCTTGATTATACGGCAAACTGGGCCTCGGAATCCGGCGCCTGGAATTCTGCGCCAAAAGATAACAGCCTTTTTGTCAATTATGCCAAAGAAGTGATTAATCGTTATAAGGATAAAATAAAATACTGGGAAGTCTGGAATGAACCGGATTCTCCCGTATATTGGAAACCTCAGGATGGCCTGAAAAGTTACGTCCAGCTTTTAAAAGAAACTTATATTGCTGCCAAGGAAATTGACCCTGATTGCATAATATTAAACGGCGGCCTGGCCAACGGGACTTCCAGCGTAAATAGACTTTATGATGCCGGAGCCAAAGATTATTTTGATATATTGAATATTCATATTTTTGAATCTCCGCTTAACCCCGGCTCGGATAAAAGAATGCAGGCATACCCGAAAATGGTTTACAAAATCATGAAGCGTAATGGGGATGCTAATAAAAAAATCTGGGTCACTGAAACAGGCTGTCCGGGAGTAAAGGCAGGGCTAAAAGTAAAGAACTGGTGGCTGGGGCCGAATCCCAGCGAGCGCGAACAGGCAGAATGGGTAAAAAATACCTATACCAGCCTGTTAAAAGAAGAGCCGGTAGAAAAGGTCTTTTGGGCTTTTTTCCGCGATACTAATAAACATTGGGATAATGGCACGGATTATCTGGGGATTATGCGCTGGGATTTTACTGTAAAACCTGCGTTTAAGGCTTATAGGAAATGTGTGGAAGACTGGAGAAAGGGCAAACTTTAAGTTGAGTTCAAGTGCGGAGAGAGGGAGTTGAACCCTCAAGGGTTGCCCCATGCGCTTCTGAGACGCACGCGTATGCCAGTTCCGCCATCTCCGCGATTGGCTAAGTATACTATATATAGGTAAACCTGTCAATTTTAAAAGGGGAGTTTGCATGAGAAAGTATTTTTATTCTGTTATTTTTTGTTTTGCTTCGTTTGCGACAGTAATTGCCGCTCCGACAGCCGGAGAGCTCCAAAGATCCGAAGAGCTGCTTAATGAAAACCAGGCATTCATAAATAAATTTGAGCAAAGTAGCAGAGTTTATATTGAAACGATTGCCGTAAGGTCCAATATCCATTTGGACCCTAAAAAGGCAAGGGAATTAGTAAGGCCTTATGAAAGAAGCTGGTTGACTAAAAAAGAGCTTGCAGAATTAATCGAAGACATCAGGAGGTTTTATCTCAAGCAGGGTTATTCCGACGGACAGATAGATATTTCCCGGCAGATTATTGACGACAGGCTGGAGATAGTGGTTGATATATCCGGCACTCCAGAAACACCTTGACATGGCGTGCCCGGCTGCTTAAAATACTTTAATATGAATAAGGGCTTATTGTTGTTTTTAATTGGTGTTATATTTTTCCTGCCCCCGGCTGTTTTTGCGCAGCCGCCGGCAAGCCAGGAGATGAGCGGCCAGGAACAGGCTAGAGAGCTGATTGATAAGGATGAAAAGTTAAGAAAAGAAGTAGAAGCCAAGATTAAAGTCCCCGAAGTTGAAAACAAAATACCTGACGAAGCATTTGCCAAAGCCCCTACCCAGAAAATAAAAATAACCAATATTGTAGTGACCGGCGCAACAATCCTGTCCGAAGAAGAAATCCAAAAGATAATCACTCCTTTTAAGGGCCAGGACCTTGACCTTAGCGGTATGCAGCAGGTTGCCGAGCGCGTAACCGAAGCCTACAGGAAAAAAGGTTATATTACTTCCCGCGCCTACCTGCCTCCGCAAAAAATTGAAAATGGAGTATTAGAATTGCGGGTGCTGGAAGCAACAATGGGTGAGCTTACTGTAAAAGGCAACCGCTTTTTCAGGTCCCGGCTTTATAGCAGGTCAATTGAGCTTAAAAAAGGCCAGCCTTTTAATTACAATAAATTAAAACGGGGTTTGGTGGATATCAATGAGCGGCCTGACCGTTTTGCCCGCGCAGTTTTAGTGCCCGGCAAAGAAGCCGGTACAACTGATGTGGTTTTGGAAGCAAAAGATAATCTGCCTATCCATTTGGGTTTAAGCTATGATGATTTTGCTTCGCGTTATGTTAACAGGAACCGCTATACCACTACGCTCACGGATAACAACCTGACCGGGTTTGGCGATGTTTTGACAGCTCAATACCAGCTGGCTGATGCCGAAGATTATGTTTTAAACAGTTTGAGGTATTTATTTCCGGTAACGCGCTCTCTAGATGTAGGTTTTTACTGGTCAAGGTCAAAATTAAGTCTGGGCAGGGAATATCAGGATGTAATGGCCAGAGGCAAAAGCAAGATCTTTAGCCTTTACGCTACGCAAACACTGATCAAGCATGACAATGTTATCTTAAAATTAAACGGCGGGTTTGACTACAAGAATATCTTTAACTTCCAGCTTGGTGTAGAAAGCAGCCGGGATATTATGCGTGTTGCCAAAATAGGGCTGGACCTGGATGTGACTGATAAGTTTGGCCGGACTTTAATTACTGAAGAATTTAACAGCGGTATCCCGAATATCTTTGGTGGATTGGATGCTAAGGATCCGCGTTCTTCAAGGGCCGGAGCAGGCGGCCAGTTTATCAAGAACAATGTTAATATTTTAAGGCTGCAGAAAATGCCTTTTAATTCTAATATTTTATGGAAGAACCAGCTGCAATTTTCTCCCTATACCCTGACCGCAACCGAACAATTCCAGTTAGGCGGAATTTCCAATTTGCGCGGTTATCCTCCGGCAGAATATGTGGGTGATCAGGGTTATGCAATGTCATGGGATTGGTCATTCCCTCCATATTTTATTCCCAAGAAAGTAAAAATACCTTATTTGAAGGATTCTGTTTATGACGCGCTTAGGTTTGTGGCATTTTATGACTGGGGTAATGTGCGCTTGCGAAAGCCCCAGGCAGGGGAGCATAAAAATAAGACTATCAGAGATTATGGCTGTGGCGTCCGGCTTAATTTAATGAATAATTTTTCCGCACGTTATGAATTGGCATGGCCTCTGGATACGACGCCTTCTGACGGAAAACATCTGCATCAGTGGATAGAAGTCAGTAAAACTTTCTAAAAGAGCTTTAAGAAGTTAAAAAGGCTTGACAAGCTTAAGAATAAGGGTTATACTTCAACCAAGTATTTTAACAGAGATGTAAGTGTAGTAATTTCAAGGAAGTCAGAGTCAAAAGAGAAACCAGCAATGCCTTTCAAAAAATCAC
>JAKQWZ010000072.1 GCA_029561735.1 Candidatus Omnitrophota bacterium | reverse complement strand
AAGCGTAGCATAACAAATCTCGGCTTCCCTGGCCAGCTTTGCCTCAGCCATATTAGTCATGCCTATAATATCCATACCCCAGCTGCGGTAAAGGTTAGACTCGGCTAAAGTTGAAAATTCTGGGCCCTCCATATTCAAATAAATCCCGCCCTTATGTATTTTTAGGCCCAACCCCTTGCCTGCATTATAAATCAGGCCGGCGAGTTCGCCGCAGATCGGATGCGCAAACATAGTATGCGCTACTATCCCTCGCGTAAAGAAACTCATCTGCCGGGCATGATTAGTGCGGTCAACAAACTGATCAATAACCACAAAATCCATAGGGGCCAATTCTTCTTTCAGGCTTCCGCAGGCAGCTACGGAAATTATCCTCTCAACGCCCATTTTTTTCATGGCATAGATATTCGCACGGTAGTTGATCTCAGTCGGAGAGACTTTGTGCCCTACGCCATGGCGCGGCAGAAATACGATTTCCATCCCGCTCATCTGGCCGGTAATTAAATTATCTGACGGCCGGCCAAAAGGCGTCTTAACCGCCACCTCTTTCACATTCTTCATGCCTTCCATTTTATATAAACCGCTGCCGCCAATTACCCCTAATCTTGACATAAACCTATCTCCTTGATAATATTTCTGCGCGCATATTAGCTGATTTGACTGCTTCCTCTAAGCTTTGCCCATTTCTTAAAGCCTCCAGCCCTGCCTCGGTTGTGCCGCCCTTAGAAGTAACAAGGCCAATCAGCTCCTCTAAAGTACGGCCGCCCTCATTAAGCAGGCTTAACGAACCTTCAGCGGTATTAACCGCCAGGAACTGCGCCTGCCCCATATTAAACCCCAGGCCTAAAGCTGCTTTAGTCAGCAAAACTGAAAATTCTTCAAGCGCAAATTTCTTAACCGTATCAAACTCGGCAGGATTAATCTTTTTTGCCTGCAGCAAATAATAAAAAAACCCGGGCCCGCTTCCGGATATGGCAGTAGCGGCATTCATAAAGTTTTCCTCTATTACAATAGTCTGGCCCATGTGGTCAAAAATATTCTGCACCAGGTCCAGCTCATCAATGCCGGCATACTTACCTTTGGATATACAACTGGTGCCCTTGCCTATCTTTACCGCAACATTCGGCATCACCCGGACTACCGCAACAGCGCCAAGGGTCTTTTCAATTGACAGCGTAGAAATACCGGCGGCAATAGAAATAATTAATTTATTATCTATTTTCCCCTTGAGCTCATCTAACATTTCATCAAAATCCTGCGGCTTAACCGCCAGGATTATAGCCTGTGACGCCGCGCATAATTGAGCTATGCCGGATGCAGCCTGAACGCATTCAATGTGAGATGCCTTCTCAACAAGTTTATCAAAGGCCAAAATTGAAAAATCAAGCTTAAGCTGATCGGCTATTGCCCGGCCCATATTGCCGCAACCGATTATCCCTATTGTCTTTTTCATAGCTGCTCTCCGAATACTGCCCTGCCTAACCTGACCATTGTTGACCCTTCCTGGACAGCTATTTCAAAATCATCGCTCATGCCCATGGATAAATGGGTTATAGGGTAAGGGGTAAGGGCCAAACTGTTTATTTTATCGCGTATATCCCTTAAATTTTTAAAAAATACTCCAGCCTCCTGCGGGTTTTTAACCACGGGCGCCATAGTCATCAGCCCCCTAATTTTTATATTCTTAAATTTAGCAATTTCTAATACCGCTTCAATTGCATCCTGAGGCGTAAATCCCGACTTACTTTCTTCAAATGAAGTATTAATTTGCACAAGAATGTCCTGCGATTGAGACATTCTTTGTGCCTGCCTATCTATCTCTGCAGCAAGTTTAACGCTGTCCACGGAATGAATCAGATCAAACAATCTTAAAGCCTCCTTTATCTTATTAGTCTGCAAATGCCCGACAAAGTGCCGCTTAATCTGCTTATCGTTTATTACTTGCTGTAAACCGCTGAATTTGCGCATGGCCTCCTGCACACGGTTTTCTCCGATATCCGTAACGCCGTTTTCAATAGCTTTAAGGACCTCTTCTGGCTGCCTGTTCTTAGTTATGGCTATTAAAGTTACTTCGGAACTACTCCTGCCAGAGGCTGCACAAGCCTTAACTATCCTCTCCCTAATTTCAATAATATTTTCCCTTATCACTTAAACCCGATCCTCGTCGAAATTTATTTTATATTATACACCTGCAAAAACGCGGGTCAATTAAAAGTATTCCCTATAGACTTCTTTAAGCCTGACTGCAAATTTTTTAAGCGGATTTTTTGCGGGTTGTCCGGAAGATAAGATATGCGGCTGTTCATCAAGCAGGGCCTGGCAAATAACCCCTAAAGCAGTAAGATAATCCAGGTATTTTTGCCCGGATAATTCCTCCGACTTATTATTAAACGCGCTAAGCAGAGGATTATTTATCCTGGCTAATCGCACCGAAATACCAAGAACATTTTCCATTGTTTCTAAGAAGCCTTCTACAAAAACTATCCTGCCGCAACAGGAGAAATTATGCACCGCGTCGTTTACGGATATATTTTTATCAAGGGCAGCCTTAACCTGCTCGCAGATCTCTTTAGCTTTAGCCGTCACGATTTCGGCAACCAGCTTCTGTTTGATCGGTTTATAGACATTATTTTTCTTAATAAGTATTTCTTTATCCTCGGGAATATTACCGGAATCACCGATAGAGGCATGCGATTTTTTCAGGTCTTCGGCCAGCTCAAAGGGGATCTTTAACTCGTCCGCCAGATGCTGGGTAAGAAAATTTCCGCCTATCGGCAATATCTCTATTGCTTTTATAAGGCCGTCTTTAAAAATGACCAGTTCGGTAATATCGCTTCCTATATCGCATAATACGTTTATCCCCTGCCTGTTCTCCTTATTAAAGATACAGGCAGCGGTTGCCACGCCGGAAAAATAAAGGTCTTTTATTTCGTATCCTGCCTGATTGACTACCCGAGTCAGGCTCTGGATGGCTGAAAGCTTGCCGTAAATAAGATAAAGGTCCACCTCCAGCCTGTGGCTGTAAAGCCCGACGGGGCTGAGTATATTGCTTTTGGAATCTATTGAAAAAGAAGCGGGCATCTGATGGATAATCTCTTCTTCAAGGCTAGAGCCTAATACACGCGCCTGCTCTACAATTTGCTGGATATCATAAGGGCTGATTACCTTATTGCCGCGCTCTGCTAAAGGCATAATCGCATGGCTATGCTTAGCCGCTACCTCGCTTCCGGAAAGGTTTGTATAGACGTATTTGATATTAATGCCGGATTTGCGTTTTAGCCCTGATAATACCCTGCTTAAACAGGACACCAGGTCAATAGAGTTTATCACCACGCCCTGTCTTACCCCTTTGGAAGGGGCATTTTCAAAGAACAGCTCAACAATCTTCCTGCCGCTGACCTTGGCGCATACAGCGGATATCTTGCTTGAGCCTATATCAACCGCACAGATATAATTATTAAATATCATTTTCTTACCTGGCCCCTTTTCCGATCTTAGATATATCAATGAATTTTATAGCCGGTTCTTTAAACCTTAGATCTATATATTTAATACTGTTCCAGTCTTTCTTAAATTGATAAAGCAGCCCTTCTAATATCCTTAACCGGGAAATTATTTGCTCATTACCCAATTTGACCTCTACTATTCCTGCGTTAGCAAGCGATGGCAAAGTCAGGAACATGAGCGTATTGCCCGGTACCGACAGATCCAGCGATACTATCCGGAAGTCTCTAAACCCTTTATTCTTCTCTGCTTCACTGATAATTTTCAGGCCAAAGCCCAATTCCGGCAGATAATACCTGACGGCTGGCCGGGGATTAGGAATTTTTGAATCTAGCCCCAACATAACCGGCAGGGTCTGCCATGCCGGATCATTGGCATTTAAAACACTCCCGGCATCAAAAAGCATGGCATCTTCGTCTACGCTGTAATACTTTGTATTTAATTTAACCAGTGCCACTGGCCGGCGTTTTACAAAATCAACATAGACCCGGTCAGGCAAAATCCTGATCAAACGTATTCTTTTATATACCGGGTATCTGCGCCGGGCATTCTGGGATTCCCGGGCAAGGTCAATACTGAATAAATTTTTACCTTTTAGATAAGCCAGGTCAATTGCCGCACCCTGCTTAACCGTAATTTCTCTGATAGTAAAAATGCTTAGATTTTTCAGGTTGCTGAAGAACAATACTACAGACAGCAGAATTAACGCTGAAACAACCGCAAATATTATAAGCCCTGCCGGGGGCAGGCGAAATTCTTTTTTAATTTTTCTCATAAGCCAAACCCACCAGTTTAAGGCAAAGCCGGGAAAAATCTATCCCCGTTTTAGATGCAGCTTTTGGCAAAAGGCTGGTTTGCGTCAAACCGGGTATTGTATTCACCTCTAAGATATACACGCGGGACTTACAATCCAGCATAAAATCAACGCGGGAACAACCAAAGCACCCCAAAAGCCTATGCGCCTTAAGCGCGCATAATTGTACTTTTTTCTTGATGGGCGCAGGCAAAGGCGCAGGCACCAGGTATTCAGTCAACCCGTATTTATACTTTGCCTGATAATCAAAAAACTTTCTTTTGGGGACTATTTCTATAACCGGCAAAGCCCTATCGTCAAGAATAGCCACGGTTAATTCCCGACCCTTAATATATTCCTCAATAATAATATTATCGTCATAGGCAAAAGCCAGATCAATTGCTTTATCCAGCAAAGATGGCTTTTCAACGATAGATAAACCGATACTTGAACCATTTGCAGCCGGCTTGACTACTAACGGATAATTAAACCTGTAGCGTTTATACTTATTCTTATTATAGAAAAATTTATTTAAAATTTCATAGTCCGGGATAGTTAAGCCGTATATCTGAAATATCTTACGCGAGGCCGCCTTATCCATAGCCAGCCTGCTGGCTGATACGCCGGATCCTGTATAGGGAATCCTGAGGCCATCCAGTACTTCTTGTATCCCGCCGTCCTCGCCGAATTTACCATGCAATGCTATAAAAGCGCAATCTATAGCATGAGACTTTAATAAACGCGTATTATCTTCATAACAATCCGTCTTGATATCAATCGCTGTTACGTCAAGCCCGAGCCTGCTCAAGTTCTCTAAAACTGCCATACCTGACTTAAGCGATACATCCCTTTCGCTGGACGGACCGCCCATAAGCACGCCTATCCTGCCGAATTTACCTTTTTGCGCCTTTTTATCTAATCCCATATTTTTATTTCCGGCTCAAGCTGAATCCCTGTCTTCTTTTTGACTTCCCTGCGGATGAATCCCATTAATTTAATAATATCAGATGAGCTTGCTTTATTTTTATTGATTATAAAATTTGCGTGTGTTTGTGAGACTGCAGCGCCCCCGAACGCAAGGCCTTTAAGGCCGCAGGCCTCTATAAGCATGCCTGCAGGATAATCTTTAGGATTCTTAAAAATACACCCGGCGCTGGGATTGGATAAGTCCTGCGTTTTCCTGCGCCTTAAAAGATAACCTCGTATTTTATCTTTAATGCTCTTCCGGCTTTTTCTATTAAGCATTAAAATGCACTCTAAAACAATGTACCTGCTTAAACCGGAACCGCGATATGAAAAATTTATTGCCCTGCGGCTAAGGTGGCGAATTTTGCCATTATAATCCATTACTTTGGCCCGTTCAACTAAATTCGATATATTCCGGCCCCAGGCCCCGGCATTCATCACCAGCGCCCCGCCAACAGTAGCAGGTATCCCGGAAAGAAATTCTAAGCCTCCCAACCCCTTATCACAGCATATTTTTAGTACTCGCGGCAATGCCACAGCTGCGCCAACGTAAACTCTATTGCCCCGGAATGCAATCCCGGTAAATTCAGGAGCTGATAATTTAATAACCATTGACCGTTTAAGCCTGTCCGCAGCCAAAATATTACTGCCAGCCCCGATAATCCTTATCGGCAGTTTATTTTTCTTAGCTGTACATACCAACAACTTTAATTGCCCCGCACTTCCCGGAAAGGCGAAGAAAGCAGCCTTGCCTCCGGACCTAAAAGTTGTATACTTGCTAAGGGATTCTGTTTTTTTTATCTTATTGTTTAATTCTTTGGGCCAATTCATCGGATATCCTTGATATGTCTCCTGCGCCAAGCGTAACCGCCAAGTCATGCGGCTGCCTTATTTTAAGAATATGCGCAATAATATCTTCTTTGGGCAAATAGACAACTTTTTTGGATGGGGCATATTTTTTCACCCGTTCAAACAAAAGCTGTGCATCCACCCCGGGGATTACCGGCTCTCCTGCCGGATATATATCGGTCAGGATCAGATAATCCGCATGGGCAAAACAAGAGGCAAATTCATCCAAAAGATTCTGAGTCCGCGAATAGCGGTGCGGCTGGAATACCGCGATGATCCTCTTTCTGCCCAGATTTTTCAAGGCCCCGAGGCTCGCCTTTATTTCAGTGGGGTGATGCGCATAATCATCCAAGAGCATGAAGTCATTATCGTTAAATTTGATTTCCAGCCTCCTGCCTGCACCCTTAAAATTCAAAAGGGTATTTTTTATCGAGCCTGTATCAATATCCAATTCAAGCCCCAAAGCAATGGCCGCAAGCGCATTGGAAATATTATGTTCGCCGCCTAAAGAAAGATTGAAGGTGTCAATAAATTTATTCCGGTAAAATACGTCAAATTCGCTACTCAAGCCCTGAGTCCTGATATTTACCGGATAGATATCAGCATAATCCTTTAAGCCAAACATTATTTTTCTCTTACTGCTGTTTTTGAGCAAATCCCGCAAAACTAAGTCATCAGCGCAATAAAAAACACATCCTTGTTCAAGGGTATTGTTGATAAAAGCGCCAAAAGCTTTTACCTCGCTTTTAAAATCTCCGTAATAATCAAGGTGCTCATGATCAATATTAGTGATTATGGAATAGGTCGGCTTATAATCAAGGAATGACCCGTCTGATTCATCGGCTTCGGCCACAAAGTAATCTCCGTCGCCAAAATAAACATTCGCGGCGATATTTTTAAGTATGCCGCCCACAGCAATTGTAGGGCGCAATCCGGCGTCTATAAGCATCAAAGAGCATAACGATGATGTGGTTGTCTTGCCGTGGCTTCCGGCAACCGCAATAACAACCCTGTCCTGCATCAGCTCGGCTAACGCCTGCGCCCGCCTGACAAGAATAGCCCCGGATTCTTTAGCCCTCGCATATTCCGGATTATCCGCCTTTATCGCCGAAGAATAAACCACCACATCAGAACCGTTTACATTTGAAGCTTCGTGGCCGATAAAAATATTGGCGCCGGCGCTCTTAAGCCCATCAATAATCCTGCTGGACTTAACGTCTGAGCCGCTGACCTTAACCCCCTGCTTCAGCAATAAATGCGCAATGGCGCTCATCCCTATTCCGCCTATCCCGATCAAATGCACCCGCTTGTTCATCTGCATGATAATTCTTTCAATACCTCTTTGGCTAACAGCTCTCCCTTGTCGGAAACGCCAATTTTAGAATAAGCTGCCCGCATTGATAATAAACGCTGCGGGTCATTTACGCAATCCTCAATCATCTGCCTTAAAATATCCGCGCTTAGTTCATCTTCCTCAACAATAACCGCAGCCCCTGCTTTTTGTAAAATCAGGGCGTTGTTAAATTGATGCCGGTAAGCATACGGATAAGGTATTATAATTGCCGGGATTTTGAAATATATCAGTTCCGAAATCGTAGTAGCGCCTGCGCGGCAGATAACCAGGTCGCTTGCGCTGTAGAGATAATGCATAGAATTCAGGAACTTAAACAACTTGGTATCCGATCCGACCTCGGTATAACGTTTTTTTAGAATATCATAATCAGACTTGCCGCAAAGGTGTATTGCCTGCAATCTCTGCCTATAGCTGCTGATCGTTATAGCCTTGGAAAACTCTTGGTTGATCCTACCTGAGCCCAGGCTGCCACCCATTGCAGAAACAGTGAACTTTTCCGGGCTGAACCCGAAAAAATCTAACGCCTTTTCCCGCGAGACATTCACGATGCTTCTGCGCAAAGGATTGCCGGTAACAACTATCTTATCCCTGTTAGACCTAAACCGGCTGATACTCTGCGGAAATGATACCGCTATCTTATCTGCAAAGGCGGCCAGAAACCGGTTAGCCCTGCCGGGTATCACATTCTGCTCATGGATCATTGTCCTAATCCTAAAAAGCCAGGCCCAAAGCAGAACCGGCACACAGGATATGCCGCCAAAACAAACAACAGCATCAGGACGGAATCCGGCGAGGATAATCAGGCTTTGCAGGGTGCCTTTCATGAAATTAAAAACGGAAGTAAAAAGACGCCAGACAGGCTTAATCCCGATATTCTCAACGCTGATAAAAACAACATTATAACCTGCTGTTTCAATGTTATTACGCCTTGAAGAGCTGGGGATTACCAGAATAGTCTCAATTCCGGATTCATTATTTAAATTATCCAGCAGGCTCATAGCAGGAAAAATATGCCCGCCGCTAGAGCCTGAAGCGACTAATATTTTCACGGGTATTCTCCTGTGCGCGCGATATTCAGCAATATCCCCAAACAAACCATATCAAATATAAAAGACGATCCTCCGTAACTAATAAACGGCAAAGGCAGCCCTTTGGTCGGCAAAAGCGCGCAGGAAACCCCTATATTTATGGCGGCTTTAAGCGTTATCATCAGGACCAGGCCAAGGCTCAAGAAATAACTGAAGGTATTAGGCGCGTTCTTGATTATTTTCAGGCCTAAGTGTATAAAAACTATAAAAAGGACTATCACCCCCATTGTCCCTAAAAGTCCCAGTTCTTCCCCGATGATAGAAAAAATAAAATCAGTATGCGCCGCAGGCAAATAAAATAACTTTTGCTTGGACTGGCCCAGGCCTACTCCGAATAAGCCTCCTGAACCCAAAGCTATCTGCGACTGGATTATTTGAAAACCTATCCCCCTGGGATCAAGCCAGGGATTTAAAAAAGCTAGAATACGCATCCTTCTATAAGGGACACTGAACACCAGCACATACAATGCCGGAAGGCTGGCCAGAATCATAGAAAAGATATACATAGGACGCACTCCGGCAATAAAAAGCATAATTGTGACTACAATAACCAACGCCAGCGATGTCCCCAAATCCGGCTGCATAAGTATCAGGAGAACAATTCCGCCAAGCGCCAGCATAGGCGGTAAAAACCCGCGGAAAAATGATTTTATCTGGCTTCCCTTTCTGGCAATAAAATCAGCTACATATATCAAGACTGCCAGTGTAGCAAATTCGGACGGTTGAAAACTGAACATTTTGAACCTGAACCACCTGCGCGCTCCGGATACTTCTCTTCCCAGCCCGGGGACAAGCACAAGCAAAAGCAATATAAAAGAAATTATCAGCAGGGGTTTGGCCCAGCGGCGCAGGTTTTTATAATCCATGCCCATTATAAAAAACGTTATGGCCGCGCCTATAACCATGAAACTAAAATGCCTTTTAAAAAAGAAAAAGCTATCCTTATACCTCTCCCAGGCATAGATACTGGAAGAGCTATAGATCATTACCAGCCCTATGCAGATCAAGATAACCGAAGTTGCAAAAAGATCAATTCTAGTGTTACGGGCCATATAAATCCTTCACTGCCTGTTTAAAAACCCTGCCTCTTTCCTCGTAATTTGCAAACATATCAAAACTTGAACACATAGGAGAAAGCAGGACACTATCTCCCGGGCTGGATTTATTAAATGCCAGCATTACCGCTTCCTGTAAATTGCCAGCCTCTTCTATTTTAAAACTTTTTCTTAAGGCGCCTTTAATGGTATTTGCGGCCTGGCCGATAACAATTACCTCTTTTATCTTGCCTTTTCCGGGCCCGGATATCAAAGAGTAATCAACGCCTTTGTCTTTTCCTCCGGCAATAAGTATTATAGGAGAAGATATATTATTTATAGCCCATACGGTTGATTCGCCAAGCGTAGCTTTAGAATCATTAATAAATCTGACCCCTTTAACCTGAGCTACAAATTCCATGCGGTGCTCTAAGCCTTCAAACTCGCTGAGCACTCGGTTACACACTTTTTTTTCAATACCTAAAATTGAAGCCACAGCCAGAACAGCCTGCTGGTTAGGATTAAACTCAACAGAAGCCTTGAAAAATACGGTCTTTGATCGTGCTTGCCCGCCTAAATCCTTTAAAGCCGTATCATTTGCATTAAGCACAAGAAAATCACCGGAATCCTGATTTGCAAAGATGCGTTTTTTCGCATTGAGATATTCCTGCATATCCGCATGCCGGTCAAGATGATTGCGGTTAAAATTCAATATTACTGCAATATGCGGCTTAAAGCGGATAATATTTTCAAGCTGAAACGAGCTTACCTCAAGAGAAACAAAATCTTCCGGGCCTATATTTTCCACTTCACCTGAAAAAGGATTCCCGATATTTCCGCAAATAAAAGCCTTTTTACCTGAAGCCCGGATAACATTACCAATCAGGGTAGTAACAGTAGTCTTTCCCCCCGAACCGGTAATTGCAATTACCGTCCCCGGGCATAAAGACCAGGCAACTTCTATTTCGCTTAAAACCGGGATACCTGATTCTCCGGCCCAGGTAATCGGCTGGCTTTTCGCAGCGACCCCCGGAGAAACAACTATAAAATCCCTGTTTTCAAAAAATTTCCGGCTGTGTTTACCCAGCTCAACCGGAATATCGCGGGAAATCAGCCTTTTCGCGGCTTCTCTGGTCTCCGGATTATCATTACTGTCGGTAACGCTGACCTTGGAGCCTAAAGAATGAAGAAGATTCGCGCAGGCCACTCCCGAACGGGCTAAACCGACTACCGTAATTGTTTTATTTTTAAAAAATTCTTGATTTTTCACCGGATTTTTAATGTTGCCAGGGTAAAGAGGGCAAGCAATGCCGCTATGATCCAGAATCTTACAATTATCTTATTTTCCTTCCAACCTAGAAACTGAAAATGATGATGCAGCGGCGAACATTGGAATATACGCTTCTTAAAGAATTTAAAAGAAAATACCTGTAATATCACTGAAAGCGCTTCGGCAACAAATATACCTCCGACTATCACCAGCAGCAGCTCTTTTCTTATTAATAAAGCTACTGTGCCTAAAGCCCCGCCAAGGGCCAGCGATCCCACATCGCCCATAAATATGGACGCAGGATAACAATTAAACCATAAAAAGCCTAAACCTGCTCCGAGAATGCTGGCGCAAAATACAGTCAATTCCCCCGCCCCCCTGATATAAGGGATAAGCAGATAATCACTGAATTTTATATGCCCGCTGACATAGCTTAAGATGCTAAACGGTACGGCTACCATTATTACGCTGCCTATTGCCAGCCCGTCAAGGCCGTCAGTAAGATTTACCGCATTAGATGTCCCGGCGATTACTAAAACCACAAAGAGAATATAAAATATACCCAGGTTCAAAGTAACATTTTTTAAAAAAGGCACGTCTATGGCTGAACTGTTATCCGAATACAAGTAGAGAATAGTACCTAAAATCAACCCGAGCAAAATCTGACTGCTGAATTTCGCCGTAGCTGTAAGGCCCTTGGACTTTTTTCTGGTCAACTTGATATAATCGTCAATAAAACCGGTAATGCCCAGCCAGATGGTGCAGAATAAAGCCAGCAGGATAAATTTATTTGTTACATCGGCCCAGAGCAAAGTTGAAATTACTATTGCCAACAGTATAAATATGCCGCCCATTGTCGGGGTATCCTGCTTACTGCTGATCAACTCATAAAGCTTGCCGCTCTCTTCTTTTTTGACATTCTCGCCGATCTTCCATTTTTTAAGCATACGGATAACTAAAGGCCCGAATATAAGGCTCAGCACAAAAGCAGTAAGCGCGGCCATCACCGCCCTGAAAGTAATATAGCGGAAGATATTCAGCGATGCAAAGATTTCATGCAAAGGGTATAAAAAATGATAGAACATATTATTTTTGTTTAAGGTTATTGATTATTTCTTCCATCTTCATTGCGCGGGAACCTTTGACCAGAACTGCATCTTGGGAGCACGGCTGTATTTTCCCAATAAGTATTTTTCCGGCCTGTCCGGAATCAGCGCAACTAAACAGGTCTTTTTCTTTCATCCCTGATTTTTTTGCTTCCCTGAGCGCTTTCCCGGATAACGGCCCTACAGCAATAAGGGTGTCGCAGATCTTTGCTGCCAGCCTGCCTGCCTTACCGTGCAAAGATTCTCTGTCCGGGCCTAATTCCAGCATATCCCCCATAACAAATATCCTTCTCCCCTTTACCTTAATATTAGCCAAGGCATAAAGGGCATGCTCGAGAGAGAACGGATTGGAGTTGTAGGTATCATCAATCAGCCGCAGGCCGCCGAATTTTGCCATACTGCACCTTCCCGCGGGAAATTTAAAAGAGGCAAGCTTTGATATAATATCTTTATGCGACAGCCCAAAGATCCTGGCGACAGCTATAGCTGAAAGGGCATTGTGGATATTGTGCTGCCCGCAATTCTTAAGCATAAACCTATGCTTAAAGTTTAGCAGAAATCTGCTTTCTTCGCCTCTTAATTCTATTGCCGAACCCCTGAAATCCGCCCGGCTCCTTACGCCGAAAGATACTGCGGTATGCCTGTGTTTTCTTCCGCTTATCAATTTATATAAAAACTTATCGTCGGCATTAAGTATTGCAATGGCCGGCTTCTGCAACAAACGCAACAGGCTTGTTTTTTCGGTAAACACACCGTTTAAATCTCTAAGGAATTCAAGATGCGAAGCAGCTATATTTGTAATCACCGCCATATTAGGCCGGCAGATTCCGGATAAATATTCAATCTCTCCGAAATGATTTGTGCCTAATTCCACCACCGCAATATCATGGGTAC
Organism: Candidatus Omnitrophota bacterium; assembly: GCA_029561735.1. Lineage (GTDB taxonomy): Bacteria > Omnitrophota > Gorgyraeia > Gygaellales > Profunditerraquicolaceae > JAKQWZ01. The sequence goes on along the minus strand of JAKQWZ010000072.1, from coordinate 22,419 downwards.
TTTTAAGATTCAGCAGGGTCAAAGGCACTCCTATATTATTGTTTTTAGTCCCTTCGGTCCGCAGCACGCGCATTTTTGCCGATAACACATGGGCCAGCATTTCCTTAGTGGTGGTTTTCCCGTTGCTGCCGGTAACAGCTATAACGGGGATAGAAAACCTCTGGCGATGGAACGCGGCAATCTTACCCAGAGCCCTGATTGTGTCGTCTACATTTAAAATAGATATTCTTTTATATTTTGGGTTAGAGCTTAGGAGCTTTGGATTGGGAATAGACACAATTGCGCAAGAAGCGCCATTTTTAATTGCTTGAGCGATAAAATCATGCCCGTCAAAACTGCTGCCCTTTATGGCAATAAAACAATCTCCGGGATTGGCCCTGCGCGAATCAATACAAATACCCTTGACCCGTTTTTGCGCATCCCCCTGCACCAGGTCAGCGGAACTTGCTTCTATAAGCTGGCGGACTGTAAACATTCTTTTACAACCTCTCTGTCGTCAAAGCGCAGTTTTCTGCCTCTGATTATCTGGTAATTTTCATGGCCTTTCCCGGCCAAGAGAATGATATCCCCATCCCGGGCGAAAGACAATACTTTTTTAATTGCATCTTTCCTGTCAACCACTACGCAATAATTAGACTTCCGGATACCTTTTTCTATATCCTTAATAATATCTGCGGGTTTCTCCTGCCGCGGATTATCGCTGGTAATAACCGCATAATCACTCAAATCCGTAGCTACCCTGCCCATTTTCGGCCTTTTAGATTTATCACGGTCTCCGCCGCAGCCAAACAGGGTAATAATCCGATTAGCAGGCAGGGCCCTAAGCGCAGTAATCACGTTTTTAAGCGCATCATCGGTGTGGGCATAATCCACAAATACCGTGAAGCTGCGCCTTGACTTTATTTTCTCTAATCTGCCCGGGACTGTTCTGAATTTTTCTATTGCCGAGACTACCCGGGAAATACTTACTCCGGATTGCAGGCAATACGCGGCCGCAGCCAATACATTATAGACATTATGCCTGCCTATCAGCCGGGAAACGGCCTTAAACTCCCTGCCCTTCCAGGAAAGATTCATCCGGGAGCAATGCATATCAAAATCAATTCCGGTTGCTTTCAGGTCAGCCGGATGGTCTATTGCATAAGTCACAACTTTTGCCTTGGTCATTTTTTTCAACTTTCTGCCGTAATAATCATCATTATTGATAACAGCGATAGAATCTTTTCCCAGCTCCTTAAAAAGCAGGCTTTTAGCTTTAAAATACCCGGGAATTGTCTTATGATAATCCAAATGATCCTGAGTCAGGTTGGTAAAAATAGCCGCTTCAAAACTAATACCGCATACTCTGCCCTGGTCCAGCGCATGCGAAGAAACCTCCATAATTACCTTATCGCAGCCGGATCTCACAAACCGGTTAAAAAGCGATTGTAACTGTAACGCACCCGGAGTAGTATTGCCTGCCGCAACTTTATAGCCCTTATAGCGGTAGTTTATCGTGCCGATAACAGCAGGAGAATATCCGGACGCCTTCAAAATAGCTTCAAGCAAATAAGCCACCGTGGTTTTGCCGTTTGTCCCGGTAATTCCGATAAACCCCAATCTCTTGGCAGGATTATCATAAAATCTGGCTGCTAATTCCAAAAGCGCGCTTCTGCTGTCAACGACTCTGATTAAATTTATTTTTTGGCAGCGGTGCATTTGTGCATTTTGTAATTCACTGACCACTGCCACAGCCCCTCTTTTAACCGCATCCAGAATATAATCATGCCCGTCAGCCTGATTGCCCCTTACGGCAACAAATAATTGCCCTTTTTTAATGTCCCTGGAATTGCAGCTAATACCGTAAATGCCCGGATCAGAAAAACAAATGCACTTCTTAGGCGCGCTTAATGCTTTTAATAACTCTGATAGTCTAATTTGAGGCATAATACTCATCCGGTAATTGTTTGGTCCTTAAATATTTTAAAACATCAGCAGCCACTTTTTGGAACACCGGAGCGGCTACTACCCCTCCGTAGTAATAAGGGCGCGGCTCGTCAATTGTAACCACTATTGTTATCAAAGGCTCCTCTGCCGGGGCAAAACCGATAAATGAACCGATGAATTTGTTATGCGAATATTTTCCTCCGGGCTCAATCTTCTGCGCAGTCCCGGTTTTCCCGGCGGCGCTAAAACCTTCCATTTTGGCCATTTTACCGGTGCCTTCCTCAATTACCCCGGTAAGTATCTTCCTCATTCTGGCAGACGTATCGGCAGATATAACCTGGGCCGTTACAACAGGAGAAAAACTTTTTATTACCTGCCCGAACTTATCTTTGATGCTTTTTACAATATAAGGCTTCATAAGTTTTCCGCCGTTGGCTATTACTGAATAAGCGCAAGCCAATTGCAAGGCTGTCACGCCTACTTCGTGGCCTATAGGGATAGCGCCGATGGATGTCTTTGACCAAAAGCGCGGCTCTTTGATTGAACCATTTATTTCTCCGCGCATATCAATTCCGGTTTTAGTGCCAAAACCGAATTTTCTGACATATTTATAAAGCATATCCGGGCCGATCAATTGGGCTATCTTGGTTGTGCCGATGTTACTGGATTGTTCAACTACCTCGGTAAAGGTAAGCCATCCGTGGGGAGTGTGGTCATGCAAAATATGGTTTCCCACCCTGTACGCCCCATTTTCACAGAAAAATTTATCCTGCTCGCTGGCCATTTTTTCTTCCAGCGCGGCGCTGGCAGCAACCACCTTGAAAACTGAACCCGGCTCAAACATATCGCAAATGGCACGGTTGCGCACCTGTTCTTTGTCAACTTTAGAATATTCATTAAGGTCGTATGTGGGGCGGCTGGCCATTGCCAGTATCTCTCCGGTATGGGGCTCCATAACAATAATGCTGGCGCCCTTGGCTTTATTAACGCGGAAGGAATTATCCAGCTCCCTTTCTGCAATGTACTGTATAACTTCATCTATGGTCAACTCAAGGTCGTATCCATCCCGGGGGGCAAGTGTTTTATCTTTTAAATCCAGTTTTTTCTGGCGGGCATCGCGTAAAAAAAGGGCAAAACCATTCTTGCCCTTAAGGTATTTATCATAATAAAGTTCCAGGCCCTCCAGGCCCTGATTATCCAATCCGGCAAAACCAATGACCTGACTGGCCAGATAGGCGTTAGGGTAGCAGCGCTTGCTCTCTTTAATAAAATCTATGCCTTTAATCTTGAGCTGCCTGATTTGCTGAGCCTGCTGCGCAGAGATTTTGCGCTGGATCCAAACAAAAGATTTTTTGCGGTATATTTTATTTTGCAGATTTGATTCGCTAATATTGAGTATCGGAGAAAGCTGCCGGATAGCAGCCTCTTTATCTTTATCCTTCATTTCATTAGGCGCAGCATAGACAGAATCAGTAGCAATATTGACCGCTTCGGGCTTCTGATTAGAATCATAAATAGTGCCTCTGCGGGCTTCTAATTCCACATAAAGGCTATGTTGTTTTCTGCCTATATTAGCAAGAAAGCTGGCGCGGAAAAACTGCAGATACATGAGGCGGATAATACATAAAAGCAGAAAGATAAAAAAAACTAAGAAAACCGCTTCGAGTTTACGGCGGTAGTTGCTTGTGTTATACACTTTTTTGGAGGACTTTTTTGGGGTAAATCTATTGGTTAACGGTCATAGCTTCAGCCTGTCTTTTGATTCCGAATAGGCGGGCTAAAACATTCTGACGACCGGAAATATTATCCACAACCTTCGGCCTTAGGGCTCCTTTGGGATAAACCATTGTCAGCATCTGGAACCTGTCAGGCATCTGAAAATCTTTATCAGTGCTTACCTTAACTCCTATGCGGGTAAGCGAAGTATTCTTGGCTATATTGTATCTTAACAGGGTGTTCTTATCAAGCAATTCCTGGGCTATAGACATGTTCTTCTGGTTGATATAAGCCATACGGTAGATTTCGGTCTGCTGCCAGGCATAAAGCATAAAGAAAAGAGTCACAAAAACAATATTAACCAGAAACTTAGACATTTTCATTTTATATGCGTTGTGCAACCCTTAATTTCGCGCTTCTGGATGCCGGATTAGCCCTGATCTCTTCTTGTGAAGGGACCAGAGGCTTAGGAGTAATAATTCTTATTTTATTCTGTTGAGCAAATTCTTTAAAACGAAACTTCACAATCCTGTCCTCCAGGGAATGAAAGGAGATTACGCAAATTCTGCCTCCTTCCTTAAGCAGCCCGACAGTCTTGTTAAGCCCTGCCTCCACAGCCTCCAGCTCCCGGTTCACTGCTATACGTATTGCCTGAAATGTACGGGTCGCCGGATGTATACGAAAATGCCTGAACCTTGCCGGAATCGCCCGGACAACTATATCTCTTAACTGGCGCGTAGTGGTTATCGGCTGCTGATGCCTTGATTCAACAACCAGATGCGCTATGCGGTTATGCCATCTTTCCTGCCCGAATGTCCAAAGTACCTGGGATAATTCATCCTCATTCAAATTATTGACCAGGTCATATGCGCTTATATAAGCGGATTTATCAAATCGCATATCCAGCGGGCCTTCTTTCTGAAAACTAAGGCCTCGGCTTGAGTCATCAAGCTGAAAAGTCGACATCCCCAGGTCAAAGACTATTGCGTCAATTTTATCAACCCCCAGCCCGGATAATGCGCTATCAATATCTATAAAATTAGAATGAACAAAAGCTACGGAATCGCGATAAGCGCTTAACCTGCTCTTCGCGATTGCCAACGATGCCTCATCGCGGTCAATACAGATCAGCCTGCCGCCGGGATAAATACGGCCGGCTATAATCTCGCTATGCCCGCCGGTCCCGGTTGTCGCATCTACTATTATCTTACCGGGTGCCGGTTCAAGATACTTGACTACCTCTTGCGGCATTACCGGTACATGAAATTTAGTTTCCACGTAACAATCCAAAAAGCGTTCCTGCTTAAGCATCCATCAGCTTCTCTGCTATCTCTTCAAATGATTGACGGGAGTTTCCGTAAAATTCTTTCCACTTATCCTGCGACCATATTTCAATACGGTTGGATACTCCGACTATGGTTACATCCTTTTTTATTTCAGCGTAATCTTTCAGGTATTGCGGCAACAGTATCCTTCCCTGCCTGTCGGGAACAGCTTCCTGCGCTCCGGAAAAATATAAACGGTTAAAAGTCCTTGATTGCTGCTTAGTAAATGATATCGCCCGGAATTTATTTTCCTGCGCCCGCCACTCCTCCTCAATGAACATAAACAGGCACTTATCCAGCCCGCGGGTAAGGAAAAATTTCTCTGCGAAGTTGTTTTTAGCAACTTCTCTGAATTTAGCAGGTAAAATCAGCCTGCCTTTGCGGTCTATAGAATGCAGAAATTCGCCGTAAAACACTTTTTCCACCTCTCCACTTTGCACCACTTTCATCCACTACGAAACCCAGTATAGATATAATAAATAATTTTGTCAAGAAAAATATTTATCTAACCTGTGTAATTACAATAAGTAGTGTGCTTTTAGCCTGCGATGGGCATATATTGTGGTATAACTAGGGGAGGAAAAACCGGGATTTCACTAAAGAAATGTCTTTTTTAACCTGCTTTATTAAGTCTTCCTTTGAATCAAACTTTCTTTCTTTTCTTATGCAAGATATAAATTGTATCTCGAGGTCTTCCTTATAGAGGTTATTCTTAAAATTAAATATATGCACTTCAACGTGGCGCTTTTTATCTATTTTATTATTTATAAAAGTCGGCCTCCTTCCTATATAACATATGCCTTTATACTGCCTGCCTTTGAGCATGATATTCACCGCATAAATCCCGTTAGGCGGGAGTATCTCATGATGCGGGTTTACGTTTGCCGTAGGAAAACCAAATTTACGGGCTAAGGCATTGCCTCTAATGACAGTACCCAGCACTGTCACGGGTTTACGCAAAAGATTTCGTGCGCCGGTTAATTTGCCTGCGGTAATCAATTTCCGGATAACAGTACTGCTAACCGGTACAGAGTTTTTCTTAATCACATCAAAAACCTTAAGCTTAAAACCTAACCGGCGGGATAACTTTCTTAATAGACCTGCAGTGCCTGCAGCATGGCAACCGAACCGGAAATTTCTGCCTACGCAGATATACCGGGCGCCTATCCTGTCAATGAGAATTTTTTTAATAAAAACTTGCGCCGGAATCTTTGCAAACCCGGCAGAAAATTTAATAACTATACAGGCATCTATGCCTATCCGGCTGATCAAAAAAAGCCTGTGTTTAAGCGAATAAAGGCTTTCCTGCTTTTGCGGGTGAGGCCAGAAAGTCACAACCATGGATGTGCCGTTAATCTTTCTGGCAATAGCAACTGTTCTCTTTAAGATGCGCTGATGGGCCAGGTGCACACCGTCAAACACCCCCAGGGCTACAACGGGATTCTTAAACCTGCGCAAACCCGCGATGCCATGAATAACTTTCATTTCAGGCTTTCCCTTACTTTTTGTAGAACACGCCTTCTGACGCTGTCTATCCTGCCCTTAATAGTACAGCCGCTGGCAGCCCTATGCCCTCCGCCATTAAAGAATTTCGCGATCGCATTAACATCAATTTTGCCATGGGAACGGAAATTAACCCTGACCTCATTTCTGACTCCCAGATTCTCTTTGAACAAAACCACTACTTCAACACCCTGGACCGAACGGCCGAAACTTAAAATGTTCTCGCTTAAATCAAACTTCAATTTCTTGTGCCGCAGCAAATTGTGTTTTATTTGAAACCAGACCACTCTGCCCTGTTCTGTCCTTTGCATTCCGGGAAGAATTTTTGCCAGCACCTTCAGGTCATCATACGGTATATTCTGATACAGCCGGTTATACACCTGGGCCGGGTTTACTCCTTTTGAAACCAGGTCTGCAGCTATTTTTAAAGACTCGGCAGTAGTATTAGTATACTTAAACGATCCCGTATCAGTCATAATGCCGGCATACAATAAAAGCGCAGAGGCCTTATCTATAGGGACCTTTAATTCTCTGTAAAGCCTGTAGATCATCTGTGTGCAGGAAGCGGCGTCTTCCACCCAGTTTACTGAACCGAAATACCGGTTGCTGATATGGTGGTCAATATTTAATACCGGCTTATCTTTGCAAAGGCGGTGCACTTCTCCTGTCCTGTTAAGGTCGGAGCAATCAACTACTGCAAATACATCAAAATCAACTTTTCCTAAACGGTCGCCATATTTCTTGACTACCTCCGCATTGGGGAAAAACTCATGGCCGTAAGGAATACTGTCTTCATTGACAACTGTAACCTCTTTTCCTAATGCCCTAAGCAGCCGGTAAAGCGCCAACTCCGAGCCAAGCGCATCAGCCTCAAGATTAACGTGGCTGGAAATAAGGAATTTTTTATTATTTCTTATGCATTCAATCGTTTCTTTCAGGCTCACCGGATCCTTCCTTTTTTTGTTTGTCCTTATTAAGCCCTTCACCGGGATGGCTGGGCTCATTTAATTTTTTTATCTCCTCCAGCACTTCCTGTATGTGCACGCTGTATTCGGTTGAGATATCCTCCTTGAATGACAACTCAGGAGACAGCCTTAAGTTTATCCTCTCTGAAACAAGTTTACGGATAAAACCCCGCGCCGAATCAAGGGCTTCCTTGGTTTTTTTACGGTCCTCTTCTTTGCCCATTACGCTAAAAAATACTTTGGCAAAACCCAGATCAGGGCTGACCTGCACCTGCGTTATAGTCACAAACCCCAGCCGCGGGTCCTTCATTTCATCATGTAAAATACAACTTACCTCCTTCTTGATCGCTTCAGCAACGCGCTCTTGTCTGCCCATGTTATTTTGTCTCTCCGTGTTTTTTAATCAGTTGTTTGATTAATGCCAGTTCTTCTTGTTTATTCTTTACGGTATTATTCAGCTTCGCATCAAGCACCTGTTTGAATATTTTTTGATAACCGGGCCCGGGTTCCAGCCCCAGCTGATGCAGGTCATTTCCCGAAGTATGTATACGCGTCGTGCTTAAACGGTTGAAAAAATGATCCACATTAGCGTTAAGTACATTATTGGCAAAACGTACCCTGACCATAAAGACCACTTCATAACTTTGTGCCTCAAGCAGCTCGTATATTCCGGAAAACTTTATTTTCTTATCGCAAAGCTTACGGATCAAACCCCGTTTTATCTTTTTATAAGCGATAATCCTTTTCTCTTCACCTTTACGAAATACAAATTTTCTGCATACCGCTTCAGAATTTTTCAGGCTTAAGCCGTCAACAAGGGCACAAAAATAAATCAACCACGTATCCAACCGGCGCAATCCCGGATAATTCCTGCTGAATTCCGCTATTTGGCGCGAAACATTCCTCAGAAGGGAAAAACCCGCCCTTTTTAACTTTAAGCAAGGGTGAATAAATTTCAGGCCCGCAAGGCTGTTCAGCCTTTTCAAAGCCGGAACAGGGTCTTTCTCTTTTAAGAGCAAAATAATCTCGTCTCTTATGCGCTGCGGCTCAACTACCTCCAGCATGCTTAAATTTACGGCGTCTTTTAAAAGCGCCATTGTATTCGCCTCAATATTAAAGCCGTATCTCTGCTCAAAACGTATCGCCCTCAAAATACGCGTAGGGTCGTCAATAAAACTAAGATTGTGCAAAACTCGGATCTTTTTATTATCTAAATCCTCTTTTCCGTTAAAATGGTCAATCAGCCTCCCGAAATTTTTATTGGAAATCTCAATTGCCATGGCATTAATACTAAAATCGCGCCGGGCCAGGTCGTCCTTAAGCGAACTTGGCGAAACAACCGGCAGGCACGCTGATTCCGGGTAGCATTCTTTCCTGCTGGTGGCAAAATCTATTTTTTTGTGGCAAAAGGTTAATGTTGCAGTGCCGAATCTTTTGTGTATAACGATCCTAGCCTGAAATTTACGCGCCAGATTCTGGGCTAACTTTATGGCATCGCCGTCAACCGTAAGATCCAGGTCAAAATTCGGTTCCCCCAATATCAGGTCTCTGACGAATCCACCCACCAGATAGGCTGATACGCGTTCTTCAACAGCTGCTTGAGAAATATTATGAATTATACCCCTGATATCCTGCGGCAGTTTATTCAAATAATGTTTCATATTATGGCCTCGGATGATACATTTTGTGTATGGATTTTAGCCTGTCTTTATTTATATGAGTATAAATCTGGGTTGTAGAAATATTGGCATGGCCAAGCATCTCCTGCACCGAACGCAGGTCAGCGCCGCGCTCCAACAAATGCGTGGCAAAAGAATGGCGCAATATATGCGGCCTGATCGGCTTTTTGATACGGCTCAAACGGGCATACTTTTTTATTATTTTCCATAAAGACTGCCGGGATATCTTTGCCCCTGAACGGCTTAAAAATAAATATTCGCTTTCTTTATCCTTTAAAAGTTTATGGCGGCTATCGGATATATATCTGTTTAAACTGGTAATCGCCTTTTTCCCTAAAGGAATAACCCGTTCTTTATTGCCTTTGCCGACACAGCGTAAAAATCCGATATCAAGATTTACATTATTTATTTTTAAGTTGACTGCTTCGGAAACCCGCATTCCCGTGGCGTAGAGCGTTTCCAAAAATGCCTTGTCACGCGCTCCTTGAACATCCCTGATATTCGGCGCATTTAAAAGCGCTTCCACCTCATTTAAGGACAGGGTCTCCGGAATCTTCTTCCATATGCGCGGAGTCTCAATAAGGCTGGTGGGATCGCTTTTTAATACCCGCTCCCTGACCAGGAACCGATAAAATACTTTGATTGCAGCCAGCCTGCGCGAAATAGAACTGGGATTAAGGCCCTTGTCTTTCTGAAAAAGCATGAAATCCGTAACATCATTGCGCTGGGTCCCGGAGATTGCGGCAATGTTACGGGTTTTTAAAAACCCTGAAAACGCATTCAAATCGTCATGATATGAAGAAATGGTATTTGCTGCCAGGCCTCTTTCCACGGATAAATAAGAAAGAAAACTGTCGATCAGGTCATTCATGTTAATCCAGGAACGGATTATTTTCTTTTTCCGCTCTGATAGTTGAGCTGGGGCCGTGGCCGGGATAAACAACTGTTGAGTCCGGCAGAGTCAAAAGCTTGTCCTTGATAGACCTTAGCAGCGCTTCGTGGCTGGCCCCGGGAAAATCAGTCCTGCCTACGCTGTGAAAGAACAAAGTATCCCCGCTAAAAAGCATAAATTTTTCAGGGCATCTAAGTAACAGGCTCACTCCGCCGGATGTATGCCCCGGAGTATGCAGCACCTCAAGTTTTATTTTACCCAGTTCTATTTTATCCCCATCTTTGATTTCTTTTATTTCAACATTTATTGAAAAAGATTCTCCGATAAAACCCGAAAAATTCCTTATCGGATCACCCAGCAAAGCCGCATCATTCTTATGTATATATACAGGCAAACCAAAATCATCATCGCATCCGATATGGTCGGCGTGGCCGTGGGTATTAATGATTATCGCGGGCTTTAACTTGCGCCTGATAAGGGCCTTATTTATCTTATCATAATCAGAACCCGGATCAATTATTATGCACTCCTTACCTTGGGCCTCTGCAAGGATATAGCAGTTTACCTCAAGCTCACCGACACAGACTCTTTCCAGGATCATAGAAGCATTGCCTTGACTTTAGGATAACCCAAATCGCGCAGCATGTCCCTTCTTAACCGTTCGGTATCATTACGATTAAAAGAAGTCCTGGAATTATACATGTCCCCGGCTATGGATTCTTTTAGCTCAGCCAGTTTTTTCAAATATACATCTATTTTCTTCTTACCCTCATCGTTTAACATTTTTCTCATATCTAAAACATTCTTGATCGCCTCCTCAGCGCTCTTTACCTGCCTTTTATAATTTCCGCGCGGATTCAGGCATTCAATCAGTTCATCCATCCAAGATTTCCAGAATAAAAACGACTGGCGGTAAAGGGCCTCCTTGGACAACCCCGGGCCTTTATACTCTTCCGGATATAACACCAATTCCATCGGTTCGTCGCTTTTTTTAGGCTTACGGGTAAATTTACGCACAAACGCATCGCAACCGATTAAATTAAAAATAAGAAAATAAACCGCTAGAACAAAACATAATCTTACACCCTGCAACCTACGCCTTGCGCCTTTCATCTAATCATCTCCTTAAATTTATCTTCATCAATTATATTTACCCCGAGTTTTTTTGCCTTATCTAATTTTGATCCGGCATTTTCTCCGATTATAACAAAATCGGTTTCTTTACCCACTGACGAAGCTGCATTACCTCCCATCTGCCTAACAATGTCCTGTGCTTGAGCGCGGCTGAACTGCGAGAGCTCTCCGGTAAAAACCACTGTTTTTCCGGAAAGCGCTGATTTCTTAACAGTTCTTTCGGGCTCTTTCATATTCAGGCCGGCCTCTTTTAATTTCTTGATCAAAAGGCGTGTTGAATCCTGCTTAAAAAACTCAACTATAGAATCAGCCATAACCGCGCCTATTTCGTAAATAGCCTCAAGATCTTTCTTCTTTGCCTTAATAATATTATCCATACTGCGAAAATTATTAGCCAGGGTATAACCTGCTTTTTCTCCCACGTGCCTTATGCCTAGGCCGTAGATAAGCCGGGAAAGCGGCTGAGACTTGCTTTTTTGTATAGCGGCAAGAATATTCTCTGCTTTTTTATTCTTGAATAACTCTAATTTTAGAAAATCTTCCTTTTTCAGGAAATAAATATCCGCAAAATCTTTTACCATATTATTCAGGACCAACTGCCGGACTAAAGATTCGCCCATCCCTTCAATATCCATACAATCCCGCGCGGCAAAATGTTCTACTCCCCGCTCCAGTTGAGCCGGGCAGGAAGGATTTATACAACGCAGGGCAACGTCTTCAATTTTTTCTTTAACTACTTTGGCTTTACATACCGGACAGGCTTTTGGCGGATGCACTGCCATAGCCTTGCCTGCCTGCCTGACCACTTTTACTACTTTCGGAATAACTTCGCCTGCCCTTTCTATCAAAACCCGGTCACCGATTTTAATATCCAGGCGTTTTATCTCGTCAAAATTATGCAGAGTAGCGTTACGGATAATGACTCCGGCGCATTCAACAGGCTTTAATTCTGCGGTAGGCGTAATCACCCCTGTCCTGCCGACATTGAATTTTATATCCAGCACCTCGGTAGTTGCCTGGCGGGCGGGGAATTTATACGCCACTGCCCAACGCGGGCTCTTTAAAGTTGACCCCAGCCTTTTCTGCTGGGCAAAGTCATTAACCTTGACCACTATGCCGTCAATCTCATACCCGAGATTATCGCGCCTATTCTGCCATTTAGCACAGAAATCTTTTATCTGATCCAAGCCCAAACAAAGTTTGGATTCAGGGTTAGTTCGAACCCCCCACGATCTTAATCGGCGCAGAAAATCCCATTGAGTCTGAATTTCCGCGCCTTTATATTCCCCCAGTGAATGAGCGAAAAAATTCAGCTTGCGCTTTGCTACCAATGCCGTATCCAGCAATTTCAAAGAGCCGCTGGCTGCATTGCGCGGATTGGCAAAAAGCAACTCACCCGCAACCTCTCTTTCCTTATTCAAGAGATCGAAATCTTTTCTATCCATATAGACCTCGCCGCGAATTTCAATAAATTCGGGGAAATCCATTCCTCTTAAGATCAAGGGTATTGGCCGGATAGTCCGGATATTTGCGGTAACATCTTCTCCGGTTTCGCCGTCGCCTCTGGTAGCGGCTACAGCTAATCTAGAATTGCGGTAAGTAAGATTGGCGCTTAAGCCGTCTATTTTTAATTCCACAACATATTCGATTTTCTGGCCGGCAAGGCCTTTATGCACGCGGTTGATCCAATCCTGCAGCTCGTCAAAAGAATAAGTATTATCCAAAGACAACATCTTTTGCCGGTGCTTGACAGTCTTAAAACTCTCCAGCACCTGTGCGCCTATGCGCATAGTCGGAGAATCCTTATCTTTAAACTGGGGATACTCTTTCTCCAGGTCAATAAGTTTGCGCATTAAAATATCATATTCTTTATCTGAGATTTCCGGTTGAGAAACAACATAATAAAGGTAATCGTGGCGAAAGATCTCTTGCCTGAGCTTCTCGATCTGTTTTTTTACTGCGGAGAGGTCCATATCAGAATTTTACAATAAAATCTTTGAATTTGCCCGAAGGCTCAAGCCACTGGATATCAGCTTTACCTATATACCGGGAAAATTCATTATCTATCCTGGCCAGCATATCTTTCAAAACCTCTTCATCTGCCTCTGCTGCCAATTCAACGCCGCCTCCGGGGACATTTCTCACCCAGCCGGCAATCTTAAGCTGATGGGAAATACTTACGCAGGTAAAACGAAAGCCTACCCCCTGCACAGCACCCGAGTAAAGCACATGGATCTGTTTTTGCATACTCTTCTGCCTCGCCGCTATATGAAATAACCGGCGCTCGGCATAAATTTATTTGGGTTAATAGACGGTAAATTTAATCGGGGGAGTGGGATTTGAACCCACGGCCTTTTGGTCCCGAACCAAACGCGCTGCCAAACTGCGCTACCCCCCGTAATTTTATGGAATCAGTATATCAGAAATCAAAAAAGAAGGCAATATTTTATGCTGCAGAAAGTTAACATAAGTCATTGCTGGGATTTTACGCTTTTAGCCAGAATGTCAAATTCAACATTGACTTTTGCTGATGGGCCTTTAAACATAAATATAGTGTTCTTAAGGGTATGCGCAATTATATAAACACTGAAAGCTGACGGCTTTTTTTCCATAATTGTCAGGCTTACTCCGTCAATGGCAACCGAACCCTTAAGTATACAAAAAAGCATGAATTTGGGCGGAACGGCTATTTCAAAACACAAATTATTATTACGGTAAGCCTTACTGCGGATCAGGCCCATGCAGTCAATATGGCCGGTAACAAAATGTCCGGACACCCTATCTCCAATTTTTAGAGCGCGCTCGAGGTTGACTTTATCGCCAGCCTTTAAAAAACCCAGATTACTGACTGACAAAGTCTGCTGCATTGCTTCAAAACTTAAAACTCCGAGCTCATTCTTTATTAATGTCAGGCACACGCCGTTAACGGCAATACTATCTCCGATAGCAATATCTTTAGCGCATTTATCCGCTTTTATCTGAAACAAAGTGCTTTTTGAGCACCGGGATATATTTTTTACTACGCCTAATTCTTCTATAATTCCGCTAAACATAGCCTTCCACCAAAATATCTTCGCTAATGCGCCTTACTGAAACCTGTTTTAATCTTATCGCCTTATCGACCCGGGCAATACCCTTGCCCATAACAGAGCTAATCGCATCTTTACCGCCTATTATCTTTGGGCTGATAAAAATAAGAACCTTATCCACCAATTTTTCGTCAAACAAAGAGCCGATGAGCATACCCCCGCCCTCTACCAGAATATTGGCAATTTCCATCCGGGCAAGCTGCTTCATCATGTTTTTAAGGTTTACCTGGCCTGATTTATCTTTAACTTCAAGTATCTTGGCCTTTTGAGACAAGGCCTTGCGGTTTTGTGTCTCCTGACCCGATTTTGAGGCCAGAGTAACAATGATGACTTCGGAATTCTTAGAAAAAATATTTGCGTCAGCAGGAGTGCTCAGGCGGCTGTCAATTATTATTTTTACAGGCTGTTTCCTCAAGGACCCGCCGCCGGAAGATCCGGAAAACCAGGCATCCAGGCGCGGGTCATCCCGCAAAACTGTATTCACTCCGACCATTATCGCGTCAAAAGACGAACGCAACCTGCGGGAAAACTGGCGCGACTGGTCAGAAGTTATCCATTTGGAATCACCGGTACGGGTAGCAATCTTGCCGTCTAAAGACTGCCCGGTTTTAACCGTTACAAACGGCTCCCTCTTAGTTATATATTTTATAAAAACCTCATTAATCTTTGCCAGCTCTTCCTCTAATAACCCAACTTTGACCTTTATTTTATTCTGGCGTAATATCTGGATACTTTTGCCGTTATTTACCGGATTAGGATCAACCATGCCCACAATCACCTCTTTTACGCCTGATTGAATTATCCTGTGTACGCACGGCGGAGTGCGGCCGTAATGGCCGCAGGGTTCAAGCGTAACATAAAGCTTTGCCCCCTCACACTTTTTGCCGGCGTTATCAAGCGCTACTACTTCAGCATGGGCAGCGCCGCATTTTTTATGAAAACCTTTGCCGACAATACGATTGTCTTTAACCACCATTGCCCCAACCAAAGGATTGGGTGAAGTCTTACCTTTGGCTTTAAGCGCCAGATCGCGCGCTATCCTCATATAATAAAGGTCGTCTTTTTTCATAATTTGGCCTGCGCCGCTTTAAGCGAATCAACTAAAGCATAAGGGATTTTAATTGAACCGATTTTAATCTTTGGCTTTGCGTCTCCGTGGCAATCCGAACCCCCGGTCACCACAAGATTATACTCTTTGGCCATGCGCAGGTACGTATTAATCATAGACTGCGAATGCTCAGTGTAATGCACTTCTAACCCCATTATGCCGTATTTGACGAATTCCGGGATCAGCTCATCGTCATAAAGCGTAAAAGGATGCGCTAAAACCGGAATGCCCTTAACAGACTTAATCAGGCCTATTGCCTGAGGAACATTCAGCTTAAAACCGCATACATAACCCGGGCCCTTTTCACCGATAAACCTGCGAAATGCCTCTTTGGTGTTTGCAACAATATTTTCTTTAACCATTGCCCGCGCAACATGCAGCCTGCCCACAGTGCCGAAACTTGCCAAAGCAAATACTTTCTCCGGGCTTAAAATTATACCTATATCTTTTAATTTTTCGGTAATTTTGTGGATACGCTCAATGCGGTTTTGCTTTAAAAAATCGAGCTTTTGTTTAAAACTGGGTTTAGTATAATCAATTAGATAACCCAGGATATGCACTTCTCTGCCATTATGGTCTGCGGTAAGCTCTATCCCGGGAATAATCTCAATATCAAATTCCCCGGCTTCATCAATCGCCGGCTTTATAGCTGCGACAGTATCATGGTCAACTATGGATATTGCCGACAACCCTGCCTTCTTTGCCTCTTGGATAAGTTCGCGCGGCGTAAAGGTGCCGTCGGAAAAAACAGTATGCAAATGCAAGTCAGCGCACTTCATTTATCTTTCTCAAGCTTGATCTTATCCAATATGCCGTTAACGAATTTGGATGCCTCCACATCGGAGAATTTCTTAGCCAACTCTATTGCTTCATTAATGGAGACTTTCGGCGGGATTTGGGGGCACATCAATATTTCAAAAGTAGCCAGGCGCAGGATATTCCTGTCTACTACAGCCATACGTTCAAGCTGCCAGTTAGCCGCATAATGAGAGACTTTCTCGTCAATGACCTTGCGGTTTTGCTCTACGCCTTTAACCAGCTGGGTAGCAAATTCCTTTACCTGTGCTTCGGGCACTTCATCAGGCTGGCTAAGCCAGAAATTATCCAATGAAACATCCGAGGGGTCTTTGGTGACATCCATACGGTAAAGCACCTGCAAAGCAAACTCCCTTGATTTTGTACGTTTGCGCATTAGAGCTTTTCCAATACATTAGCCATTTCAATGGCGTTAATAGCTGCGTCGCGGCCTTTGTTTCCGTCTTTAGTGCCTGAGCGTTCAATTGCCTGCTCAATAGTATCAGCAGTAATGATCCCGAAGATCACCGGGACTGAATTATCCAGCATAACCTTGGCAACGCCCTTAGAGCTCTCCGCAGCGATATAATCAAAATGCGGGGTGGCACCTCTAATCACCGCGCCTAAACAGATAATCGCGTCATATTTTTTTGATTTAGCCATTTTCTGCGCAATTAACGGAATCTCATAAGCTCCCGGAGCCCAGACAACCTGAATTTCTTTTTCATCTGCGCCGTGGCGGACCAAAGTATCAACACATCCTGACAAAAGCTCTTTAGTCACCAGATCATTGAACCTTGATATAGCTATACCAAACGACTTGCCCTTTGCTATCATATCACCTTCAATTACTTTTACCATTTCTCCTCCTCTTGTAGGGACGGTTCTGGATTTACTCAGGGGACGGTTCTGAATTTACTCACAAAAGTGTCCCTAAATAATTACAGCAGATTTAAATCATGCCCTAACTTCTCTTTTTTTGTCTTTAAATAATTGTAATTCTGCGGATTAGGTTCAATCTCCAGCGCCACCCGCTCTATGACTTTCAGGCCGTAACCTTCCAGGCCGACTATCTTACGCGGATTATTAGTCAATAATTTAATATTTTTTATTCCCAAGTCCACTAATATCTGGGCGCCGATACCGTAATCGCGCAGGTCCGGATCAAACCCCAGCGCATTATTGGCCTCAACTGTATCCATTCCTTTATCCTGCAAAGCATAGGCCTTAATCTTTTCAGCCAGGCCAATGCCTCTTCCTTCCTGATTCATATAAAGGATGACGCCTTTTTTTTCTTTTTCAATCCTCTGCATGGCTATTTTTAACTGCCTGCCGCAATCGCAGCGCAGAGAAGCAAATACGTCTCCGGTCAGGCACTCTGAATGTACGCGTACCATAACCGGATCATTGCCAAACTCTCCCATTGTCAACACCACATGGACCTTCTTGTTAGTCAGGTCGCGGTATGCTATCAAATCATAAACCCCGTATTCAGTAGGAAGCCTGGCCTTTGAGATCCGCTCAATCAGTTTCTCTGAACGCCGGCGGTATTCAATCAGATCAGCAATCGAACAGATTTTCAGATGATGTTTACGGGAAAATTCCAATAATTGCGGCAGCCGCGACATTGAACCGTCTTCATTCATTATTTCACAAATAACTCCGGCCGGATATAGCCCGGCTAAACGCATCATATCCACTGTTGCTTCGGTATGCCCTGCGCGCACCAGGACTCCGCCATTGCGAGCCTTTAAAGGAAATATATGGCCCGGGCGGATTAAATCTTCCGGTTTAGAATTTGGATTTATTAAGACTTCAATAGTCCGGCTGCGGTCAAAAGCTGAAATTCCGGTAGTCACGCCTTTTGCCGCATCAACAGAGACCATCCAGGCAGTTGAAAACGGGTCTTTTTTAGCTAAATTAGAGCCTTCTTCCATCATTGGCTGCAGCTGCAATTCCTGAAGGCGGACTTCTTCCATAGGAATGCAGATAAGGCCGCGCCCTTCCTTGGCCATAAAATTTATAGTTTCCGGTTTAGCAAATGACGCGGCAACTACCAGATCGCCTTCGTTCTCGCGGTCCTCGTCATCAACCACGACCACCATCCGGCCTTTTTTCAGATCTTCCAGTATTTCTGTAATAGAATTGAACACTTAATCTCCCTATAAAAAAATAACCCGAAGACAAAATCTTCGGGCATAGAAACTGCTTAATCTTCTTCCATCTGGACTTTCACCCAATCCAAAATGATGGATTGGTATGCGCTTTCTGCGCTAGCCATCGACTCCGGAATTTCACCGGATCATGCCCTTGAGAGGCTCGCGGGTTATCACCCGGCGCTAAAGGAAGCGCCGGTGTGCGCTTGCTGCGCTATCACCCGGCGCTAAAGGAAGCGCCGGTGTGCGCTTGCTGCGCAACCGCCGGTCGGGAATCTCACCCTGCCCTGAAGATTGTTAATTATATTACCAGAACCCGGGAATTTGTCAATAGAATAATGGCTTTGCCATATGCAATAATTTTGTTATAATTGGTTTTAAGATGAACAGAATATGCTCCGGGCTTCACAAAGCGCTTATCCATAAAAAACTCTCCATAGCCGTTGCTGAATCCTGTACCGGTGGCCTGCTCGGATTCCTGCTTACGGCAACTCCGGGAAGTTCAAAATACTTTAAATTGGGCCTGATCACTTATAGCAATAAAACTAAACAAAAACTGCTGAATATCCCCGGCCGGCTTATTAAGGCAAAGGGCGCTGTATCCCAAGAGATCGCTTCAAAAATGGCGCAAAATATCAAGTATTTAGCCAAAACTGATATTGGAGTAGGCATCACCGGTATTGCCGGGCCAACAGGCGGCACCATTCAAAAACCCGTAGGTACTGTATTTATTGCTCTGGCTTTAAAAGGTAGAACTAGCTGTAAAAAATTCCTGTTTAAAGGCAGCCGCGATAGAATAAGAAAGCAATCCGCATTAGAAGCCATGAAATTGATTAGAAAAGTGCTTTGATGAGAACATTTATTGCATTAGAGCTTTCTCAAGAAATCCGTACTTCTGTCTCCCTGCTCCAGCAAACACTTCAAAAGACCGATCCTGACGTAAAATGGGTTGAACCGCAGAACATCCATCTGACTTTGAAATTTTTAGGCGAGATCGAAGATACAAAAATAAAACATACCAGCGATATTTTAGAAGGGATAGCAAAAACTAACTCAAGCTACTCTATCCGTTTATCTGAATTAGGGGGCTTCCCTAAAATAGACTGCCCACGGGTTATCTGGGTAGGGATTGACCTTGGCGACAGCCAAACCAAAGAAATCGCCCGTCTTCTAGAAGAAAAACTCTACTCAATAGGAATCCCCAAAGAAACCAGAGAATTTTCAACTCATATTACTATAGGAAGAGTCAGAACAGGCAAAAACAGGCTCAAACTGGTCAGTGAATTAAAAAAATTAAGCGCGGATTTTTCCGGAAAAGGATTAGAAATGCAGGTTTTAAAAATCACTCTTTTTGAAAGTAAACTCTCCCCTAAAGGCCCGGCCTACGCGCCCATAAAAGAAGTAAATCTTAAAACTACCTGAAGCACAAGATTAGAGTAGATCCCCGCAACTATATCATCGCCCATTATCCCGATACTGCCGTGCTTCTTTTGCAGGCCGTAAGCAGGAAAAGGCTTAACAGTATCCATCAATCTAAAAACTAAAAAACCGATAAGAATTGTTTTTATCTCAAACGGGATAAAAAGAAAAGTGATCAACATCCCGGCGACTTCATCAATCACCACACAGCCGGGGTCTTTCTTACCTAATATTTCTTCAGCCTTACCGCTGGATAAAAACCCCAAATACAGGATTATAAATAGCGCTGTTAACTGAAACGCAACATTCCCATTTAAGGCCAAGAATATGGCTAATCCCGCAAGGCTGCCGAATGTGCCGGGAATAAGCGGCAGATACCCTATATAAAAGAAAGTGGCAATCAAGACATAAATGCGGTAAGAAATTTTCATAGAATAATCAGTTCCGGGAAATCATCTTGCGGTTTTCCCAAAGATAGGAAAAACCCGAGAATAGAGTAAAACCGACAGTAACAAGCATCATCACAAAGATGCTGTTTAAGAAGAATTTTTCCCAGGCAGGGTTCCAGGTTGCATATTCCAGCATTGCCTCTTTGGCTACAATAAAAATAAGGATAAAGATTATCACTGCCAGTTGAGAGACAGTTTTATGTTTACCGGCCTTGGAAGCTGCAACAACATGGCCTTTGCTCAAAGCAAATAGCCGCAATGACGTAATCAGAAGTTCGCGTAAGATTATAACCACAAACATCCATGATTCAATCAACTGCATCTGGACAAAACAGGTGAATGCCGACAAAACCAGCACTTTATCCGCTATCGGGTCCATAATCTTGCCGAAATCAGTGACCAGATTCCTCTTGTGGGCGATATAACCGTCAAGAAAGTCCGATATTGCCGCAACAATAAACACGATCAATGCCCCTGCTTTTGCCCAAAGCCCGCTGCTAAAGATCAAGAATATAAAAACAAACGCCAGGATTATCCTGAACATCGTTATGCGATTGGCTATATTCATTGAACTATTTCTCCTCTAAGGTCGTATTCAAGAGTATCGTTTATTTTTACCTTTACTATATCCCCGCGCTTTAAAACCCGGGAACCGGTCACATAAACCAATCCGTCTACTTCAGGAGCGTCAAATTGACTACGGCCCAGATAATGATCTTTCTCTTTTGCGTCAATGATCACATCTATTGTCCTGCCTAAGAATTTCGCGTTATTCTCAACCGAGATCTGCTGCTGTAAAGTCATTATAGCATTGAAACGGTCTTTTTTTACTTTTTCCGGCACCTGATCTTTAAAGCCATGAGCAGGAGTCCCCTCCTCAGCTGAATACATAAAAGCGCCGAGCCGGTCAAATCTTGTGTCTCTAACGAAATCCAGCAACTCTTCAAATTCTTTATGAGTTTCAGAAGGAAAACCTACTATTATCGAAGTGCGGATAGCAGCCTCCGGCACTATCTTTCTAATCCTGGAAATCAACTCCAAAATACCGCGGCTGTCGGTATCGCGATTCATCAATTTAAGGAGCCTGCTATTAATGTGCTGAATAGGCACATCCAGATACTTGCATATCTTCGGATCATCGTTAACCAGGCGCAAAAGCTCGTCATTAACCCTGGACGGATAGAGATAAAGCAAACGCAGCCACTTGATATTATCGCAGGACATGCTGATATTTTTTATCAGGCCGGCAAGTTTATATTTACCGTAAATATCTATACCGTATCCGGAGATATCCTGGCCTATAATATTAAGCTCGGATATTTTATCCGCGTCAAGCGCTTTGACCTTCTCAATGAGCGAATACTCATCTATACTGCAAAACTTGCCTTTTATTTTATGGATCACGCAAAAACTGCAATTGTTAATACAACCTTCGCATATCTTTAGATACGAGTAATGTTTAGGGGTAAGGGCAAACCGCTCAATCCCTTCATCCAAACTTACCCTGCCTACAAAAGCATCGATCTGCGACAGCTCTTTAGGCAGTTCAACGTGGTAGCGCTGCGAAAGGCAACCATAAACCAAAACCTTCTTA
The DNA here is from genome assembly GCA_029561735.1 of Candidatus Omnitrophota bacterium. Lineage (GTDB taxonomy): Bacteria > Omnitrophota > Gorgyraeia > Gygaellales > Profunditerraquicolaceae > JAKQWZ01. Next base: position 669 of record JAKQWZ010000072.1, on the reverse strand, counting down.
AGCTTGCCTTTCTTTTTTAAATCAATGAGCTGCAAAATCGCATCAACCGATTCAGCCTTGGCATCGTCAATAAAAGCGCAGGTGTTAACAATAGCTACGTCTGCTTTATTGATATCTGTTATCTTGTAGCCCTTGCTGCGCAGCCTTCCGGCAATATGCTCGGAATCAACCAGATTTCTCGGGCATCCAAGGCTCAAAATACCTACCTTACTTTTCATCTGGGGATACTTAAGCCGTCTTTGGTGATCAGGATATTCTTTACTGCCTGGCCCCTGCGGCCCAAACTGTTGATAAGGCGGTTATTCACTTCCACTTCTACTGCGGTGGCATTGCCTAAAGTAAATTCTATTTTCTCATTAGCCTTCCAGCTGTCTGACCTGCCTTTTTTAAGCGTACCGTAAAATTGTGTTTTACCGTCGCATTTTACCTGGACAAAACAATTTTCTTTGGCACGGATGCTCAGGCGCAGCACATTAGATGCGGGTATTTTCTCGATATGGGCCTGCGAAGAAGGCTTAGAAGATTTCTTTGCCTCAGCCTTGGAAAGCTCCTTGCTGACTGATACAGCCTTTGAACGTTTAGCGAAAAGTCCCGATATCTTAACAGCTATAAACCTGCCGGCATTGAATAAAACCCAAAACAATACTATAGCCAGAATAACCGCTATAA
>JAKQWZ010000066.1 GCA_029561735.1 Candidatus Omnitrophota bacterium | reverse complement strand
CCATCTTTAATTTCAGGTTCGCAATTATCGGTATAAGGTCAGCGTTGCCGCAGCGTTCTCCGTAACCGTTTATCGTGCCTTGGACCATATTTGCTCCGGCTTCAACCGCAGCCAGAGAATTAGCTACTGCCAACCCGGAATCATTATGGCAATGTATCCCCAGGCCTGCTTTTATATCCGGCCTGATGTCTTTTATTACGGAAAAAACCTTTGAAGTAAGCGTACCGCCGTTAGTATCACAAAGCACTAATTCAGCGGCTCCGGCCTGTTGAGCCGTCAACAGGCATTTAAGCGAATAGGCTTTATTGGCATTATACGCATCAAAAAAATGTTCCGCATCATAAAACACAGTGATGCCTTTAGAAACAAGAAAACTCACGGAATCCTGTATCATCTCCAAATTCTCTTCCAGGCTCACCTTTAAAACATCCCTGATATGCAGGTCCCAGGTCTTGCCAAAAATAGTCACATGCCTTACCCCGGATTTCAAAAGCCCTTTAATATTGGGGTCGTTTGCAGCTGAATTGGCGGATTTACGGGTAGAGCCAAATGCCACCAGTTTAGCGGAGTTTAACCCTGCCTTGGACATCTTTAAGAAAAATTCCATGTCCTTGGGGTTAGAGCCGGGCCAACCGCCTTCAATAAAATTTATGCCCGACTTATCCAGCTCCTGCGATATGCGGATCTTATCGCAAACAGAATAAGAAATCCCTTCGCCCTGGCTGCCGTCGCGCAAAGTAGTGTCATATAATAAAACTTTTGGCATATAATATCTCCTCCGCAATATCTATTTATTTAATCCAAATTTCCCATGCAAAGCCCTTACAGCGGATTCAACCTTGTTCTTTTTAATAATACAGGATATGCTGATGTCAGACGTAGAGATCATCTCTATATTAATTTTCTTCCGGGCCAAAGTTTCAAACATTGTAGCGGCTACTCCGGAATGTGACTTCATTCCTACCCCCACAATAGAAACCCGCGCAATATCCGCATCCTCAACCACCTCGCCTGCCCCCACCTTGGCAGCCGCCTTTCTGACCAGCCGCATAGTCTTGGCCAATTCTGCTTTCTGGATAGTGAAAGAAATGTCGGTCTTGCGGGTATGGCTGACGTTCTGGACTATCATATCAACATTCACTCCTCCGGATGCCAGGTTCTTAAATATTTTAGCAGCAACTCCGGGCTTATCCGGAACATCGCAGACAGTTATTTTTGATTCGTTTTTGTTCAACGTTATTGCATTAACGACAACCTCTTCCATTCTTTTTACCTCCCTTACAATCATAGTACCCGGTTTTTCAGATAACGACGAGCGGACATGAATCGGCACATCAAATTTCTTAGCTACTTCAATTGAACGGGCCTGCATAACCTGCGCCCCCAATGAAGCCATCTCCAGCATTTCATCATATGTAATCGCGTCTATCTTGCCGGCTTTGGGCTCGATACGCGGATCTGTGCTATAAATCCCCTCTACGTCTGTGTAAATCTCACACTGGTCGGCTTTTAATTCTTTTGCCAAAGCAACTGCGGTAAGGTCAGATCCGCCCCGGCCTAGCGTAGTAATATGCTGGTCAGGCGTAGTGCCCTGAAAACCTGCCACAATCACAATCTTTCCTTTTTTTAGTTCATCGGATATTTTCTTAGTATCAATTTTGACTATCCTGGCCCGGGTATGGCTGGTATCGGTAATAATACCTACCTGCAGGCCGGTGAAAGATATGGCTTCGTAACCTAATTTATGTATTGCCATTGCCAAAAGCGCCACAGATATCTGCTCTCCTGTAGAAAGCAGCATATCCATTTCTCTTTCCGAAGGTTCCGGATTGATCTTGTCTGCCAATTCTATCAATTCATCAGTGGTATCGCCTAAGGCAGAAACCACCACAACCAGATCATAACCTTTTTTTCTGTATCCGGTTACCCTGCGGGCGACATTCTGTATACGCTCCACATTGGCAACCGAAGAGCCGCCGAATTTCTGCACAATCAAAGCCTTGCCCATCTCTCCTCCTTACCTCAAATCAGTAATAAAATAATCTACTAACTGAAAACCTTTTTCAAAATACTCACTGGATCTCTGCGCTTCTTTTTCGCTGTAAGCAGATGCTCCGTTAGATTTAATCGTGGCGCCAAACATACCAAAAGGGATAGCATCTGATGTATGCGTCCTCACTGATACGGGCGTAGCGTGGTCAGGCAATACCAACACCTTAAAATCATCCCTGCCCTTAAATGCTTCAAGCAGCGAACCGACTATTATCTGATCAAACCTTTCTATGGCCAGTATCTTTTCCCTTAAATCTCCGTTATGCCCTGCCTCATCCGGCGCTTCTACATGGACAAATACAAAATCATCGTCTTGCAAGGCCTTAAGAGCCGCCCTGGCTTTACCTTCATAATTAGTATCGTAATAACCTGTGGCGCCTTCAACGTCAATGACCTTTAACCCTAAAATCCTGCCCAACCCCTTAATCAGATCAACTGCTGATATAACACTACCGCTAAGCCTATATTTATCTTTAAAAAGCGGCAGATCCGGTTTTTTCCCCTGCCCCCAAAGCCATATCATATTAGCCGGGTTTTCTTTCAGGTCTATCCTTACCTGATTGATCTCGTGCGTTGAAAGAATACGGCGCGAATCCTCCATCAACTGTATTATAGCCTCGGCATTCTTGCCGCAAGGAAGATTTTTATTAATGGCCTGCCCGCAGATATCATGCGGCGGCCGGCAGACAAGTTTGTCCAGCCCGAGCTGCGCCCCGTTCTTGGCTACCATAAGATTGCGGTAACTTATCCCGGGATAAAACCTAAAAGCATCTGTTCCTATGCGTTGATCAATAAATTCCATTAACTGCGACGACTCTCCGGTCTTTATGTGGCCGGAACTATAATCAATTAATTTATCTGCCGACGCAGTAACAAGGTTGCACCTGAAAGCCACATCGTCAGGGCCTAATTCTATGCCCAGATTTGCCGCCTCCAGCGGGCCCCTGCCGGTATAATACTGCTGGGGATCAAAACCGAATATGGACATATTCGCCACATCGCTTGCCGGCGTCATTTTATCGGGGATAGTCCTGACCCTGCCGAACAGCCCTGCCTGGGCAATATAATCCATAAAAGGCGTACGCGCAACTTCCAACGGAGTACGCCCGCCTATCTCATCCAGCGGATAATCAGCCATTCCGTCTGCAACTAAAATAGCATATTTCATATTATTTAAGAGTACTCCTTAACACAGCAGCCAGATTCTTAGCCAGCGCCTGTTTACCCCAAACAAAAGCGTAAGTCCGTTTTGAATCCAGAATAACAGCCCTATAGGCCTTGCCTCTGAAGGTGTTCGCAACCACCAGATCAGCTTTGGAATTATCAATTAAGCTTGCGGCGCTTTTTAAGAGCCTGCTCCGGGAAGCCTCCGGCAGCAGTTTAAAACCAACCAGAAAAATATCCGGATCAGCTTTTTTTATTCTTTCAATAAGTTTGGCCGTAGCCACAAGCTTCAAATTAAAAGGCTTCTTTGAAGACGGTATTTTCAGCCCGAAATTATCAGCCGGTTGAAAGTCGGAAACAGCAGCAGCATGTATTAATATATGGTATTTCCCCGGTTTCACCTGCTTTCTCAATATCT
>JAKQWZ010000065.1 GCA_029561735.1 Candidatus Omnitrophota bacterium | reverse complement strand
ACCAGGACCAAATCGCCTTTTTTTATTCTATTACTGGTTACTGCTTCGCAAAGCGCTGTGGCAGTAGATGCCGCAGACATATTGCCGTATTTTTCAATATTAAAGAATACTTTGCTTCTATCCAACCCCAGGCGTTTTGCCATTGCCATAATAATACGCACATTCGCCTGATGAGGTATGACTATATCTACATCCGCGCATTTAAGCCCGGCTTTTCTCAAGGCGCCCTGCGCCGCATCTACCATGGTAAGCACAGCTATCTTAAACAATTCATTGCCCTGCATTTTAAGATAATGCAAGCCCTCATCAATAGATTTATGGCTTGCCGGCATCTTTGAGCCTCCGGCAGGAAGCATCAATAATTCCCTTTTTGAACCGTCGCTGCCCAAATATGATGAAATAATCCCGCCTTTTTTAACCTCTGAAAGCACTGTGGCGCCTGCGCCGTCTCCGAACAAAACACAGGTATTGCGATCTTTCCAGTCTGTCACCGATGATAAAACTTCGGCTCCCACAACTAGCGCATTCTTATATGTCCCGCAGGCTATAAATTGCTGGGCAATAGAAAGCGCGTAAACAAAACCTGCACAAGCAGCCGACACATCAAAACATGCGGCTTTCTTAGCGCCTATAGCATCCTGTAGAATACAAGACACCGAAGGAAACTGCATATCAGGAGTAATAGTGGCTACGATTATCAGTTCCAGATCCTGCGGCTTTAGCTTAGCACGCTCCAAAGCCTGTTTAGCAGCCTTTATTGCCAGGTCTGATGTAGCTTCACCTTTGGCAGCAAGACGGCGTTCCTTTATCCCGGTGCGGGTAGTAATCCATTCGTCAGAAGTATCAACCATCTTTTCCAGGTCAGCATTAGTCAAGACTTTCTTAGGCAGATACTCGCCGACTCCGATAATACCAACTTTTTTCATAAATTCACTCTCTTTCTATTTTTTGGAAATTGCCTCAAGGAGCTTCTCATTGAACTGGCGTTCAACCTCTTCTTTGGCTACCCTGATAGCATTCTTTATAGCTTTAATATTGGAACGGCCGTGCCCGATAATGACTACACCGTTTACCCCCAAAAGAGGCGCTCCGCCGTATTCCGAATAATCCATGCTCTTTTTTAGCTTCCTGAAAGTCCCCATCATAAATAAAAAGCCTAAAATAGCTAAAGGGCTTTTTTTGATATTCTTCTTAAGGAAATTCTTAAGGGCGTCCGCCGTGCTCTCAGTGGCCTTCAGGGCAATATTGCCGACAAAACCGTCGGAGATAATAATATCGCATTTACCGGAATACAGGTCTTTGCCTTCCACATTGCCGGTGAAATTAAGTTTACTGGAAGAAAGCAATTCATGGGTCTCTTTCATAAATTCAGTACCCTTGGTTTCTTCCTCGCCGATATTCAATAAGCCGACCGTGGGATTCGGTTTATTCAGGATATGCTTACAATAAACAGCCCCCATTATCCCGTAATGAAGCAGCTGTACCGGTTTAGGGTCTATATTGGCGCCGACATCAATCATCAGCGAAAATCCTTTCAGGCTTGGTATGACTATCGCGATCCCCGGGCGCTCAACCCCGGGAAGCATGCGCAGGCTTAAAGTTGCCGCGCATACTACAGCTCCGGTATTTCCGGCGCTGAAAAACGCATCTGCCTTTCCTTCCTCGACCAGATTGATCCCTAAAACTATGGAAGAATTTCTTTTTTTGCGCACGCTGCTTGCCGCTGATTCAGACATACCTATAGTCTCGGGCGCGTGCACTACGGAAATCCTGGCAGGATCGTACTTCTCCCGTTTTAAAAGAGGCTTTATTTTTTGCTCTTCTCCGACTAAAATAACCTCAACATCGTATTCGTTAACCGCAGAAACCGCACCCTTGATAACCACATCAGGGGCATAATCCCCGCCCATCGCATCAACAACAATCTTCATAAGTTATTGCCTTTTCTTCTTTTTTTCTTTTACTTTTATCTCTATAACCTGCCTGCCGTCATAAAATCCGCACACCGTGCAAACATTATGAGGCACCTTCATCTGTTTGCATTGAGGGCAAACAGCAAGGGCTTGAGATTTAACTATCCAGTGTGTACGGCGTTTAAGGCCGCGGGTTTTAGAATGTCGTTTTTTAGGTAGCGCCACAGGAACATCCTCCTTCGTTTAGGTTCTTACCGCATTTAGGGCAAAGCCCTTTACATGCTTCATCGCAGAGAGGCTTCAGCGGATAATCCAGCATTATTTCCTCTCTTATATCCGGATCAATATCTAAATTTCTTATAAACCTGTCAACAGGATAACTAAGGCGAACCTCTTTGTCCAGCCCAATCTCGATTTCTTTCAGGCAGCGGCCGCAATCAAGCAAAAATGTGCCTTTAAGGTTCAGCTCGACAGTCACGGCATTGGTAATCCTGGTTGCATATGCCTTGGCTCTTATCGGGCCCTTAAATTTAATTATTCCGGTTTCAAGATCCAAAGACTGCGGCGGGATATCTTCTTCAAACACCGAGCCCTGGCTTGATATCTGGTTAATACTTATCTTCATGGGGAAGTTCCTACGCCCCTGATAATTTATTTTTTAATGCATTCTCTACAAAATCAGGCACAAAAGCAGACAAACCTGCGCCCATAGACGCTGC
>JAKQWZ010000059.1 GCA_029561735.1 Candidatus Omnitrophota bacterium | reverse complement strand
AAAACGAAACTTTCCCCAATCGCAAATCCTCATTACCAGGCCTAAAGGTGTAAATATCAGAAAAAAGAACAAAAATAATGGAATTTTGACAACCAAAGTACAAGTAAGCCCACAAACAGAAATCTTATTTTGTCCGATATTATTCATTAGTCTAACTCCGGAAAATCAACAATAGGTAAATCCGTAAAGGTTTTATTCTGTATTTTCTTATCTAACACAAAATTACCAATTACTAAATAATCCAAATCGGTTCTTATGAAACAGTTGAATGCTTCTTCAGGTGTGCAAACTATCGGTTCGCCTCTTATATTAAATGAAGTATTGATTATGACCGGGCATCCGGTAATCTTATAAAAAGCCTTTATCAAGTCATAATAAATCCCATTTTCTTTCTGATTTACTGTTTGTATGCGTGCCGAATTATCAATGTGGGTGACAGCCGGTATTACTGAACGCGCTATTCTTACTTTATCTAACCCCGCAGGCTCTACACCGGAAATTTGAAGAAGCTTATCTTTCTTAACGGGAGCGGTAAAAAGCATGTATGGGCTTTTTTTGTCAAAATCAAACCAATCTGATACGCACTCCTCAAGTACCGATGGCGCAAACGGTCGGAATGATTCTCTGAATTTAATTTTTAAATTTACGCGTGATTGCATTTCTGGGCTGCGGGCATCGGCTAATATGCTTCTTGCACCAAGCGCGCGCGGACCGAATTCCATCCTGCCCTGAAACCATCCGATTACATTCTGTTTGCTGATCAATTCAGCTACAAGTTCAGGCAATTCAGATGCGGATATTTTAGTATAGGGTATCCAATCTTTTTTCAAAAATTTCTCGATATACTCATCGCTATAGCCAGGACCCAAAAAAGATCCCGATAATGAATCTTGGCTAAGATCTATAGTTCGGGGGCTTCCGATATAATTATGCCAGATAGACAGAGCCGCTCCTAAAGCGCCTCCCGCATCTCCGCTAGCTGGCTGAACCCATATTTCTTTAAAGGGGCTTTCCCTTAAAAGCTTGCCATTGCCAACGCAATTTAAAGCTACGCCACCCGCAAGGCAAAGATTGTCTTTTCCGGTGGTTTTATGGACATGCCTGCTCATCCGCAGCATGATCTCTTCGGTAACAGCCTGTATGGAAGCGGCCATATCCATATCTACCTGCCTGATTGTAGTTTCGGGCATTCTCGGCTTTGCCTTAAAGATACGGTCAAATTTTGAATTTGTCATACGCAAACTGTTACAAAATCCAAAGTATTTCAGGTTCAGCTTAAAGGAACCGTCTTCTTTCAGATCGATTAATTCGTTTAAAATAACATCTTTAAGCCGGGGAATGCCATACGGAGCCAGCCCCATTAGCTTGTATTCGCCGGAATTTACCTTGAATCCTGCGTGATAAGTAAAAGCGGAGTATAAGAGCCCTAATGAATTCGGGAAGTCAAGTGAGCCAATTATTTCGAGATCATTTTCGCTACCTATGCCAAAGCTTGACGTATGCCATTCCCCTACGCCATCCATGGTCAGAAAAGCAGCTTCTTTGAATGGAGAAGGATAAAACGCCGAAGCCGCGTGAGATTCGTGATGTTCGCAAAATAATATCTTGCCTTTATATTTAAGCCTGTCTGCGATCATGTTTTTGATCCAAAGTTTACGCCCTAGCCATGCCGGCATTGACTGTAAAAATTGAGCTATCCCGGTTGGCGCAAAAACTAAAGCGGTCTCAAGTATCCTTTCAAACTTCAAGAACGGCTTATCGTAAAATCCGATATAATCCAGATCTGCTGGCGTTATTGAGCATTCAGCCATGCAGTAATGAATGGCATTAACCGGAAAACTGGGATCTTGCTTTATGCGCGTAAATCTTTCTTCTTGTGCCGCAGAAGCGACCTTTCCGTCACGCACAAGACAGGCTGCGCTATCATGATAAAAACCAGATATAC
>JAKQWZ010000050.1 GCA_029561735.1 Candidatus Omnitrophota bacterium | reverse complement strand
GCGAAAACGGCAAGGCGCATAAAGTCGTATCTTTTTCGCCCAGGTCGGCATTAACAAAAAACTCCATGGACTTAGGCGGGGCAGACAGCTGCAGGTAATTTATTAAGACGCCTTTGGGCCTGCCGGTTGTCCCCGAGGTATAAAAAATAATCGCGTAATCTTGATCCTGTATTTGCGTCTTTACAGGGCTGGCCGGATTTTTCTCCAGGCAATCATCAAAAAATAAACACCCTTCAGTTTTGTCCTGGCAGGTAATTATCTCTTTTAAATCCGGGCATCTTTTTTTAAGCGCGGCTAAAGAAAGACTGGCTTTAGGCTTGGCAATCAGAATTTTAGCCTCAGCATGTTCCAGGCAGGATGCCAATTCATCCTCGGTAAGCATGAAATCCAAAGGCACGGCAGTTGCGCCGATGCGCCAGATCGCCAGATAACTAAAGATATACTCCGGCCAACTGGGTAAATATATTGCTACTTTATCGCCTTTATTTACGCCTAAACCCTTAAGGCTGGCGGCAAATCGGGATGAACTGTCGCTAAGCCTGAAAAAGGAAATGGCCTGCTCCCTGAATATAACTGCGGGTTTATCCGGGGTATCTTTTGCCCTTTTATCCAATATTTCGATGATATTCATCTTAGCCGATCTGTTCTTCTATTTTTTTGATCAATTCTTGCGCCTCCTTGATCAGCGGGGCGGGGAGCAGCTTGGATATTTCCGCCTCCTGTTTTAACGCCTTAAGGCTGCCGATAAATCGCCTTAAAGTAGCTACCCGTTTTTTCCTGTACGCCTCTTCGGGCTCAAGCTCTTCTCTTTGCCTGATCAGAGAAGTCAGGTCGCGCTTTATTTGTTGGGCGTCTTTACCACCCTCAAAAATATCTTTTTTCAATTTTGAATAATCCTCGGCATCCAGTGTCTTTTTGTCTTTTACCTTGCGCAGCAGGTCCACTGCTTCGTAACTGGGGACTTTGGCGGCATCGGCCGACTCAACATAATCATTCTTTAAATATACCGGCTCCTCTTTCTCCAGGAAATAATAAGAACGGAGGAGCTTCATTGCGGTGGGTTTTTTAATCCCGATCTCTTTAGCGGTATAAGCGTCAAATGTGCTAAAGCCCCAATCCTTGTATAATTTATCTTTCCATACCGAATACAGCGAGCGGCCTAATTCCACCCAGGAAATCTTAAAATTCTTAGCGCTCTCCAGCACATGGTAACGCAAAGACCCGGCGTCCAGTCCGGACATTTTTTCCTCAATATTCTGGAGGCTTTTGGGTTTAGGCATGCGGGTCATTCTCCTTTAAATATATTTTTGAGGTTTTTACCGATAGCCTTAAACTGTTCAATATTATCGCTGACTTTCTGGATCAAGGTCACCGGCGACTGCCGGGAGAGATTTTGGGCCGCGGCTCTTAAGATTATTTTCTGGAGTTCGCCTATGGAAATATTGGGGTTATCCAGTTGTGTGTTGATCTTGAAATCCAGCGTTAAGTTGCCGTGTTCATCAGTAAACAGGTCCAGGGCGTTCTGCGTTAAATCCAGGCTGGCCAGCTCGCCTTCCAGTTGCTCTTCCTGCGGAGCGTAAGTTAAATTTGAGAGCTTAAAGTTTGTCGCGATCTCTAAAGCATTATTTTTGGCTTTAAGAATAGTATTGATATTCAGCCTGGCCGAAAGAAGCTTCTTGCTGGAGATAAAATCTCCGTAATAGGGCGCAAAATAAGT
>JAKQWZ010000060.1 GCA_029561735.1 Candidatus Omnitrophota bacterium | reverse complement strand
GGTGCAGTAAAAATGAAGAAAGACCGTTATGATTACTGGGTGTCAAAAGGAGCCCAGCCTTCAGAAACAGTTAAGAGTTTTGCCAAAAAAATAAAATAGAGGAGGCCTTACATGCAACCAACACCGGGAGCCAACCCAATGTTCCAGCTTGTGCCGTTAGTATTTATTTTTATCATTTTCTATTTTCTGCTCATCCGCCCGCAGAAACAGAAAGAAAAAGAGCACCAGAAAATGCTAAAATCATTAAACAAGAATGACGAAGTCGTAACAACCGGTGGAATACACGGCACTGTAGTCAACGTTAAAGACAGGACTGTAGTGGTCCGTATAGATGAAAACGTGAAGATGGAGATAGAGAAGAACTGCATTGCCTTTGTAAAAAGACAACTCAATCAAGGGGCTTAGGCATATGGAAAAGAGGGTCCTCTATAAATTTATCCTGATAGCTGCGCTGGTAAGCCTGTGCGCCTATTTTGCTTTTCCTTTAAATAAACGGATCAACCTGGGGCTGGACCTGCAGGGAGGGATGCACCTTTTACTTAAAGTTGACACGAGCAAACTTTCCGATGAGGCAAAACTTGACGCATCGGACCGTGCAGTAGAGGTTATCCGCAACAGGATAGATGCATTCGGGGTCAGAGAAGCCTCTATCCAGAAACAGGGAGAAGACGAAATAGTAGTGCAATTACCCGGCGTAACCGACAGGGAACGGGCAATTGATTTGATCGGCAAGACTGCGCTTCTGGAATTTAAAATCGTAGACGCTGACCCGCAAAAATTGCAGGCAGCACTGGCCGGGACAATCCCGGAAGGTCTGGAATTAAAATATACCAAGGACAATAACGAACCGCTGTTATTGCAGCAGGCAGCCGCATTAACAGGGGATGCGCTTACCAATGCCAGCGTGCGCTTTGATTCCAGCCAGTTTAATGAGCCGACCGTAACCCTGCAATTTAATTCCGCAGGGGCAAAGAAATTTTCCGAAATAACTGCGGCAAATATAGGAAAAAGGCTGGCCATAGTGCTTGACGGCAAAGTCCAGTCCGCGCCTTCAATCCGAGAGGCTATTCCTTCCGGCGAAGCAGTTATAACCGGCAGGTTCAGCATTGAAGAGGCCCAGGACCTGTCTTTAGTATTAAGGGTAGGTGCTTTGCCTGCTCCGATGACAATAGAGGAAGAAAGGACAGTAGGGCCTACATTAGGCCAGGACTCGATCAACGCCGGAGTAAAGGCCAGCTTAGTAGGATGTGCGCTTGTATTTATTTTTATGGCAGTTTATTACCTGCTTGCCGGAGTAATAGCTGACATAGCTTTAGGGCTGAATTTACTGGTGATCTTAGGCGGCTTAGGCATGCTGCCGCTATTATTTCCCGGCATATCGGCAACTCTAACCTTACCCGGCATTGCAGGCATGGCTTTGTCTTTAGGCATGGCAGTTGACGCAAACGTGCTGATCAACGAGAGGATAAGAGAAGAGCTGCGGGCCGGCAGGAATATGCGCGCGGCAATTTCTAACGGTTACAGTAAGGCATTCACCGCAATACTTGATTCTAATATTACAACATTAATCGCGGCATTCCTTTTATTCCAGTTCGGGACCGGCCCTATCAGGGGCTTTGCAGTTACTCTGACCATTGGTATACTCGCCAGCTTATTTACGGCAATAGTAATGACCCGCACTATATTTGAAGCTATTATAGGTTTAGGCTGGCTTAAATCCCTGCCTATGCTGCATATTATTAAAGAGCCGAAATTTGATTATGTCGGTAAAAGAAAAATATTTTATTTCGTATCAGCTGTAGTAATAATCATCGGGATGACGGCATTTTTTATGAAAGGCGGCAAAGCCTACGGTATTGATTTTTCCGGAGGCCAGATACAGGAATACAGCTTTAAGACTCCTCCGCAGCTGGATAAAATCCGCACTATTTTGAAAGATGCCGGTTTAAGCGATGCGACTATCCAGCAGTTCAGGGATAATCCCCGCGCAGTGCTTATCCGCACCAGCGCAGACAAAAATACCGTGTTGACCGCAAAACTTAAAGAAAATTTTCCCGATCAGGATATACAGATAATGCGGATAGAACACGTCGGGCCGATTGCCGGAAAACATCTAAAAACCAAAGCCCTGCTTGCCATTATCTGGTCAATAATCGGCATACTTATATATGTCTCAATACGTTTTAAACATTTTAATTTTGCCATTGCCGGCGTAATCGCCCTGTTCCACGATGTCCTCGTAACTATGGGGGTACTGGCTTTAACCGGAAGACAAATTGACCTGCTTAGCGTAACTGCGTTCCTGACAATAGTCGGTTTCTCCATAAATGACACCATAGTCATCTATGACCGGGTAAGAGAAAACAGCCGGCTTTACCGGAAATTAAGTTTGGCGGAATTGATAAATTTAAGCGTCAATCAATGCATGTCCCGGACGATACTGACTTCAGGCGTGACATTACTGGTAGTAATGGCAATATTCTTTTATGGAGGAGAAGTATTAAGCAATTTTGCTTTTGCGCTTATGGTCGGATTCATTTCCGGCGTATATTCTACGGTGTATATAGCCTCGCCGCTGGTCCTGGCCTGGACGCCAAAAAATAAAAGATAAGAAGCCAATGGGGATGTTTTCTCAAAGAGAACATCCCCATATATTATGTTTAAATCCCTCAAGCTTTATACCAACGCAACCATCAATCCAGAACAACTACTTGAAACCCTGATAAATTTCGGATATAAAAGGCAGGCAATATGCTCCGAGGAAGGCGATTTTTCCCGGCGCGGCGAAGTCATTGATATATATCCTGCCACGTTTGAACTGCCCATACGCATACACCTTGATTTAGACAGGATTTCATCAATCAAGAGCTTTAATCCCAATGAAGGCATTCCCCTCTGGCAGCACGAAATGGTAATTATCCTGCCGATAAAGAAATCCCGCCCCACAAAGGCTTTTACCTTTAAAGAAGAAATTCCGCTGGATAACTTTGTTGATATAAACACCGGGGATTACGTAGTCCACAGCCGGCACGGTATCGGCAGGTTTTTAGGCTATGAGAAGATTAAAAAAGGCGAAAAAGGCATTGACCATCTCGTCGTAGAATATGACCGTGCGGAAAAACTTTATGTCCCGGTAACAGACATGAACCTGGTTCAAAAATATATCGCCTTCCAGGCCAGGTCCCCGAAATTAAACCGCTTAGGCACCAAAGAGTGGAACAGGGCAAAAGAAAGAGCAAAAAAAGGCATTCAAAAACTTGCCTGGGACCTTTTAAGCCTGCAGGCACTGCGATTAAGTATCGGCGGATACAGATTTGCCCCTGACACTGCCTGGCAGGCGCAGTTTGAGAAAACCTTTCCCTATAAAGAAACCCCTGACCAGATCAAGGCAATGGAGGATGTAAAGCAGGATATGGAATCAGCTAAGCCTATGGACAGGCTCTTGTGCGGAGATGTGGGTTACGGAAAAACCGAAGTTGCTATGCGAGCGGCCTTTAAGGCAATAACCAACAACAAACAAGTTGCTTTTTTGGTGCCTACGACTATACTGGCTGAACAGCATTACAGAAATTTCATAAACAGGCTGGCAGACTTCCCTATAAAAGTAGAATTACTCTCCCGCTTTAAAAGCAAAGAGGAACAAAAATCAGCTATCAAAGGGCTTGCCCAAGGAACGGTTGATATGGCAATAGGCACGCACCGGCTCCTTTCCAAAGATGTCGGCTTTAAAGATTTAGGCCTTGTAATCATCGACGAGGAACAAAGATTCGGAGTGAAAGCTAAAGAAAAACTCAAAACTCTAAGGCTCAATTGCGATGTGCTGACGCTCACTGCCACGCCCATACCGCGGACGCTGTATCTAAGCCTTATGGGGGCAAAAGACCTGTCAGTAATAAACACTGCTCCTGAAAATCGGTTGCCTATAAATACTATTGTGGTAGAATATGACCAGGATTTAATCCGGCAGGCGATTACAAAAGAAATAAACCGAAAGGGTCAGGTTTATTTCGTGCATAACCGTATTGAGGATATTGAAGAAGTCAGGGATAAGCTGCGCAATATCCTCAGCGTTGGCGTGCGGATCGGCATCGGACACGGACAGATGCCTGCAGGGATGTTGAAGTCTATAATGCGGGATTTTCTTGAAGGCCGCATAGACGTATTATTGTGCACGATGATTATTCAGTCCGGCATTGATATCCCTAATGTCAATACGGTAATAGTCAATAATGCGCAGGATTTCGGCTTATCCGATATGCATCAACTGCGCGGCAGAGTAGGAAGGTTTAACCGGCCTGCCTTTGCTTATTTTCTCGTACCAAAGCACAGCACAATTGACAGCGACGCAAAACGCAGGCTTCTGGCTATACAGGAGCACTGGCATTTAGGTTCAGGTTTTAAGATCGCTACCGAAGACCTTCAAATACGCGGCGCAGGCAATCTTTTAGGGATCCAGCAGCACGGTTTTATACAGGCAGTGGGATTTGATCTTTACTGCAGGCTGCTCAAAGAAGCCATTGGAAACATGAAAAAGGTAATGACAAATGAAGGCCAATAAATTCTTTATACCATCTTTCTTATCATTAATTATTATCGCTTCGTCAATCTTTACCCCATTATCATTTGTTTACGCTTTGGATAAGATAATTGCCATCGTCAACAACGAGATAATCACGCAAAAAGACCTTGATGATTTCTGCAATTATATGCGTGTTCAGCTGTCGCGGCAATATAAAGGTAAGGAATTGGAAGAAAAGGTCCAGCAGATGAAGCCGCAACTTCTGCAAAAGCTGATTGATGATTCTCTTGTGCTTCAGGAGGCAAAGAAAAACAATATCAAGATAGATGATGCAAGAGTAAAGGCCAGGTTAGAAGAAACCGCCGCCGGATACGGCTCAAGCAAGACTTTTGAAGAGGTACTGCGCAGACAGGGCTTAGTCAGGGCTGACGTGGAAAAACGTATACGCGAACAGCTGTTGATGTATACGGTAATTGAAATGAAGGTGCGGCAGAATATTAAAATCAGCCCTTCGGAGATAACGGAATTTTATCAAAACAACCTGGATAAATTTATTCTGCCGGAAAAACGCACTCTGGATATATTATCGGTTAAAAGCCTTGACCAGGCCAACCTCATCTATGCCTCGCTTAAAAACGGCAAATCAGTTGAGGCCGTTGCCCGGGAAAATTCCCTGCAGGTAGATACAATGAGCGCATTTAAAAACGGCGAACTGAAAAAGGATGTTGAGGATGCGGTATTCAAATTAAAGATAGGAGAGGCAACGCGGCCGGTTAAAAACGAGGATACCTACTATGTATTTGTGCTTTCGGCTATAGAGCCGCCTGAACAGCAGGAACTCGCCAGCGCTCAAGATAAAATACATGAATTTTTATATGAAAAGAAAATGCAGGATAAACTTATCCAGTGGCTTGAAGACCTCAAAAAAAGCTCTTATATCAAAACCCTCTAAAATAAAAATAGGTATCACTATGGGGGATCCTTCCGGCATAGGGGCGCAGATTATCCTTAAAGCCCTATCCAGATTAAAGACCAATGCCAACATAGTCATAATCGGCGACAGGTTTGTTTTTGAAAAAGCGCGGCAGCTATGCGCCCTTGCGCCAACAGGCGCAGGCACTGCGGACTTGTTTGTGGACCTGAATAATGTGCGCAGAGAAAAGTTTAAATTCGGCCGGCTTTCTAAAGAAAACGGCAAGGCATCGCTTGAATATATTGATAAAGCGTTAGAATTAATAAAGGACAAAAAGATCGACTGCCTGGTAACCTGCCCGGTTTCAAAAGAAGCCATCAATAAATCCGGATTTGCCTTTTCCGGCCATACCGAATATTTGGCAGAAAAAAGCAATACGGCGGATTTTGTGATGATGCTCTTAAACCGGAAATTAAAAACCGTGCTCCTGACCAGGCATCTGCCTGTCAAAAGAGTCAGCTCGCATATCAATAGTAACAGGCTTTTAAGCACCATTACTATTACCTACAAGGGGTTAAAAAAGTATTTTTCCATAAAATCCCCCCGGATAGTAATTTGCGGCCTTAATCCGCATGCTTCGGATAACGGCGTCATCGGCAGCGAAGAAAATAATATTATAAAACCGGCAATCAAAAAATTGGCCAAAGATTTTCCCGGGCTTACAGGCCCGGTTTCCGCAGATATTGCTATAACCAAGACCGTTAGGAAACAATTTGATTGCTGCGTTGTCATGTATCATGATCAGGCGCTTATCGCGCTAAAACTGCTTGGATATAACAAAGGGGCAAATATCACTCTGGGGCTGCCGTTTGTCCGGACTTCGCCTTTGCACGGAACTGCTTTTGATATCGCCGCAACTTGCAAAGCAAAACCGGACTCGCTCATTGAAGCAATAAAACTTGCCATAAAATGCTGCCAAAACCAAAAAAGAGCCTAGGGCAGAATTTTCTCGTCGGTGCAAATCTTAACAAAAAAATTGTAGAAGCCTGCCGGATAAAAAACGACGAGACGGTAATTGAGATCGGGCCGGGAAAAGGCGCTTTGACCGGCTTGATCGCCGAAAAGGCAAAGTATACCTATGCCGTTGAAATAGACAAAGAGCTTTCTGAACGGCTGTGCATGAATTTCATTGGAAACACTAAAGTAAAAATAATCCTCGCTGATTTCTTAAATATTGACCTTAACCGGTATTTGCCTTGCGGCGTTAAAACCAAGATAATCGGCAATATACCTTATTATATAACAACGCCGATCATTGAAAAATTACTGAAGCATTCAGAACGTATTTCTTGGGTTTACCTGACTGTGCAAAAAGAATATGCCCGCCGCATTTGCGCCGAACCGGGTTGTAAAGAATACGGATCATTATCGTGCTTTGTGCGTTATTATGCCAAACCCAAAATTGAATTTTATATAAAAAGCGGCTCGTTTTATCCTAAGCCCAAGGTTGACTCTGCATTGATAAGTTTACAAATGCACTCAAAACCCCCGGTAGAGCTAAAGGACAGGGAAAGATTTTTCGCCCTTATCCGCAGCGCATTTGCCCAGAAAAGAAAAACGCTAAAAAATAACCTCAAGTCTGTTTTGCCGCAGCAAACTATCTGCTCTTTCCTGGAAAAAACAGGGCTGGGCCCGAAAGCCCGGGCAGAAGAGCTCTCCCTGCAAAATTTTGCCGATTTGGCAAACTTATAAAAAAAGACAAAAAAAAGGTTGACAAAAATCAATTTTACTGTATACTTGTTCGACTAACACAATTCCCCATAACAGTTTAGCTTAATTAGGGTTATAAGGGATAAGAAAAGAATTTTAAAAAGAATTCTTGGGGCGGAATTTTTTTGTATTTTGAAGTGTTTAAAACACGTGTTTCCCGTCGCTGGAGTAGCTCAGTTGGTAGAGCACGTCCTTGGTAAGGACGGGGTCACGGGTTCAAATCCCGTCTCCAGCTTATAAAAAATAAGGCTTAAATATGCGAGAAATAATTACTTTAGAATGCACGGAATGCAAGAACAGGGCTTATACAACAACAAAAAATAAGAAAAAACATCAGGACAAATTGGAGCTAAAGAAATTCTGCAAGTTTTGCCGCAAGCATACTAAGTGCAAAGAGATTAAATAACTTGTGAATTTATAGGAGCGTCGGTTAATGGCAAACCAACGGTCTCCAAAACCGTGACTGCAGGTTCGACTCCTGCCGCTCCTGCGGATAAGTCGAGCCAAAAAATTATGGGATTATTAACAAAACCAATAAACTTTATCAAAGAAGTAAAAGCCGAGCTGATGAAAGTCACCTGGTCAACCAGGCGGGAATTACTCGGCGCGACCATGGTAGTTATCGGAGTGACATCAATATTAACGGTTTTCATCGGGATAATAGACCTGTTTCTATCAAAAGGGCTGAGCGTGCTGTTTAGATGAGTAATTTTTACGTTGTCCATACGCAGACCGGGGCAGAGGAAAAAGTCAAGCAGGCATTAGAGAGCCGCATTTCTGCAAAAGGCTTAACTGAAAAAATACCCAAAATCATCATCCCCACGGAACATGTTTCCGAGGTCCGCTCAGGCAAGAAAAGGATTTCCTCCCGCAAATTCTTTCCCGGTTATCTCTTAATCGAGATGGAACTTAATGACGAGACTTATTTGCTGGTCAAGACAACTGCCGGGGTTACCGGCTTTATCGGTTTAGGCAAAAAACCAATGCCTCTGCCGCAAAACGAAGTAGATGTTATCTTAAAGAAAGCTGAAGACACCAACGTTAAACCCAGCCCTAAGATAGTATTTGAAAAGGGCGAACAGATAAGGGTCACTGACGGCCCGTTTGTCAACTTCAACGGCACCATTGATGAAATACACCCTGAAAAAGGCAAAATTAAAGTTAACGTTTCCATATTCGGCAGGTCAACTCCGCTGGAGCTGGAATACTGGCAGGTAGAGAAAACCTAAAAATTACGGACTAATCCTATGGCTAAAAAAGCGATCAAAGCAATGATTAAGTTATACGTACCGGCCGGACAGGCCAACCCGGCGCCGCCGGTAGGCCCTGCGTTAGGCCAACACGGCGTTAACATTATGATGTTTTGCAAACAGTTTAACGACCAGACCAAAGGCAAAGAGGGGTTGATACTGCCGGCAGTCATCACAGTATTTGAAGATAAATCCTTTACTTTTATCATCAAAAGCCCGCCGTCATCGGTTTTAATAAAAAGGGCGGCAAACCTTGCCAAGGCAAGCGGAATCGCCGGCAGAGAGACAATCGGCAAGATCACCATGAAGCAGGTAGAAGAAATAGCGAAATTAAAAGCCAAAGACCTTAACACAAGCGATATAGCTAAAGCCGCCAAAGTTATAGCAGGCACTGCCCGCAGCATGGGCATAATAGTCGAAGGTTAATTTATGAGACCGCAAAGCAAAAGATATAAAGAGTCGCTTAAATTGGTTGATAAAGAAAAATCGTTTAAGATTAAAGAGGCTATTAGCCTGATCAAAACACTGCCTAAGACGAAATTTGACGAATCAGTTGACCTGCATTTCCATTTAAATGTTGATCCAAAAAAATCTGACCAGCTTGTCCGTGGCACAGTTGTACTGCCGCACGGCACCGGTAAAAAGGTGCGCGTTGCGGTTTTTTGTAAAGGCGAACATGAATCAATTGCCAAAGAAAAGGGCGCGGATATAGTGGGAGGAAATGAGCTCATTGATAAAGTGGCTGGCGGTTATACTGATTTTGACTGCGCCATTGCCACGCCGGAGATGATGCGCGATTTAAGCAAACTCGGCAAAGTTTTAGGCCCGCGCGGGCTTATGCCCAGCCCCAAAGCCGGCACAGTCACCAATGATATTGCCAAAGCCATAGATGACGTAAAAAA
>JAKQWZ010000032.1 GCA_029561735.1 Candidatus Omnitrophota bacterium | reverse complement strand
GCAAGATTGTTTTGGAGGCTGACGGCAGCGATGCGGAATTAGCGATAGTTGAGCTTGAGAAAATAATTACCAGCGAGGAATAAGATGTTTTCAATCAAAGGAATACCTGCGGCTCCGGGAATCGTTATCGGTAAAGCCTATAAAATAGGCAGGGAGGAGTTTACTGTCCCAAGGCTGGAGATTAAGCAGGAAGAGATCCCTTTGCAGATACAACTTTTTGAGGAAGCGTTAATCCAGACGCGCAAAGAGATAATTGACCTGCAAAAACGTATTGCCGCGGACATGGGGCAGGAGCCTGCCCAGATATTTGATGCGCATTTGCTGGTCCTTGAGGACCGCATGCTTATAGAAGAGGTTATCTCGCGCCTTAAAAAAGACCGCTTAAACGTAGCGTATATATTTTCCGAGGTATTGAAACATTATATTGAAGTATTTTCTAAGATTGAGGATGAATATTTAAAAGAGCGTATAGTAGATATTAATGATGTAGGCAAGAGAATATTGCGTAATTTGCTGGGCAAAAAACGTATTGGGCTGGAAGAGATATCCGAAAGGGTGGTTGTGGTTGCGCATGACCTGTCGCCTTCGGATACCGCGGCGATGCATAAAAAGAACGTCTGCGGTTTTGTTACCGATATCGGCGGCAAGACATCGCATACCGCGATTATGGCTAAATCGCTGGAGATACCCGCTGTAGTCGGAGCTGAAAGCGCAACCCAGAAAATAAAAGCCGGCGATATGGTCATTGTTGACGGAAATACCGGATTAATTATCCTGGAGCCGGATGAAGAAACCCTTAAGCTTTACCAAAGTGAGTCGGAAAAATTAAGGGGTATTACCCGCAAGTTCCTTGAACAGAAGGACCTTCCGGCAGTCACAAAAGACGGCAAGGCTATTGAGATATCGGCTAATATTGAACTGCCCGAAGACGTGCCTGCGATAAGCGTGCACGGAGGCCAGGGTATAGGGCTTTACAGAACCGAATTTTTTTATATGAACCGCAAGGGCCTGCCTACGGAAGAGGAACATTATCAGGCCTATAAATATGTAGCCGAAGAGATGAATCCGCATTCGGTCATTGTCAGGACCATTGATTTGGGCGGAGATAAATTTCTTTCTCAATTGGAGATGCCTCAGGAGATGTCGCCGTTTTTAGGCTGGCGTGCGATCAGGTTCTGCCTGGCGCGCCCGGAAATATTTAAGACACAGCTGCGTGCGATATTAAGGGCATCTGTACACGGAAAACTTAAAATCATGTATCCGATGGTCTCCGGAATAGAAGAATTACAGCAGGCCAACGCAATACTTAAAGATTGCAAGGAAGAGCTTAAACGCGAAGGTAAGCCTTTTGACGATAAAATTGAAGTCGGGGCGATGATTGAAGTACCGTCCGCTGCAATTACTGCTGATCTTTTAACTGCTGAAGCGGATTTCTTCAGTATAGGCACAAACGACCTCATTCAATATTCCCTGGCAGTGGACCGGACTAACGAAAAAGTTGCTTATCTTTACGACCCGGCGCATCCGGCGGTATTAAGGATGATTAAAAGCATAATAGACGCCGCTCATAATGCCGGTATCTGGGTGGGGATGTGCGGAGAGATGGCCGGAGACCCGGCTTTTGCAATGATACTTTTAGGCCTCGGGCTGGATGAGTTCAGTATGCCTCCGCAGGTAATACCGCAGATAAAATATATTATTCGCTCTGTTACTATAAAAGAGGCAAAAGTGTTTGCTCAGCAGGCCCTGAAACTTTCTACCGGAAAACAGGTGGAAGAGTTCAGCCAGGCAAAGTTAAAACAGGTCCTGGCTTAGATTATGAAAGCATTGATTCTGGCTGCAGGCTATGCTACCAGGCTCTATCCGTTAACCAGGCATTTCCCCAAGCCGCTGCTTGAGGTTAACAAAAAGCCTATTATAGATTATATCGTCAGGCATATTGACTGTATAAAAGAAATAGACGAGATCTTTGTCATAACTAACAGTAAATTCTTCCCGAAATTCAAGAAATGGGCAAGAGGCGCTGTTTCATCAAAAAGAATCAGCGTGATTAACGACCTGACTAAAACTATCAAAGACAGAAGGGGTGCGGTTGGAGATATGCATTATGCTATCATTAAGAAAAAAATTAATGATGGCCTTTTAGTTATTGGCGGAGATAATATTTTTGATACGGGTTTGCGCGGGTTTGTTAGGTTTGCCTTGGCTAAAAAAAATTATCCTTGTATCGGGGCTTTTGATATAAAAGATAAAAAGAAAGCCGGCAATTACGGGGTGATTAAGATAGGCGCAAACAAGAAAATAATCAGTTTCCAGGAGAAACCCGCAAGCCCCGCATCAACTATCGTGGCAATGTGCCTTTACTATTTTCCTGCCGGTAAACTGGATCTTGTAGGCAAGTATTTAAGCTCCAGAGCTAATAAGAATGATGCAACCGGGTTTTATATAGATTGGCTTAGCAAGGCCGGAACAGCTTACGGGTATGTTTTTGGCGGCAGATGGTTTGATATCGGAGATCATGAATTTTATAAAAAAGCAGTAAATACTTTCAAATAACAGGAGGAGAGATGGCAACGCGAAAGCATTTTTTTACATCTGAGTCTGTCGGTGAGGGGCATCCGGATAAGGTCTGCGACCAGATATCCGATAAAGTATTGGATGAAGTTTTAAGGCTTGATAGCGATAAACAAAGCTGCAGGGTGGCTTGCGAGACTTACGTGACCATGGGGCTTTTGATTGTGGGCGGAGAAATCACTACCAATGCCTATGTTGATATACAGAAAATAGCCCGTAATGTTATTAAGGAAATCGGTTACACGCATCCTAAATACGGCTTTGATTATGAAACTTGCGCAATTATCAATACTATCCATAGCCAGTCTCCTGATATCGCTCAAGGAGTAAATACCGGCGGGGCAGGCGACCAGGGCATTATGTTCGGGTATGCCTGTAACGAGACTGAAGAATTGATGCCTCTGCCCATTACCTTGGCGCATAAGCTGGTTAAACGTACAGCTGACGTACGCAGGGGCAACATCTTGAAATACCTCGGGCCGGATTGCAAGTCACAGGTCACCGTGGAATATGAGAACAATCAGCCTAAGCGCGTGGATTCGGTTGTAATTGCCTGCCAGCATACCGATGAGATACTGGATGCCGCCGGAAAACATATTACTGTTAAAGCGCGGCAGGAAATGATTGATAATATTGTAAAGCCCGTAATAAAGAATCTGGCTGATAAGAATACAAAGTATTACATCAATCAGACCGGGAAGTTCGTTATTGGCGGCCCGCAATCAGATACCGGAATGACCGGAAGGAAGATTATAGTTGATACTTATGGCGGGTCTGTTCCGCACGGCGGAGGTGCTTTTTCCGGAAAAGATGCGACTAAGGTTGACCGTTCAGCAGCTTATATGTGCCGTTATATCGCCAAGAATATTGTTGCTGCAGGCCTGGCGGATAAATTCATGGTCCAGCTTTCTTATGTAATCGGTTACGCCGATCCTTTGTCTATTTACGTAGAGACCTACGGCACCGGCAAGCTTTCGGATGAGAAATTCGTAAAGCTGATCCGCGAGAATTTTGACCTGACGCCCAAAGGCATAATTAAAACATTGGATCTTTTACGGCCGATTTACAGAAAGACCGCCTGCTACGGGCATTTTGGCAGGGATGATTCGGATTTTAAGTGGGAACTTACGGATAAAACCGCGGCGTTAAAGAAAGCGGCAAAGAAATAACCAATTATATCCATTTAACAAGGGGCGAAAGATAAAAGTTGAGGAGTAAGAATGAATTACGATATTAAAAATATTAAGCTCGCTGCAAAGGGTGCGTTAAGAATAGAATGGGCGCGAAATAATATGCCGGTCTTAGGCCTGATACATGAGCGCTTTTCAAAAGAAAAACCGTTACAAGGCCTAAAAATAGCCGCATGCCTGCATGTGACTACTGAAACCGCGGTTTTGGCGCAAGTTTTAAAGGCCGGCGGGGCAGATGTGCATGTCTGCGCTTCCAATCCATTATCAACGCAGGATGATGTCGCCGCATCTTTGGTCAAAAATCTAAAAATTCCGGTTTTTGCCATTAAGGGCGAAGACACCAAAACTTATTACCGCCATTTGCAGGCAGTGTTGGCTGCAAAACCGCATATCACCATGGATGACGGGGCTGATCTGGTCAGCTGTATCCACCAAAAGCCGGAAGATGAGCACGCTAATATTATTGCCGGAACAGAGGAAACCACTACCGGCGTGATCAGGCTGCGCGCTTTGGCAGAGCAGGGAAAATTACGCTATCCTATTATTGCGGTTAATGATGCGTTGACCAAGCATTTTTTTGATAATCGTTACGGAACCGGCCAATCAACTATAGACGGGATTGTCAGGGCCACTAATAAACTATTAGCCGGGTCTAATTTTGTTGTCTGTGGTTATGGATGGTGCGGCAGGGGGCTGGCTATGCGCGCAAACGGTATGGGCGCCAAAGTCATTGTGATTGAGATTGACCCTTTAAAGGCGCTGGAAGCGACTATGGACGGATACGATGTCATGCCGATTAAAGATGCTGCCAGGATAGGAGATATTTTTGTCACTGCTACGGGAGATATAAATGTTATCCGAAAGGAGCATTTTGCGGTTATGAAAAACGGCGCGATAGTAGCTAATACCGGGCATTTTAACGTTGAGATAGATATCCCGGGGCTAAAACATTTGAGCAAAAAGAAAAAGAGCATTCGTGATTTTTGTGACGAGTATATCCTAAAGACAGGGCGCAAGATCTATCTGTTAGGGGAAGGCCGCCTGATCAATCTGGCTGCCGCAGAAGGGCATCCGGCGCAGGTTATGGATATGTCTTTTGCCAATCAGGCTTTATCGGCTGAATATGTGGCGAAAAACCATTCTAACCTGAATAGGAATGTTTATAAGGTTCCCGACGATATTGATAAGAATATTGCCCGTTTAAAATTAAAATCCATGGGCAAGTCAATAGATGTCCTGACTAAAGAGCAGGAAAAGTATCTGGCGAGCTGGGAGATGGGGACTTGATGAAAAGAATAGCTGTTCTGACTACCGGCGGGGATGCCCCGGGCATGAATGCCGCAATACGCGCAGTTGTGCGTTTCGGCATTAACAGAAAGCTTGAGGTGATGGGGGTATTCCGCGGCTGGTGCGGTTTAATTAACGGTGACCTGCGGCTGTTTGATTCACATTCTGTTTCAGGCATTATTAATCAGGGCGGAACAATACTTAAGACTGCGCGATGCCCGGAATTTCATGAAGAAAAATACCAGGAAAGGGCATTTCAGACAGTAAAAAAGAATAATATTGACGGTATTGTGGTTATCGGCGGAAACGGCAGCTTCCGGGCCGCCCATTCATTCTACCAGAAATATAAAGTCCCGGTTATGGGTGTTGCTGCTTCAATTGATAATGATATCAACGGAGTAGATTATGCTTTTGGCGCGGATACGGCTATAAATACCGCTCTGGCGGCCATAGATAATATACGCGATACCGCAACAAGCATGGAGCGTGTTTTTGTGGTGGAAGTTATGGGCAGGGACTGCGGTTTTATTGCTTTATCAGTAGCCTTAGGCGGCGGCTGCGAAGATGTCTTGATACCTGAAAAGAAATATGATCTGCATGAAATGTGCCATGCCATTGTTGAGGGTAATTTAAGAGGCAAGGTCAGCTGGATAATTGTCGTGGCAGAAGGGGCGGGCTCCGCAGTTGATATCGCCAAGCAGATTAAAGAGATCACCACCCTTGAAACCCGGCCTGTTGTTTTGGGGCATGTGCAAAGAGGCGGCCGGCCCACTGCTTTCAGCCGCGACATAGCCCTTAATTTAGGTAAGATGGCCGTGGAGTCTCTATTGAACGGGGTAACCGATAAAGCTGTGGGCCTGGTTGCAGGTAAAATCGCCTTAGTTGATTTTGAAACAGCAATCAAGAAAAAAGAGTATAATGTAGATAATATGTTTAACCTGATTAAGGTATTGAGTTAGTTGAAAGGAGATTAAAAAAATGGGAAGGAAGCCTTTGGATGTAGAAAAAATAGTTTTGGAGCTGATTAATAACGACGACATGGCGGCCAAAAGAAAGCTGGCCAAGAAAATTACCGACATTGCTTATAAAAACGGCATATACCTTTCCAGCATCCATGAATTTTATATGGCCCGCGGTAAAAATGAATTCAGCGGTTTTACCGTACCGGCGATGAATTTACGCAGTATGACTTATGATTTGGCGCGTGCTATTTTCCGCGTAGCTAAAAGGAATAATTCCGGCCCGTTTATCTTTGAGATCGCTAAATCAGAGATGGGGTATACTGCCCAGCCGCCAATAGAATATTCCGCGGTTATATTAGCTGCGGCAATCAAGGAAAATTATCAGGGCCCTGTATTTGTGCAGGCTGATCATGTTCAGGTAAACGCAAAAAAATACCTGGAAAATCCGGAAAAAGAAATTGAAGGACTGCAGGCGTTGATTGCGGACGCAATAGGCGCCGGATTTTATAATATTGATATTGATTCTTCCACGGTAGTTGACCTGACAAAAAAAGATATAAAAAAGCAGCAGCAATTGAATTTCGAGATCTGCGCAAAACTTACCCAGTTTATCCGCAGGATCGAGCCGCGCGGAATAACTGTTTCAGTAGGCGGAGAGATAGGCGAAGTCGGTCATGCCAATTCCACTCCTGAAGACCTGCGCGCATTTATGGGCGGGTATATGGAGAGGCTGCGTAAAGGCTTGGTTGGCATCAGCAAAATCTCAATTCAGACCGGGACTTCACACGGCGGAGTTGTCCTGCCTGACGGAAGTATTGCCCAGGTCAAACTTGATTTTGATACCCTGAAGAATCTGTCCAAGATCTGCCGCGATGAATACGGCCTGGCAGGCGCGGTGCAGCACGGAGCTTCAACTTTGCCGGCAGAAGCCTTCCATAAATTTCCGGAAGTTGAGGCCGCTGAAGTGCATCTGGCTACTGAATTCCAGAATATGATCTATGACAGCAAGCATTTTCCGCAGGACCTGAAAAAGAATATTTATGAGTGGCTTAAGGTCAATGCGGAGAGCGAAAAGAAAGAGGGCGAGACCGAAGAACAATTTTTCTATAAGACCCGTAAAAAAGCCCTTGGGCCTTTTAAGAAGAATATTATGGGCCTGCCTCAGCCCACGCGCGATAAGATTGCGCTGGAGCTTGAGAATAAATTTGAATTCCTGTTTAAGCAGCTTAACAATATCAACAACAGGCAGTTAACGGATAAATTTATTACTTTGAAGAGAGTTATTGTCCGTAAGCGGGATTCTGGGGCGGAAGTGCATCACGACGGAGAAGGCGCTGATTAGTTAACAGTTAACAGGAGGCAGGTATGCGTTCTGACATAACTAAGAAGGGTATTGAAAGAATTCCGCATCGCGCGCTTTTGCATGCGACCGGTTTAAGCAGGAAAGACCTGGACAGGCCTTTTATCGGCGTGGCCACCTCTTTTACCGACCTTATCCCCGGGCATGTGGGAATGCGTGACCTTGAAAGATATATTGAACGAGGTATTTGTTACGGAGGCGGTGCGCCGTTTTTCTTCGGAGTACCCGGTATTTGCGACGGAATTGCCATGGGCCATTTAGGCATGTGTTATCCTCTGGCGCTTCGCGAAATTGTTGCCGATACTATTGAGACAGTCTGTAATGCCCATAGCTTAGACGGCATTATCTGCCTGACTAATTGCGATAAGATCACTCCCGGAATGCTTATGGGGGTGGCTAGATTAAATATTCCGGCGATTATTGTTACTGCCGGGCCGATGATATCAGGAAGATGGAACAAAAGAAAGCTTGCCTTTGTGCATGATACATTTGAAGCGGTAGCTAAGGCGAAAAAGGGAGAGATTTCTCCGGAAGAACTGGTGTGCCTGGAAATGGAGGCCTGCCCAGGAGCCGGCTCCTGCCAGGGGCTTTATACAGCCAATACAATGGCCTGCCTTACAGAGACTATGGGAATGTCTTTGCCCGGCAGCGGCACTGCCTTGGCTATTTCAGCCAAGAAACGGCGCATTGCCCAGGCAAGCGGAGAGCGGGTTGTGGAGTTAGTCAGAAAAAATATTACTCCCTCTATGATTATCACCAAGGAATCTTTAGAAAATGCCGTTACTGTGGATATGGCGCTGGGCGGTTCAAGCAATACAGTCTTGCACCTAATGGCTATTGCTCACGAAGCAGGGGTTAAATTAGACCTGAAGACATTTGATAAAATCAGCAAAACCACTCCGCATATTACTAATATTGAACCTGCAGGCGAACATTTTATGGAAGATATTGAATTTTCCGGTGGGATTCCTGCAGTCTTGAAAAGATTAAAGGGTAAATTGAATAATACTCTTACCTCCAGCGGTAAAAAGATCTTTGAAATTGCTGATGAGGCCAGGATTTATGACGAGGAAGTTATCCGCCCGTTCTCCAAAGCTTATCATAAAGAAGGCGGGATTGCCGTGCTTTTCGGTAATCTGGCGCCTGAAGGGGCAGTGGTTAAACAATCAGCGGTAAATCCGAAAATGATGAAGTTTAACGGAAAAGCCAGGATCTTTAACCGTGAAGAAGAGGCAATGCAGGCTATCTTAAATAATAAGATTAAATCCGGAGATGTTGTGGTTATACGTTATGAAGGCCCGGCAGGCGGGCCCGGCATGCGTGAGATGCTAGCTCCCACAGCGGCAATTGTCGGCTCGGGTTTAGCTGATTCAGTGGCGCTTATTACCGACGGAAGGTTTTCCGGCGGGACAAAAGGGCCCTGCATCGGACATATTTCGCCTGAAGCAGCCAGCCGTGGACCGATCGCTGTGTTAAAAGACGGCGATTTAATTACTATTGATATTCCCAACCGTAAGATAGAAGTTAAATTAAGCAAGCAGGAGATTGAAAAGCGGTTTAAATCCTGGAAGCCGGTGGAACCGAAAATCAAAACCGGATACCTGGCTCGTTATTCCAGAATGGTTAAATCTGCTGATAAAGGAGCGATTGTAGAATAATGACTGGCGCGCAAATTGTCCTGGAATGTTTAAAAAAAGAAGGCGTGGAAGTGATGTTTGGCTATCCCGGCGGGCAGATCCTGCCGTTTTTTGATAAATTGTATGATTCCGATATAAAATTTATCCTTACCCGTCATGAACAGGCGGCAGCGCATGCCGCAGACGGTTATGCCCGCGCAACAGGCAAGGTAGGGGTCTGCGTGGCAACTTCCGGCCCCGGAGCAACTAATCTGGTCACCGGCATTGCCACTGCTTATATGGATTCAATACCAATGGTGGCGATTACCGGACAGGTCAAGAGCATGCTGATCGGCAATGACGCTTTTCAGGAAGCTGATGTTACCGGGATCACCCGCCCGATCACTAAACATAATTATCTTGTTAAAGATGTAAGGGACCTGGCGCGGATTATCCGCGAGGCATTTTATATTGCTTCTACGGGAAGGCCCGGCCCGGTGCTTATTGACCTTCCCAGCGACGTGCAAATGGCGGACACTGAATTTGTCTGGCCTGAAGAAATAAATATACGCAGTTATCAACCGACATATTTCGGCCATCCCGGGCAGATCAAAAAAGCTATCCGCCTGATAAAGCAGGCAAAGAGGCCGTTGATTTATGCCGGCGGCGGAGTTATCACATCTGGTGCGCATCTGGAATTAAAAGAATTAGCCGAGAAAATAAATGCCCCGGTTACCTGGACTCTGATGGGCATAGGCTGTTTTCCGGCCAGGCATGCGCTTTCATTAGGCATGCTGGGCATGCATGGCACAGCCTACGCTAATCATAGCATAATGGAGTCGGACCTTATACTGGCAGTGGGTGCGCGTTTTGATGACCGGGTTACCGGCAGGGTGGATAAGTTTGCCCCGGGGGCCAAAGTCATACATATTGATATTGACCCTTCTTCAATCAGCAAGAACATCCCGGTGGCTATTCCGATTGTCGGTGATGCCAAGAATATTTTGGGCCAGATACTTGAAGAATTAAAAAATCCGCCCAACACTTCACAATGGCTTAAGCAGGTTGACGCTTATAAGAAAAAATACCCGCTTTTTTATAAAGATAAAAGCGCAGCTATACCGCCGCAGTATGTCATAGAACAGATAGATCAGGCAACTAAGGGTGAGGCAATTATTACTACTGAAGTCGGCCAGAATCAGATGTGGGCGACTCAATGGTATAAATATTCCCATCCGCGCACATTCATTTCCAGCGGCGGGCTTGGTACTATGGGTTATGGTTTTCCGGCGGCCATGGGGGCAAAACTGGCGTATCCGGATAAAATAGTCTTTGATATAGCCGGCGACGGCTCAATCCAGATGAATATCCAGGAATTGGCTACTTGCGTCTGCAATAAAATAAATGTGAAAGTGGCGATATTGAATAACGGCTACCTGGGTATGGTCAGG
This sequence comes from Candidatus Omnitrophota bacterium, assembly GCA_029561735.1. GTDB lineage: Bacteria > Omnitrophota > Gorgyraeia > Gygaellales > Profunditerraquicolaceae > JAKQWZ01. Next base: position 1,743 of record JAKQWZ010000032.1, on the reverse strand, counting down.
CAGTGGCAGGAACTTTTTTATAAGAGGCGTTATTCTCAGGTCTGTATTACCGCCCCGGATTTTGTAAAGCTTGCCGATAGCTTCGGCGCGCTAGGGATCCTCGTTACTAAAAAAGAAGACGTGCGCCCGGCAATTGAAAAAGCGATCAAGACAGATAATACCGTGTTTATAGATTTCAGGGTTGAACAGGAAGAAAATGTTTTCCCTATGGTCCCTGCGGGCGAGGCGATCAACAAAATAATAGGCGGGCTGGCATAAGATGAAACATACAATAGCTGTGATGGTGGAAAATAAGTTCGGAGTCCTTGCGCGCGTAGCAGGATTATTCAGCGCCCGCGGGTATAATATTGCTTCTCTGGCTGTTTCTGAGACTCTGGATCCGCAGATCTCTGCAATGACTATTGTGGTCCAGGCAGAAGATGAAAAGATACTTGAGCAGATCAAGAAGCAGCTGAACAAGCTTATTGATGTTATAACGGTTATTGATTTTACTAAAAAAGAACACGCTGAAAGAGAGCTTGTGCTGGTTAAAATAAATTATAAACCGGCAAACAAAGCCAGGATAGAAAAACTGCTAAAAAAATACCTGGGAAAGATCATTAAAATCGGCAAGAATACGGCTGTTATTGAATCTGTCGGCGAGCAAGAGCAGATCAAACAGTTATTAGACGGCTTAAAGGTGTTTGGCGTAAAAGAATTGATCCGGACAGGAAAAATTGCAATTGCAGTATAACTAAGAAAGGAGAACGAAATGGCCAAGATTTATTACGACAACGATGCGGATCTGAATTTATTAAAAGATAAGACAGTGGCGATTATCGGTTATGGCATTCAGGGGCGCGGACAGGCATTATGCTTAAAAGATTCCGGCGTCAGGGTGGTTGTGTCTGAAGTCGCCGGTTCACATAATTTTGAACTCGCAAAACAGGATGGATTTGTCCCGGTTTCCGCAGATGAAGCGGCAAAGGTAGGGGATATCATTCAGATACTTACTCAAGACCATGTCCAGGCCAAGGTGTATCAGGACAGCATTAAGCCAAATTTAAAGAAAGGAAAAGCGCTTTGTTTTTCTCACGGGTTTAATATCCGTTTTAAACAGATAAAACCTCCGAAAAACGTGGATGTGTTTATGGTTGCGCCTAAAGGGCCGGGAGCGTTAGTTAGAAGGATGTACGAAGAAGGCAAAGGCGTGCCGAGCTTAGTGGCGGTTTATCAGGATGCAACAGGAGAGGCAAAACAATTAGCCCTTGCTTACGCTAAGGCATTAAGGGCTACGCGCGCAGGCGTTATTGAGACTACCTTTGAAGAGGAGACTGAAACGGACCTTTTCGGCGAACAGGCAGTCCTTTGCGGCGGCGTAACCGAGCTGATCAAGGCCGGATTTGATACTTTAATTGAAGCAGGTTATCAGCCGGAGATTGCTTATTTTGAAGTTTTACATGAATTAAAACTCATTACGGACCTGGTTCAGGAATTCGGGATCAGCGGAATGAGGCGCAGGGTCTCTAACACTGCCTGCTACGGAGACCTTACCCGGGGGCCGATGATTATCAATGAACGTACCCGTAAGACTATGAAGAAAATTTTAAAAGAAATTAAGAGCGGAAAGTTTGCCCGCGAGTGGATTAAGGAGAACGAAGAAGGCAGAAAGAATTTTGACAGCCTGCTTAAAGCCGGCGATGAACATAAGATAGAGCAGGTAGGAAAGCAGTTGAGAGAGATGATGCCTTGGATGAAGAAATA
>JAKQWZ010000029.1 GCA_029561735.1 Candidatus Omnitrophota bacterium | reverse complement strand
ACGGGAACATTAATACACAATATAGAGATGGCCAAAGGTTCAGGCGGACAGATTGTCAGGTCTGCCGGTTCCAGCGCGCAGATAATGGCAAAAGAGGAATCATTTGCCCATGTACGGCTGCCTTCAGGCGAAGTCAGGATCATTAACATAGACTGCCATGCCACTATCGGGCAGGTAAGCAACGTTGAGCATGATGCCGTTAACATCGGCAAAGCCGGCAGAAACCGCTGGTACGGCAGGCGGCCCCATGTGCGCGGCCTGGCTATGAACCCGGTTGACCATCCGCACGGCGGCGGTGAAGGTAAATCAGGGCAAGGCAACCCGCACCCTGTTTCTCCGTGGGGTATGCCGACAAAAGGATATAAGACAAGGCGCAAAGCTAAATATTCGGATAAATTTATCGTAAAAAGAAGGAAATAAAATATGCCCCGTTCGTTAAAAAAAGGCCCGTTCGTAGACGAGAAATTATTAAAAAAAGTTAACAACAATAAGCGGCTGGGAATACGCCAATCAATCAAGACGTGGTCCAGGCGCTCCACTATAATACCGGATTTTGTCGGCCTCACCTTTGCCGTACATAACGGAAAAATGCACATACCGGTATTTGTCACGGAAAATATGGTCGGGCATAAATTAGGCGAATTCTCTCCGTCAAGGATATTCAGGAAACACGGCGGCGTAAAAGCTAAAAAAGCTGTAGAAAAAACATAAAAAATTATGATAGCTAAATCGCAGGCAAGGCATGTAAGGCTGGCACCAAGAAAAGTAAGGCAGGTTATTGACCTGATCCGCGGTAAAGACGTTGAGGAAGCGCGGGTATTATTATCGTTTTTAGATAAAAGGCCTAAAGAGACTCTTTTAAAAGTGCTCAAGACCGCAGTTGCCAATGCCAAAACCAAAGGCATAGATTCAAAAAAACTTTATATATCAAAGGCCGTTTGCAATTCCGGCCCGCATTGGAAAAGGTTCAAAGCAGCTGCATTCGGCAGGGCTGCTCCGATATTAAAAAGGACTTCGCACATCAGCTTAGAGCTGGATTTAAAAGCATAATACCGGCGCTAAAATAGCAAGGAGATAATACCAAAATGGGCCAAAAGGTTCATCCGTTTATCGTAAGGGTCGGATTCATAAAAAACTGGAATAGCAGATGGTTTGCTAAACCAAAGGATTTCGCCGGCCTTATTGAGGAAGACTATAAGATCCGCAAACTTATCCGTACAAGGTTTAAACAGGCGGCAGTGTCCAAGGTGGTCATTGAACGCCTCGCCGATAAGGTAAAGATCCGTATTTACAGCGGCAGGCCCGGGCTTATTATCGGCCGGCACGGAGCTGACATTGAACGCTTGCGCGAAGACTTAAACAGCATGGTAAAAAGAGAGGTCGCAATTGATATAGAAGAAGTAAAAACCCCGGCATGCGACGCGCAGCTGATCGCGGACAATATCGCTATGCAGCTGGAAAAAAGAATAGCCTTTCGCAGGGCAACAAAAAGAGCCATGGAAAATGCCATGCAACAGGGCGCAAAAGGCATCAAGGTTTCCTGTTCAGGCAGGCTCAACGGAGCAGAGATTGCCCGCCGCGAAACATACAGGCAGGGAAAAGTGCCTTTACAGACATTAAGGGCGGACATTGATTACGGCTTTGGCGAGGCCTTGACCACTTTCGGGCTTATCGGAGTAAAGGTATGGCTTTACAAGGGAGACATCCTTATCGCTAAACGCACGCCCGTTCAATTACAGCAAAATTCTGAAACGCAGGAAACAGAAGAAGCAAAAAAGGAATAAATTATGGCAATGATGCCTAAAAGAGTAAAATACCGTAAACTTCAAAAGGGCCAGCGCAGGGGCGTAGCTACTACCGGCACTGAAATTGCTTTCGGCGAATACGGCCTTAAGGCATTGGAAAACGGCTGGGTAAAGAATATCCAGATAGAAGCTGCGCGCGTTATCCTTGCCCGTCAGCTGAATAAAGGCGGCAAGATGTGGATAAGGATATTCCCGGACAAATCTATTACCAAAAAGCCCGCTGAAGTGCGCATGGGAAAAGGCAAGGGCGATATTGACCATTGGGTGGCTGTGGTAAAAAGAGGCCGGGTGCTTTTTGAGTTGGGCAGCGTGCCTTTGGAATTTGCCAGGGCCTGCTTCAGGCTGGTCTCTTATAAATTACCGATCAGGACAAAATTCGTAACCCGGGCACATAGATAAGATGAAAATAACCGAACTTAAAAATCTTTCAAACGACGAATTGATCGCTAAAGAAAAATCCCTAAAGGAAGAACTCTTTAAGCTCAATAACCAGCGTTACACAGGCAGGGTTGAAAAACCGCATATGTTCTCAAGCATTAAAAAGGATATTGCCCGTATTGAAACGCTGCTCAGGCAAACGAAAACAACAAAAAAAGAGAAATAATAAAATGTCAAAAAGAAAAACTTTTTCCGGCACGGTTACCAGCGATAAGATGCAGAAAACTATAGTAGTGCGCACAATGCATACCACCAAACATCAGAAATACGGCCGGATAGTCAGAAAATCAAATAAATTCAAAGTGCACGATGAGAAACAAGCTGCCAAAATCGGAGACGTAGTGCTGATCGAAGAAACCCGGCCGCTGTCAAAAGGCAAAAGATTCCGCCTGGTAAAAATCATTCAAAAAGAAGCTGCGCCGGCTATTGAGATTAAAGATCCCGTGATAGAGAAGAAACCAGAAGGTGAAAAATGATCCAGTTAAGAAGCATTTTAGACGTAGCTGATAATACCGGAGCAAAAAGAGTTGCTATGATCGGCGTTCTGGGAAAAAAGAACTGCATGTTCGCTGTTGTCGGAGACATCATCAACGTGAACGTCAAAGAATCTGCGCCGGAGGCAATTGTAAAAAAGGGCGAAGTGGGAAAGGCGGTAGTAGTCAGGACCACCCATCCTATCAGAAGGCCGGACGGCTCAATGCTGCGGTTTGACAATAACGCTATCGTATTTATAGATGCGCAGTCTAACCCGCGGGGAACAAGGGTTTTCGGCCCGGTTGCCAGAGAATTAAGGGACAGAAATTTTTCCAAAATCATCTCTTTGGCTCCAGAGGTAATATAAAATGCAAAAGATAATTAAAGGCGACGTAGTGCAGGTTACAAAAGGAAGGGACGCCGGAAAAAAAGGAAAGGTATTAGAATACAATACGCTTACCTGCCGGGCGCTGGTTGAAGGCATCAATATGGTCAAAAAGGCCAAACGCAAAACCCAGCAGGACCAAAAAGGCGGAATAACTACAATTGAATCATCCATTAGCATAGCCAATATTATGCCGGTATGCAAAAAATGCGACAAGCCCGCGAGAGTGGGTTTTTCCCGGCTAAAAGACGGTACCAAAACGCGAATCTGCAGATCCTGCAAAGAGGCGATTTAATTATGATACCCAGATTGTTAGAACAATACAGAAAAGAAATTGTGCCGGAAATGATGAAGAAATTCAGCTTAAAAAACCCCATGGCTGTGCCAAAAATAGAAAAGATTGTGGTAAACATGGGTGTTGGCGAAGCCATTGCCGATGTAAAGATAATAGAGAAGGCCATCGAAGAGCTAGGGCAGATTACCGGGCAGAAACCGATAATGAGAAGGTCAAAAAAGGCAATTGCAAATTTTAAGATAAAACAAAACCAGCCGATCGGCTGTAAGGTAACCTTAAGAAAAGCAATGATGTATGAATTTATGGACAGGCTGATCTCAGTGGCAATGCCGAGGATCCGCGACTTCAGAGGGGTGCCGCCGAATTCTTTTGATAAAGGCGGCAACTATACGCTGGGATTAACCGAACAAAGCATATTCGCCGAAATAGATTTTGATAAAGTAACCCGTGTGCAGGGAATGGACATAACCTTTGTGATAAAAAATTCCAAAACCAAAGAACAATCGCAGGAATTACTAAAACTGTTCGGCCTGCCTTTTAAAAAGGATAAGGAGTAATCAGGAATAGTCTATGGCAAAGACATCTCAAATAGTCAGATGGAAAAGGGGGAGCAAGTTTTCAACGCGCAAATATAACCGCTGCCCTATCTGCGGCAGAAGGCGCGGTTTCTTAAGAAGGTTTAAGCTCTGCCGTATATGCTTCAGGGAACTTGCCAGGCAAGGGCTCATCCCGGGCGTAAAAAAAGCAAGCTGGTAGGCAAAATTTCAAGAGGAGAAAATGTCAAGAACCGATTTAATAGCTGATGTATTCACGATGATACGCAATGCCCATATGGCAAAGAAGGAAAATCTGGATGTCCCGGCGTCTAAAATCGTAAAAGCAATCATAGATATCCTTAAATCCGAAGGGTATATAAATGACTGGAAACTGATTGAAGATAAAAAACAGGGTGTTCTAAGGATATACCTGAAATATATGCCTAACGGCAAGCCGGCGATCAAGAAAATAATCCGTATCTCAAAACCGGGCCTGCGCAAATATGTAAACAAAGAAGAACTGCCGCATGTTTTAAGAGGCAGAGGGCTAGCCATAATATCAACCTCAAAAGGAATAACCACTGACACGGCTGCGCGGGAAACAGGCTCAGGCGGAGAAGTAATCGGTTATATCTGGTAAAAATTATGTCAAGAATAGGAAAAAAAGCTCTAAGCATACCAAAAGAAGTCAAACTTGATATCAAAGACCACCGCGTCCACGTGGAAGGCCCAAAAGGCAAGCTTGACCTGAATACTGATTACCGTATTGATTTTGAGGTCAAAGACGGCAGCCTGTTTGTGACGAGAAAAGGGGATTCCAAACTGGAACGTTCTTTACACGGCCTTTACAGGGCGCTGATCGCCAATATGTTCATAGGCGTAACCGCGGGGTACAAGAAAGAAATGGAGATTATCGGCGTAGGATACAAAGCTGCGGTCCAGGGCAAGGTATTGAATATGCAGCTGGGATTCTCGCACCCGGTTAATTTTCCTATTCCCGAAGGCATCAAAATAGAAACACCCAAGCCGACTTTTATTATAATAAGCGGCATCAATAAAGAAATGGTCGGAGAGGTAGCGGCCAAAATACGTAAAATCTGCCCGCCTGAACCTTACAAAGGCAAGGGCATACGTTTCTCAGGAGAATTTATCAAAAAGAAGGTAGGAAAAGCGCAAGGCGCAACCTCTAAATAATTATGAATAATCAAAAAAGAGAAATATCCCGCAAGAAAAGGCATAAAAGATTCACTGTCAGGGTCGTTGGCACAACAGAACGCCCGCGCCTGTTAGTGCACCGCAGCCTGAACAACTTATCAGCGCATCTTATTGACGACGCAAACAATAAGGTCTTGCTGACCGTCAGCACAATGGAAAAAGACGTAAAAAGCAAATTCCCCAACGCCGGAAACATCAAGGCAGCTGATTTCTTCGGGCAGTTTGTAGCTCAGAAGGCAAAAGATAAAGGTTTTTCCAAGGTAATTTTTGACAGAGCCGGTTATCTCTACCACGGCAGAATCAAGACATTTGCCGATTCTTTACGAAAAGGGGGGTTGGAGTTCTAATATGCGCGAATTAAAGATCGAACAATCGCAGCAGGAATATATAGAAAAGGTAATATCCATCAACAGGATCTCTAAAACCACCAAAGGCGGCAGAAGGATGCGCTTCAGCGCGCTGGTAGTAGTCGGAGACAGTAAAAGCCATGTAGGGTTTGCGCTGGAAAAAGCCAATGAAGTTGCGGATGCGATCAGAAAATCGCTTACCCATGCCAAAAAAAGCATGGTCACCGTACCGCTTGAAGGCACAACTATCCCGCATGAGATAATCGGCAAATACGGCGCAGCTAAAGTACTGCTTAAGCCCGCATCAGAAGGAACCGGCGTTATAGCCTCCGGGCCGGTAAGGGCGATATGCGAAGCCGCAGGGATAAAAGACATACTTACTAAATGCTTGAAATCAAATACCCCTGTCAATGTAATCAAAGCCACGCTGGAAGGCCTGGCAAATATGAAAACCACCAAAAATGAAAAAACAAGCGCTTAAGAAAACAGCAAAGAAAGTAAAAAGCCCGGCTCATACCGAAACCGCTCTGGGGCTGCATAACCTGAAAATCCCTCACGGCGCACACAAACGAAAAAAAATGAAAGGGCGCGGTTCAAGTTCAGGGCACGGTAAAACATCTACCCGCGGCAGCAAGGGACAGACCTCACGTTCAGGAAGGCATTTTTATATGGGATTTGAAGGCGGACAGATGCCTTTAATCCGCAGGATCCCCAAAAGAGGGTTCACCAATATTTTTAAAAAGGAATTTCAGTTGGTAAACATTGAAAATCTGACCAAGATCAAAGAATCTCCGGTCACTCCCGAAGTACTGGAAGCCAAAGGCCTGATAAAACACAAAGAAAGGCCGGTCAAGATACTCGGAGACGGAGACCTAAAACATGCCCTGACTGTACAGGCACACGCTTTTTCTAAAAAGGCGTCGGAAAAGATCCTGGCAGCAGGCGGAAAAGCGGAAATAATTAATGCTTAGCGCATTAGCCAATTCATTTAAAATACCGGACCTGAAAAAAAGGCTGCTGGTAACGCTTGCATTAATAGCGGTTTATCGTATCGGTTGTTATGTGCCGACACCGGGAATCGACGGAGCGGCATTAGCACAGTTCTTTAATCAGGTATCCAAATCCCAGGGCGGGGCGTTATTCGGAATCATCAATATGTTTTCCGGAGGCGCAATGGAAAGATTGACCATCTTCGCCTTAGGAATAATGCCTTATATTTCCAGCTCGATCATTTTACAGTTATTGACAGCTGTCATACCTGCGCTGGAAAAGATCGCCAAAGAGGGTAAAGCAGGGCACGAAAAGATTAATCAGTTTACCCGCTACGGCACGGTAATCTTATCGCTGATACAATCGTTCTTTATAGCTTTATGGCTGGAGAGCCTTGGAAGGGGCGGCGGCATGAGCGACATGCCTATGATCGTCCTGCAGACCGGTTGGGGATTCCGGATACTTACCGTATTGACACTGACCACCGGCACAATATTCATCATGTGGCTGGGGGAACAGATACAGGAAAAAGGCATAGGAAACGGCATATCGCTGGTGATCACAGCCGGTATAGTTTCCAGGATCCCGGCGGCAATACATCAGCTGTTTACGCTGATGTTCGCCTCCAAAGGCGCAGGCACGACAATTGAGTTATGGAAACTGCCGATAATGCTGTTCTTTCTGGTAGCAGTTGTATTTTCCGTAATTTTAGTCACTCAAGGCCAAAGAAAAATCCCGGTGCAGTACGCGCGCAGGATTGTAGGCAGAAAAGTTTTCGGCGGGCAGAGCACATATATACCGTTAAAGGTAGATACATCGGGCGTCATCGCCATCATCTTTGCTCAATCAATAATACTTTTCCCGGCGACTTTGGCGTCATTTATACCAAACCCGACTTTTCAAAGGTTTGCCGAAGGGATGGCCAGAGGCCATATTCTTTACAGCTCGGTCTATGCGCTCCTGATTATATTTTTCTGTTATTTTTATACGGCAATAGTCTTTAATCCGCTGGACCTGTCAGAGAATATGAAGAAGTACGGCGGCTTTATTCCCGGCATCAGGCCGGGAGCGTCTACTGCCGAATACCTGGACTACATCATGACCCGCATCACTTTAGCGGGCGCTCTTTTTATAGCTTTCATAGCGATATTCCCTGACTTTATCATGGCCTGGCTGAAAGTCCCGTATTTAGTGGCATCTTTCTTCGGCGGCACAGGTATACTGATTATCGTCGGAGTAATGCTGGATACCGTAAAACAGATTGAATCGCACCTTTTAATGCATCATTATGAAGGGTTTGTCAAGGGTGCCAGAATTAAAGGAAGAAGATAATGAGATTGGTTTTATTAGGCCCGCCGGGAGCAGGAAAAGGAACGCAGTCAAAGAATCTGGCTAAAAGAGTTGCCTTGGTGCACATATCTACCGGCGATATATTAAGGCAGAATGTAGCAAACCAGACTAAGCTGGGCATGGAAGCCAAAGATTACATGAATAAAGGCGAGCTGGTCCCTGACGGATTGGTAAGCCAAATGCTCCTTGACAGGATTAAACACCCTGATGCCAAAAACGGCTATATCCTTGACGGTTATCCGCGCAATGTCTCGCAGGCAGAGACACTGGATAAAGAATTGCCCGGTAAGGAAAAAATAAATCTTGTGGTTTACCTGGAAACCAGCGAAGCGGTAATTATACAGCGGCTTTCCGGCAGAAGGGTATGCAGTAAATGCGGCGCGCTCTTTCATATGCAAAATATGCCGCCTAAGAAAGAAAATACATGCGACGCCTGCGGTGAAGCGCTCTACCAGCGCCCGGACGATAAAGAAGCCACAATAAAAAACCGCATACAGGTATACAATAAAGAGGCGCAGGAACTGATTGGGTATTATTCAAAGCAAAATAAACTTCACCGGATCAATGCGGATTTAGATGCAGGGGTAGTCCTGAATAAAATCGTGCAACTGGTAGAAGAATATAATGATCCTGCTAAAGTCTGAACAGGATTTAAAAGTAATGTCTGAATCCGGAAAAATATTATCCGGAATTTTGCAAGAAATAAAAAAAGCGGTCCGCTCTGGCATAACCACGGCGGAGCTGGAAAAAATAGCAGACCGGTTATTTGAAAAAGCAGGCGTAGAATCGGCATTTAAAGGTTACCACGATTACCCGGCCAGTATTTGCACTTCAGTAAACAGCGTGATTGTGCACGGGATACCGGACGCAATAGCCATCAAAGACGGCGACATCGTGGGAATAGACATCGGGATTAAAAATAAGGGTTTCTTTACCGATACTGCCGAGACAGTGGCTGTGGGCCAAATCAGCCCAGCAGCTCAAAAATTGCTCAATGTGACAAGAGAGGCCCTGGCAATGGGCATTAAAAAATGCGTGCCCGGAAACAGGCTTGGCGATATCTCATGGGCAATACAAAAATACGTTGAAGATAATAAATTTTCCGTGGTCAGAGAATTCGTCGGGCACGGCATAGGAATAAGCCTTCACGAAGACCCGGAAATACCGAATTTCGGAAAACCCGGGACGGGCCCTGAGTTAAAAAGCGGCATGTGCCTGGCAATAGAGCCGATGGTCAATGCCGGCGGATGGGAATCCAACATACTTGGCGACGGCTGGACAGCAGTGACTAAAGACGGCTCTTTATCAGCGCATTTTGAGCATACTATAGCTATAACCGAAAAAGGGCCTGTAATACTGACTGACTGAATATGGCAAAAGAAGAACTTATAGAAACAGAAGGCAAAATTATAGAAGCATTGCCCAACGCAATGTTCAGAGTAGAATTAGAAAACGGCCATGTGGCGCTGGCGCATGTATCGGGTAAAATGCGCATGCATTTTATAAGGATACTTCCGGGGGATAAGGTAAAGCTTGAACTTTCGCCTTACGACTTAAGCCGGGGCAGGATAACATACAGGATAAAATGAAAGTAAAAGCTTCCATAAAAAAGATCTGCGATAAATGCAAGGTCATTAAAAGGCGCGGCATAAACCGCATTATTTGTTCTAACCCTAAACATAAACAGAGACAGGGATAGGAGGATTAGGTGCCAAGAATTCTAGGTGTTGATATACCCAAAGAAAAGAGGATCGATGTAAGCCTGCGTTATTTATACGGGGTGGGCGAAAAACTCTCTGCTGACATTTTAAAAGAAGCCGGGATACCGAAAGAAAAACGCGCAAAAGACCTGTCGGAAGATGAGATCTCGCGCATCACCAATACAATACAAAAAATCGGCTACAAAGTTGAAGGAGACCTGCGCAGGGATACCCAGCAGAATGTCAAACGCCTTGTAGATATCGGCTCATGGCGCGGTATGCGCCATAAAAAGGGCCTGCCGGTAAGAGGCCAGCGCACCAAGACCAATGCCCGGACCAGGAAAGGCCCGCGTAAAAACGCAACTATGATAATGAAGCCGAGCGAATCAAAACCATCGGCTAAACCTGCGGCAAAGAAGTAAACTTAGGAGGAAAGTCACTAGATGGCCACAAAAGATAAAGCAAAAAAGAAAAAACTAGCTAAAGGCGTCACTTCCGGCATCGCGCATATCCAGGCCAGTTTTAATAATACTATAATCACCATAACCGATAAGACAGGA
>JAKQWZ010000025.1 GCA_029561735.1 Candidatus Omnitrophota bacterium | reverse complement strand
AGATCATACAACTCTTTTGTCGGTATCAAAACAGGCCAGGCAGAAATCCCAGCCTCTTTAAGCATGGTTATTAAAAGTATTGCCTTGTCTTTGCAATCGCCGTATTTATTCCTGAATACCAGTTCTGCGGCATGCGGTTCATACCCCGCCTGCCCATATTCAACAGCAACATAACGGATCTTCTGCGCGCAATAATTATATATCGCCCTTGCCTTGGCCTCTTCGGTGGCAGCGCCCTTGATCAGTTCTTTAACTTTGGCTTTGATATCTTTATCTGCGTTTATCTTATCTTTAGCCAAAGGCCACCACCAGTCATATACAGCTTTCCAGGAATCAAAAGTTGAGATCAATATCGCCGGATTGACTTTGCAATCAGGCGGCATACTTGACTCCGGAATTATCTGGGGCACATCTTTGAAGCTCCAGGCATATAAGTTCAATCCGGCATCTTTACTGACCGCAGGCTGAAGCTTGGCTGAAAAATTATTATATTCCTGATTTAACAGCTTTATATGGATTTGCCTGTCGCTGGGAAGGGAAATTGAAAAATAAGCCTGTAAAATCGGCTCTGCTGACTGCACCGGATAGGCAGTAACATAGTCTTTTTTATTGACCAGATAATTGGAATAAACTTTGGCTTTATATTCTATAACCGAGCCTTCGGCTACTTCCGGAAAAGAAATTATAAACACGCGCGCGTTGCTATATAAAGGAAAATTCAGGTAACGGGAAACATCCCGGATATGGCGGCTTCCGACTTCGGCAACCGTGCCGTCAGGCTTTATCACCCGGGCGTATTCAAGTTCCACTCTTTCATAAGTAGAATCATAACCTATCTGGGTCTCGGCAAATTCCTCCTTGCCTCTTTCATTGATAATCTTAATGATATAATGCAGGCTGGATACACTGGTATTCTGTGCGGTGATCTCTACTTTTTCATCGCAGAAAAGAATAAGGGCCCCTGCCTGAGGATAGTTCTTTTCATCCGGCGCTGCGGCAATTACTTTTCTAGCCAGGCTGTCAAGGTCTTTAGCCAAAGCAAGGCCGCCTTTATTCTCTATTGAATTTATCCGGGCTAAAGCCATGTCCTTATAGGGAGCAGAGCCAATCATTGCATAGACGCTAAGGGCCTTATCAAAAAGGTTGAGTTTTTCGCAGGTAGAACCCCAATAATACAAAAACTCGTCGTCATGCTCTCCTGTGCCTGTAAACACGTCAAGCGCCGAGGCGTAATCGGCATTACGGTAATACGATATAGCCAAAATCTTCTTTGCCTGCGGCATAGTACTGGATTTTAACTGTTCAATTGATTTATCAAATTCCCCGCGGGAATAATACAACCGGCCCAATTCAAAACGCAAATTCTCATCAGAGCTATTCTTAGCAGCCAAATCCAGGTATTTTTTTACTGCCTGTTCATAATTCTTCTGCGCGGCCATAGAATAATTTCTGGCTTTGTCCAATTCCTGGCTCTGATTGCAGCCCGACAAGGCCAAAATAAGCAATATCCCCAGCACGAACCATTTTTGTGCCTTATTTTTTTTATTTGCGGTATCTAAAATACGCATTGCACGCTCCTTCATGCGAAACCATACACGGCCCTAAGGGATTATCCGGCGAACACGGCCTGCCAAACAGGCTGCAGGCATCAGGCGCTATTATCCCTTTTAGTATATCACCGCACCTGCAACTATTAAACTTTCTTATTCTTTCCTTCTTCTCGCTTAACGCAAAGACCCGGGCAGCATCAAAATCTTTATATTTTTTCCTAAGCCTCAAGCCGCTTTGAGGTATGGTCCCCAGCCCGCGCCAGTTGGCTGCAGAACTTTCAAATACTTTTGCGATATTTTTCTGGGCGGATATATTACCGGTTCCGCTGACTACCCTGTTATACTCATTGGCTACTGCAGGCTGCCTTAAGGCCAGCATCCTTACCAGTATATAAATACTTTCCATAATATCCAACGGCTCAAAGCCGGCTATACAACAGGGCTTTTTGTATTTTTTCGCTACAATCTCATACGGTTTTAAACCGATTATCGCGCTGACATGCCCCGGGCATAAAAAAGCCGAGACGTTCAATCTTGCGTCTTTAAGTAAATGGATAATTGCCGGGGCAATAGACTTTAACGCGCAATAAAAAAACAGGTTCCTTAATTTCTGTTTTTTGGCGGCTAATATGGTCAAAGCATACGCAGGCGCAGTGGTCTCAAAACCCACTGCCAGAAAGATTATCTTCTTCCCCGGATTGGCCTTGGCAATCGTCAAAGCATCCAGCGGAGAGTATACAATATTGACCTGCGCTCCTTTTGCTCTTTCTTTTTCCAGGCTGGAATCCGTTCCCGGAATGCGCAGCATGTCGCCAAAAGTCACAATAATCACTTCGGGGCTGCGGCTCAACCTTATGATTGCATCAATATAACCTTGCGAACTGACGCAAACCGGGCACCCCGGCCCGGCAATAAGCGAAATATTCTCCGGTAAAAGCCTGCCCAGGCCAAAACGGCAAAAGCTTTGCGTATGCGTCCCGCAGACTTCCATAATCTTAATCCTGCCTCCGGGATTTATTAAAGATAACCTGCGTGACACATTATCTATCAACTCCCGGTTTTGAAATTCTTCGGCGTATTTCATTCCAAGTCCTCGCCCCTGATCATCTTCAGGGTTTTACGCGCTTTTTCAGGGGAAAGTTTTTCAATGGCAAAACCGGCGTGAACCATAATAAAGTCTCCGCGCTTTAACCCGGGTAGCATCTGCACATTAACGGTGCGCAAAAACTTTCCCGCTTCAACTTTGGCAAAATCACCTTCTATTTTTTCTACCCTCATCGGAATTGCCAGGCACATAGCTACCCCTTAAAAGCTGCAATCACCGCCTGCCCCAACGAAAGCGAAGCGTCGTTAGGCGGCAACTGTTTATGGCAAAATACTTCAAAACCGGATTTATTTAACATGCCCCTGATCATTCCAAGCAAAAGTTTATTTTGAAACACTCCGCCCGAAAGAACAACTTTGTTAATCCTGTTTTCTTTCCTTAAGACAACAACCATCTTTTTTATTATTACAGCTGTGGTAAAATGGAACCTATAGGCCATATCTATTTTCGGTTTTCTTTTTTTCAGATCGCTGATAATCCCCTTGAATATCCCGGCCGGATCAATCACATACTGCTCTTTATCTTTTTCTATTTTGAAGCTATACGCTAAATTTTTTTCTTGCCCCTTGCCCCTTGCCCCTTGTACCGCTAGCTTTTCTAATTCTATCGGCAATTGCGCCTCATATTCAGCATGCATCTTGCCTAATATCAGGCTTGCTGCAGCATCAAATAATCTCCCTGCGCTGGAAGCCAGGGGCGAATTAATGCCTTTTTGCGCAGCGCTGCTGATTATTCTCCATTTATTCAGGTCTAGCTTATCCAGCCAGCTGACCTTTAATCCGGAAAATCTGCTGCCAAAAGCCTGATAAAGCCAAAACGCAGCCAGCCTCCACGGCTGGTATATTGCCTGTTGCGCTCCGGCAAGAGGTATTTCTTTCAGATGGGCCAGCCGCTTAAAGCCGGCGTAATCGCAGGACAAAAACTCTGCGCCCCATATCGCGTTATCCTGCCCCAGGCCGGTTCCGTCAAAAGCAACACCGAGTACTTTTTGGTTTTTTATCCCGTTTTCAGCCATACATGAAGCAATATGCGCATGATGATGATAAACCGGAAACGCTTTCTCCGAAAATGGCAAAAGGCAAAGGGCGAAAGACGAAGAAGAATATTCCGGATGATAATCATAGGCAATCGCCTGCGGCTTCTTTTTTAAAAACCGGCGCGCGTCTTTTTGAAACTCAATAAAATCCTTCGGATTGTTCAAATCCGCATGCACCCGGCTGATACAAACTGCGCTCCTGCCTACATAGCAAAGAGTATTTTTAGACTGCGAACCAAAAGCCAATACCGGCCTTTTAATTTTAAAAGCCGGTTTTATAATATTAGCGCGCATTTTTTAATAATTTCCTGTACTTATTCATAAGCAGGCTCGTAATGGAATCGTTGCCGGCAGAAGCAATCTTAATCCCCTCAATCGAGCCAACCGGCATTATACCCATCAGAGAATTGGTTAAAAAGGCTTCATCCGCATTATACAGGTCCTGTAAAGTAAAATTTGCCTGCTGGCAGGCGATTTTCTCTTTCTTGGCCAGCGCCAAAACTGCCTGGCGGGTAATGCCTTCCAGGCATCCGCTCTCCGGCTTAGGCGTGAAGATCTCTTTGTTTTTAACCAAAAATATATTTGCCCGGCTGGATTCACAGATATACCCCTGATTATTCAAAATAAGCGCCTGATCAAAGCCGGCTTTTATTGCCTGAAGATGGGCTGTTAAATGAAAAAGGTAATTCGTGGATTTTATCCGGGATAAAAACGAACCCTCATTCTGTCTTAGCGAAGAGACCATGCAGGAAAACCCCCGGGCGTATTTTGATTTAGGAAACTGTTTATATTTTCTGGCGCAGATAAGGACCGCGCTTTTGCTATCGGACTCCTTCCATACAGTAAGCCTTACATAGGCGTCATCCAGTTTGTTGGCCTTTACTATCGCGGCAATCTGCTCCTTGATCTTTTTTGCCGGATAAGGTATTTTCAGGCTAATCAGCCGGGCAGATCTCTTGATTCTTTCCAGGTGTTCATCAAGATAAATTATCTTTGAGCCGTAAGAACGCATAGTCTCAAACAAGCCAATACCATACAAGGCTGCAGGGCTGGTTGCGAATAGGCTGGCTTGTTTTATATCTACGAGCTTATTGTTAAAAAACGCTTTTTCTTCCATATCGGAATCCACCTCCCAGCGAACGGACTATCGCCTTTGCCTTTATCAGGGTCTCACTGTACTCTGCCTGAGGCCGGGAGTCAGCAACAATCCCTCCTCCGCAGCCAAAATAAACTTTCCTGCCTTTTTTAAGAATGGTCCGGATCAATATATTCATATCCATTTTTCCGCAAAAACTTAAAAAACCCAAACTTCCGGTATAAATCCCGCGGCCGGTTTTTTCCAGCTCTTTAATTATTTCCATGGAACGCAGCTTTGGACAGCCGGTGACCGAGCCCCCCGGAAAACTTGCCCGAATCAGGTCAATCCTGTCAAAATTTTTGTGCAGCCTGCCCTCAACAGTAGCCGTGGCCTGAAAAACCGTATTGTATTCTTCAAGCTGACGAAGGCTGGAGACTTTAACTGAATTATAATCGCAAACCCGGCCCAAGTCGTTACGCTCAAGGTCAACTATCATTAATAATTCTGCTTTATCTTTTTCGCTCCTTAACAACTGTTGCCTTAACAAGCCATCCCTGAGAGCCCGGCCGCAGCGCGGGCGCGTACCTTTCATCGGACGGGTACTGACTTGCGAATTTTCAACTTTTAAAAACCTCTCCGGTGAAGAACTGATAATCTGGAATTCTCCGGCATCAAAAAAAGCGCTAAAATATGACGGGCTTTCTTTTCTTAACCTGCGGTATATCTGCACGGCAGACATATCTGTACAGCCGCTGAATTGCTGTGAAAGATTAACCTGATAAATATCGCCGTTTCGGATATATTCCTTGGCTTTCTTAACGGCCTTCAGGTAGGCTGTCCTTGAAAAATTTGACTTCAGCCTGATCTTTTTATCTGCCGCGACTGCTACAGTGTTTTTTCCGGAAATAAGCCCGGAGAGTAAATCCGTTAAATACCTGAAATTCTCTTTTGCCAGTTTTTTAGAAAGGCTGCTTTTGGTTTCCGGAGCGCCGCAACTATACAGGTGCATCCGGCCCGTTATATGGTCAAATATCAACGCCTTATTATAGAAACCAAAATAAAACCGCGCAATATTATTACCTGTATCATAAGCAAGATATCCGGCTGCGCCGCCGCAAAAAGGCAGAGGCCCCTGCTTTACTTTAAATTTATCCAGCAGGACTCCTAATTTATCCAGGACCCCAAAACCGTTTCCTTTCAAAATATGGAACGGCTGGCTGCCTATAATAGAATGCCTGCCCAGCTCTTTATCTTGATTCAGGCTTGAATCAAATAAAAAATTTCCCCTTTCCGGTTTCAGGTTTTCAAAGAGCTCAAAGGCGCCTTTTTTCAGCTTATATGATTTCCAGATGCAGTATCCCATCGATCCTGAATAAACGCTCATCCTCTCTTAAATCGCAATAACCTATCAAATAAGCGCTGTTGTATTCTTTTCGTATCTGGGAAGGTTCAACTATACGTTCGGTTATGCTTGCGCTTGTAGAAGCCAGGTATTTTATCTTTATTTTTACCCCCAGATCCATTGCTTCCTGGATTTTGGCTATTTTTTGATTAGTGATATCGTCTAAAACAGCGCCCTTTATGCCGAATAAACTGATAAAACTGGCATAATCGGCAATAGACTTTTCTTCAAGTATGGCGCGCAGTTTCTTAAAAACTTCCCAGGTCAGCTCAACATCAGAAAATGCGCGGTGGGTCTGCCTGCTTTCAATCTCAAATTTCTGGGCCACAAACCAGAGGGCATAACGCTCCAAATTAGGCACCAGCCGGCGGGCCATCCTTAATACATCCGCAACCACAAGGTTGTCGGGAAAAGGCATGGCTATCAATTTTGCCTCATTAGCCAGAAAATCCATATCAAAAGGAGCGTTATAGGCGCACATACAGCTGCCCTGGGCAAATTCCAGGAATTTCGGCAGGACATCTTTGATATCCGGGGCACTAATCAGCATATCCTCGGTAATATTATTCACTTTGGCTGCCGCCTCACAGATCCGGCGGTGCGGATTTACCAGAGAGTGAAAATTACTTATCTGTTTATCCGCTTTAAAACGGATACCGGCAATTTCAACCACCCTGTCCCCGGATTGCGGCTCCAGCCCGGTGGTCTCGGTATCAAATATGGTAAATTCTACCTCGTTAATATTCCTATGCATTTCTTCTGTTTGCGCAATAAGCAGGGGCAAGCCTTACGGGATGATACGACAATTTTACTTTTTTCAAGTTCTCCAACCCTGAATCATCCATGGCATTTATAAATTTATAATTTTTTAACTCTGCCGGGAATTCCCGGAAAATAAACTGCGCCAGCCCTTTTATCTCCGGGTCAGCTATCTCAAACAAGATCACAAAAGTATCGCTGTTAAGCCGGTATCCGAAAGTAAAACCCTTAAGCTCCCCTTCAACCAAGACAACCCTTCCTTCTATGCCAAGCTTATTATATAAACCCAGCGCATTTTTAAAACAGCCCAGGCTATCCTCCAGCATCCATGCATAATGAGGTTCGCGCCCCTGGGTTTTTCGGGTGTTCTTCCATTTCCTGTATAATTTTAAACACTCCCCTGCGTACTTTTTGGAAAAATGCAGGTATCTGTAAGAATAATTCTTGGTAAAATAATTTACCGAGGAACGCTTGGATTTAAATCCGGATCCGCAAAGCTGCTCAAGCTGCAGCCTTGAATAGATGTAATCATTGCCTCTATGCGCGCAATCAAACCCCTGCCCCTTAAAAAATAACAACTGATCCTGCTCGATATTTTCAATACGGGATATATCCGTGTTACGGTTGAGTTTATCCATCAAAGCAAACGACCGGCTCAGCGCCTTAGGGCTGAGATATTTGCCTAGTGGGGCAATATTCATAAAGCACCCCAGCCTATCCTGAAAAAATACGCACAGATTTGCATCAAACATTTCCCAGAAAATATTGTAAAGCCTATTCCAGATATAAATGTTTGCAAACGAATAGGATGATAACTCGTGTGCCGAAGCGGAAATAAATTCATCGAACAGGCTACGGTCTTTTAATTTAAGCTGGTTTTTTTTCATTATTAAATATTAATTTCGGAAATAAGTTCGGTCCCGGCGTATTCCTGAAAAATATGCGGATTTGATTTAAGAGTTTTCAGATAGCGCGGGCTGTTTAAAAGAAGCCTTAAATAAAGAGTATACTTGTTAAAATCTATGGTTCTAAAGCGGCTCCGGGCATACGGGCAGTTAAGGTCAACTGCTAAAAAAGTTTTATTGTCTTTTTTCTGGACTAAAAAAGGGTACAAACGGCACTCCCAGGGGCGAAAGCTGTAAACCCGGCAAGAGTTATTATCCCGCCTTAAAAAAGAACAGAAAAAATATTCTTCCCCTTTTGCGGGTTCAAGGGCGACTCTCTTATCCCGGGTTATCAACGCCGGAGGGATATTGTGCCTTAATAAACGCTTTATATCACTGTCTAAAAGCGCAACTGACCAGGTGCTATCAATGTTTTTAAAACGGCAGCAGCCTTGGCAAGCCAGGCAGATTTCTGAAGGGACAAACTTCTTGATCACTTTACGATGCTCCCCGGCTTCATTGCCCGGTCCGCAGATACTACGGAAATACCGTTATCATCCGAAGCTGCAAGGATCATGCCCTGGCTTTCTACGCCTCGCAAAATAGCAGGCTCCAGATTATCCACTACTACCACCTGCCTTCCGATAAGTTGCTCTTTTTGATAAGATGCCCTGATACCGGCAACTACCTGTTTAGTCCTATCGCCTAAATCAAGAGTAATTATAAATAACCGGTCCGCATTTGGATGTTCGGTAACTTCTTTTATTACAGCGACTTTCAGCTCTAATTTTTTAAAATCCTCAATTGTAGCCATTAGCCCCCCTTATCTACTGCTTATTGAATAAGCTTGTGAATATGATAACATGCCCCCATTTAAATGGCAAGGCTAAAGTACTCAAATTTAAATAGAAATCCTAAATCCAAATACTACCAATAATACCAAACTGTACTAAAATATGCTATAATTATAGAATGAAAAGCGGATTTGTAGCGTTAATCGGCAGGCCAAACACGGGAAAATCCACCCTCCTGAATTATCTATTGGGAGAAAAGGTGAGTATTGTGTCCAGCGTGCCTCAAACCACCAGATTTCAATGCCGTGGAGTTTACAATGACGAACGCGGACAAATCGTCTTTGTGGATACCCCGGGAATGCATATCCCCGAAGACGGTTTAGGCAGATACCTTAATGATGCGGTTATCCAAGCCAGGGATTCTACCGATGTGGTTCTTTATATTGCCGATACAACGCGTAAGCCCGGAGAAGAAGAAGAAAATATTGTCCGGCAGCTAAAAATCAGTAAAGCCCCGGTGATTATGGCTTTAAATAAAATTGATAAAGGCAAAGGCCATACCGAAGACTATTTGGAATTCTGGCAAAAAATCCTGCCTGAAATAAACCCGCTGGTAATCTCCGTTCCTATTTCGGCAAAAACAGGCGAGAATACAGATCGCCTGCTTCAGGAAATATTCTCGCAGTTAAAAGAAGGCGAGCCTTATTATCCTGCGCAAATTCTTACTGATTTCCCGCGCCGTTTAGCCATATCCGAAATTATCCGCGAGAAATTCCTTACCCGCCTGCACGAAGAGCTCCCGCACTCGCTTGCGGTTATCGTTGATGAGATAACCGAACGCTCCAAAGCTCTTACCTATATCAAAGCGGTAATCTTAGTGGAAAGGCAAAACCACAAACAAATGGTCATCGGCCATGGCGGATCCCTGATTAAACAAGCAGGGCAAGAAGCCCGCAAGGAAATTGAAGAACTGCTTGAAACAAAGATCTACCTTGAGCTTACTGCCAAGGTTGAACCAAAATGGCAGGAAAATCCCCAGATATTAAAGCAACTGGGGTACTTTCTCTAGCCTTTCCGATAATATTTTCTTTGCTTGTAAAGCAACTTTCTTGCCTGAATAAAGCATCCCCCCGAATGTCGGGCCCATGCGCGGCAAGCCAAAAACAGTAGCCGCTGCCATACCGCAAACCAACAACCCCGGAAAAACCTCTCCGGTTTTTTCTACCACTGCGTCTTCAGAGGTATTAATATCCATCGGGCCGAATGTATCGAAATTCATCAATTTGCGTTTTTCTAAGCTCTTGCACACCCAAGCATCATGGCCGGTAGCATCAATAACCAGTGATGATTCCAGTGAAATCGGGTCAACGCAGGTTATCGCCCGCGGCAGGGCTGACACCGGAGTCCAATTGATAACAGCGCCTTCAACGCGGTTATTACGCAACACCACATCATCAAATTTAGTCATATTCAGTATTCTTGCTCCGGCATCACAAGCTGCTGAAATTAATTTTGAGCAGGCATTAGGGCCGTCGGCTACAAATAAATCCTTCTCTACTTCTTTATGCGGGATTTTAAGCTCTTTAAGGATCTCCTGTGACGGCGCACGGAAAGTCAAAGGATTCATCAGGTATCCGCCTATCCAGAAACCGCCGCCGATATAATTGTTGCTCTCAATAATTAATGTTTTGTGGCCAGCCGAAGCTAAATCCCTGGCGGCAATTAATCCGCTTGGGCCCCCACCAATAATTATCACATCAGAAATAATATAATCTAAAAACCAACGGTTAAACTCGGTTACAATAGCCCTGCTTACCTGCGCTTCGGTTATTCGTTTGAACATATTTCCTCCTGTTGTTTTTTCATTAACGGTGGTCCAACACTCAAATAACCGAAAGGCGGGCCTCTTAAATAAAAAACCCCTATGCCGCAGGCATAAGGGTAAAATGAATTGCGCATCTTTCCTCCGCTGGCATTATCCAGATCAGGTTCTAAGGGTAATCTGCATTAGCAGAACTCTCAGGCCGTTGAACGACCTCCCCGCCAAATTATGCTCTTATTTAACCACTTCTATTAAATTTGTCAAGCTTTTAACGCAATATTAGAAAATTAAGCGTGCTCCCGACGATAATGCTGGCCAGTATCATAATCAAAGCAGCCTTGACCAGGTCTTTAAAACCCAGTTCTTTCCAAAGGACAGCAAAAGTAGCTACGCACGGAAAAGACACCGCCAGTAACGTAGCGGCAATAAATAATTGCTTTGCGGTCAATGCCAGAGGCGCCAGCATTCCTACGGCTACATCTTTTCTGAAAAACCCGATTAGCAATGCAATAATAGCTTCTTTGGGCAGGCCGAATAAGCCTTTAATAACAGGGGCAAAAATATTGGTTACCAGATCAAATAATCTAAAATAGAGCAGGATATTGATCACCAGCACCCCTATCATAACAACCGGCACAGCCTCAACGATAAAGCCTTTAACGCGAAAATAAAGTTTTTTAATAAGCGTAAACATCGGGGGGTATCTATAAGGCGGTATTTCCAGAAGAAACTCCGGGCTGTATCCGGCTACTGTATGGTTCAAAATTACCCCTATAACCACAACCAGGAAAAATAATACCGCATAAACCCCTGCGACATAGAACCCGCCGAAAGCGCCTAAAAGCCCGAATATCATTGCCTGCAAAGGCACACAAGGCACGCCGATAGAAATAAGGGTAGAGGCAATAAATCTTTCTCTTTTTGATTCCAGGATCCGGGTTGATAAAATACCCGGGACATTACAGCCAAACCCCAACAATACCGGGATAATGGCAAATCCGTGCAGGCCAAGCTTGTGCAGAAGATTATCTAACAAAATAGCCAAACGGGGCAGATACCCTATATCTTCAAGAAGGCTTAAGATAAAATAAAAAGACACGACATAAGGCAAGACCATTCCGAATTCAATGTAAGGCGCAGTAGTTAAAAGGCCGAGCGACTGCTTAAAATCAATTTTGGAATTGATCAGGTCGCCGATTAAGAGATGAAACCAGAATCCACCCTCCTGCCAGTGGACAGATATCCTTTCTAATAAAGGCCGGTAGTAATTAAAGAATACCGGGTCAGTTATATTATTGATTATACCTTCGCCGATAAACCGGACAATTTTAAAACAAGCGTATATAACCCCGGACGCCATAAGCAATCCTGTTACAGGGCGTACTGAAGCATCTTCCAATATTTCACGCAAATTATGATGCCTGTGCTCCAGATGCTGTACTTTTTCTACGATCAAGCCGATTTCTTTCCAACGATCCTCATGATTAAGCCGTTGTCTTGATCGTGGAACAGCCTCTTTAAGCCTTTCAATCAAAGGTTTAATCCCTAAGCCGGTCACGGCACACGTAGGGATAACCGGAGCGTTTAATTGTTCTTCCAGCTTTTTAATATCAATGTTGACCCCTTTATGGCCTGCTTCATCGCACATATTCAAACAGACAATGACCCCAAAGCCCTCCTCTATAAGCTGCAAAGTCAAAAGCAGGTTTCTTTCCAGATTTGTAGCATCCAGGATATTAATTACCGCTATGTCAGACTTAGGAAGCTCATTCAGCAACGAAAACGTGACTTTCTCGGCACTGGAGTTCGGTTCCAGAGAATATGCCCCGGGCAAATCCACTACTTCGATTTTTTCTCCGCCTGCCAGAAGATATCCCTTGGCTATTTCTACTGTAGTACCGGGATAATTTGACGATATAACATGCACCCCGGTAAGGCGCGAGAATACTACGCTTTTTCCTACATTAGGATTTCCGACGAGAAAAATTT
>JAKQWZ010000055.1 GCA_029561735.1 Candidatus Omnitrophota bacterium | reverse complement strand
GGCAGGCAAGGCACAAGTAAATATTGAAACAAAAGCCGGGATTATTAAATCGGTAATCAACGGCAATAAAGTTAAGATCCGGTTGACTGAGCCAAAAGACCTTAAGCTGGATCTGGCGGTTAAATTAGGCCGGGCCATGAGGGTTAACTTTATTAATACCGGGGTTCCGCATGCAGTGGTTTTTGTGGATTCACTTGAAAAAATAGATGTATTTTTTCTAGGCAGGCAGCTGCGCTTTCATAAGATATTCGCGCCAAAAGGCGCTAATATTGATTTTGTAGAAATCGTCAGCCCGGATAAAATAAAGGTCCGCACTTACGAAAGAGGGGTAGAGGATGAGACGCTTGCCTGCGGTACAGGCGTTACCGCGTCTGCTTTGATTTCAGCTGTTAAGTCAGGCAGATTCTGCAGTAATGATATCAGCGTTTCCACCAAAAGCGGCGAAACTTTAAAAGTTTATTTTAAATTCAGGCTGAATAAATTCAGCGATGTCTGGCTTGAGGGAAAAGTAAACACAATTTGCCAGGGGGTTTATCATGTTTAGGGGTTCGATTGTAGCCATTGTCACGCCGTTTAAAAACAACAAAGTAGATGAAAAAAAATTAAGGGACCTTGTTGAATTTCATATTAAAAGCGGGACTTCCGGGATAGTGCCTTGCGGCACAACCGGAGAGTCAGCTACTCTGTCTTTTGAAGAACATGACCGGGTTATAGAGATATCTATTGAACAGGCTAAAAAAAGGATTCAGATAATAGCCGGTACCGGCTCTAATTCAACCGAAGAAGCAGTTATGCTGACCAAACACGCAGCAAAAGTGGGCGCAGACGCGTCTCTTCAGGTTTCCCCTTATTATAATAAGCCGACGCAAAAAGGGCTTTATGAGCATTTTAAAGCCATATCCGAATGTGCAAATATCCCGATGATGCTTTATAACATTGCCGGACGCACAGCGGTCAACATTGAACCGGAGACAATTGCAAGATTGGCCCGGGATTGCAAGAATATTATTGCGGTTAAAGAAGCTTCAGGCAGTATTGACCAGATGTCGCGCATAAAACAACTCTGCCCGGCTAATTTTGAACTGCTTGCCGGGGATGACGCGTTGACATTGGCGGTTTTAAGCATAGGCGGAACCGGGGTTGTATCAGTTGTGGCGAATATTGCCCCTTCTGATGTTGCCCAAATGGTTGCAGAATTTGAAAACGGAAACCTTGATAATGCGCGTAAACTGCATTATAAATTGATGCCTTTGATCAAAGCGGTATTTATCGAAACCAACCCTATTCCGGTTAAGACCGCGATGGGCCTGATGAAAATGTGCGAACCGGACCTTCGCCTGCCGATGTGCGAAATGTATCCGGAAAATTTAGAAAAACTTAAAAAAGCTCTCAGAGAATACGGGTTATTAAGAACACCCGGCGCATGACAGGTATTGCGCCGGTTATGCAGAAAGCATACACTTGCCCATCAAATTGGGCAAGGTGGGTTGCCCTTTCTGGGCAAGGAGTATAAGATGATCAAATTAGGAATTGCCGGAGTCTGCGGAAAGATGGGCAGGAGGATCTTTGATTTGGCTGCCGCGGATAAAGATTTTGAGGTGAATTTTGCGCTTGAGCGCAAAGGCATCCCTCAAATAGGCAAGGAATTGGGAAAGGTCAAGATATCTTCAAACCCTGACGGACTTTTTCTGGTTGATGTATTCATTGATTTTACAGCTGCGGAAGCAGCGGATATTAACCTTGATTATGCGGCAAAATATAAAAAACCTCTTGTATTAGGAACAACCGGTTTAACCGACGCCCAGTTAAAGAAAGTGGAAGAAGTGTCCAAAGTTATCCCGGTGGTATTTTCTCCCAATATGGCTGTAGGGGTAAATGTTTTATTTTCTGTTTTGCCTGAAATCGCCAGAAAACTGGGCCCGGAATACAGTATTGAAATTGTTGAGGCGCATCATAAAACCAAAAAAGATTCTCCTTCGGGCACAGCTAAGAAGCTTGCCGAGGTTCTGGCTCAAGCAACAAATAAAGCGATACCTACGCATGCCATAAGGCTTGGCGATATTGTCGGAGACCATACAGTAATATTCTGCGGGAATTCCGAGCGTATTGAAGTCAGGCATCAGGCGCATACGCGCGACCTGTTTGTATTGGGAGCTCTAAAAGCGGCAAAATGGGTATTTAATAAACCTGCTGGTTTGTATTCTATGCAGGATGTCTTGAAAGGGTAATATGTTTAAATTGTCAAAAAAATTATCTGAACTTCCGCCGTATCTGTTTTTAGAGATAGACAAGGCTAAAAGAAAAGCCCGGGCACAGGGCAGGGATATCATTGATCTGGGGATAGGCGATCCGGATCAGCCCACGCCCAAACATATAATAGAGGCCTTGTATAAAGCAGCGCAGGATCCGGTTAATCACCGTTATGCGCTTGATCAGGGTATGCCGGCATTGCGTTCGACTATTGCCGGATGGTATAAAAGAAGATTTAATGTTACGCTTGACCCCGAAACAGAAATTCTGCCTTTGATCGGCTCAAAAGAAGGCATTGCGCACCTGCCTGTGGCGTTTTTGAATAATGGCGATTATTCACTGGTGCCTGACCCGTGTTATCCGCCGTATAAAGGCGGCACAATATTGGCAGGGGGCAGGGTGCATCTTATGCCTTTGCTGGAAGAGAATGCGTTTCTGCCCGATTTCACAAAAATCCCCTTTAGCGTGCGTAAAAGAGCGAAACTGCTCTATATAAATTATCCGAATAACCCAACCGGTGCAGTTGCCGGCAAGGATTTTTATAGCAATGCTATTAAGTTCGCCGTAAAAAATAAACTGGTAGCGGTTTCTGACCTGGCTTATTCCGAGATGAGTTATGACGGTTATCAACCGCAGAGCATGCTAGAAGTAGAAGGCGCTAAAGACAGCGTAATTGAATTCCATTCACTTTCCAAAACCTATAATATGACCGGATGGAGGGTGGGCTGGGCCTGTGGTAATGCTAAATTGATTTCGGCTTTGGCAAAGGTTAAATCCAATATAGATTCAGGAATTTTTACGGCTATCCAATTAGCCGGAATTGCCGCGCTTGAAGGGCCGCAGCAGTACGTTTTAGATATGTGCCGGCTCTATCAGGAACGAAGGGACTGCCTTGTATCAGGCTTAAATGCATTAGGCTGGAAAGTAAATAAGCCCAAAGCCACTTTTTATATCTGGATTAAGATACCGGTTAAATCCAAATCAATAGATTTTGCCGCTGTTTTGCTGGATAAAGCCGATATAGTGGCTACGCCGGGAGTCGGTTTCGGCAAATACGGAGAAGGTTACATCAGGATGGCCTTGACAGTCCCTAAAGAGCGTATGGTGCAAGCGCTGGAGCGCTTAAAAAAAATATTTTGATGCATGTCTGTTATGTAGGGTTGGGCTCTAATCTGGGCAACAGGCGCCAGAATATCAAAAAAGCCGTTCAGGAGATTGGTTGTCTTAAAGGCACTAAAGTGATTAAAGTGAGCCGTATTATTGAAACTGATCCGCAAGGCGGCCCATTGGGCCAGCCAAAATTCCAAAATTGCGCAGCAAAAATAAAAACATCCCTTTCCGCATTCCAACTCTTAAAGAAATTAAAATCAATCGAAAAATCATTGGGCCGGAAGAAAACCGTGCGTTTCGGCCCGCGCGTAATTGATCTGGATATCCTGTTTTACGGCACCAGGCGTATAGACAGCCCGGGCTTAATAGTGCCGCATAGAAAAGTATTTGAGCGTGAATTTGTTTTAAGGCCGCTGATTGAGATTATATGATTATTATTAGAGATATAAAAAAGATGTCGCAGTTTTCAGCGCAAAAAAAGCAATCGGGTAAAAAAATAGGCCTAGTCCCGACAATGGGGGCTTTACATGACGGGCATTTAAGCCTGATCCGCAAGGCCTGCCAGGAAAACGACGTGACAGTGGTCAGCATATTCGTAAATCCTGCGCAATTCGGCCCCAAAGAAGATCTGAAAAAATACCCCCGGGATCTTAAAAAAGACGTTTTTCTTTGTTCTAAAGAGAAAGTAGATGCAATATTTTTTCCCAGCTCCGGGCAGATGTACGGGAAAGGATTCAAGACATATATTAATGTAGAAGGAATCAGCAATAAGCTCTGCGGCAGGTCCCGGCCCGGGCATTTTAAGGGAGTGGCTACTGTGGTAGCCAAACTTTTTAATATTATCAGGCCGGATTCGGCATATTTTGGCTTAAAAGATGCGCAGCAGGCAGTGATCATAAAGCAGATGGCCGAAGACCTGTATTTTCCGGCGCAGATCAATTTATTGCCTATAGTCCGCGAAAAAGACGGATT
>JAKQWZ010000008.1 GCA_029561735.1 Candidatus Omnitrophota bacterium | reverse complement strand
CCTGCTGCCCTTTTGCAAATAACCGCGGGTAGCTAGCTTCTTCATACGTGAGCCGTCTTGCGCCTGTTATATTGCCTTGCGCATCTCTGACCGGCGCATAAACTCCGACCTTAGGATCAATAACCATTTTCTTCAGACCGTAATAAAAAGCTCCTGCTCCGGGAACCCCTATAGCTGCATTAGGCCAAAAGCGGCGCTGCCCGGCATAAAACACACGTAAAGCTGATCCTTTTGCCCAGCTATCAAGTCCTTTCAAAGCAACGCCTCTGCCGGCAAGAGTAACAACTGAACCTAAAGCAAAAACTAACAACCCGCCGTTAGCAAGATAATTTGCGCGTACTCCACCGATGCGCTCGCGCACCTTTTCGTTAGTGCCCAGAAAATACGCTGCTGTTCCTGCGGCCATTGTGCCATATCCCAGGGCCTGCGTACTGCCTGGAGATCTTTCTATTGCTGCTGCGATAGCACGGCTGGCTCGGGTAGTACCTATCCACTTTCCGGCTGCTCCTGTTACACCTAAAACACCTTCAACCAATAAAGAAGTTTTGACTATAGTGTCAAAATTCAAGCTCATGTTTGTCACGGCCTGACGTAAAACCGCAGTATTCTGTCCTTGTTTCATTAGAGGAATGCCCAGGCCGATACCAACGTTAGCAGTATTAATTCCCGGCATTGCCGATAGTTTTCCAGCTGACCAATTTAAGAAAGAGTAGTTCATCCTGTCTAAACGGCTTGCAAAAGTAACTGCGGTTGCGCCATCAATCACTGTTGTGGTGCCGCGGGCTGCGCTTAAAGTATTTGCCGAGTTACGCAAAGATGCACCTGCTTGAGAAAACGCCTTATTTGAACCATGCAATGCACCTACAAGATAACCTAATGTAGCCGGAGAAGCTAAAGGAGTTGTGGTATCTATATTGCCAGCCTGCTTTTGGATTGCCTGAAGCACGCTCTTATATGCATTTATTGTTTCCTGCGGTAGCAAATGGCCATTGGCCCAGCTTCTAACTAAATCTCCGGCCAAATTCAGGGCTAATCCCGGCGCGCCAAGATAATATTTCGTATATCCGGTTGCAAATCCAGGGACAAAACCAAGAGCTCCTTTTCCAAAAGCCGGCCCATTAGTACCGTTGCCTAAGATCAATGCCGCTGTTTCCGCTTTATCTGCTTGATTTACAATCTCGCCGTAATTTCTCCCGGTCAAAGAGCCTATTGTAGTCCAAACCTGCCTGCCGGGCATAGAGATAGCATTATGCAATGCCACAATTCCTGCAAGACGTGGATGATTTTTTATAAACCCTACTGTATTCCAATGATTTGTGAGAGAAACATACCCTGTGCTTGCCGGATAAAGAACAGCAAATCCGGTTAAAGTTGGATGGGCTTCTATAAAAGCAGCTGTTGGCGCGGGCAAGCGGCCTAAAACAGCTTTATTATTAATTATGCCGCCCATACCGCGCAATCCGGCTGGGAGCCCTTTGTCTAAACCGTATTTCACCCACGGCAGCAAAGCAAATGCTGTTCCTACTTCCAATGGATTAACCCGAGATTCTTCTTTAGAGTGGGCATTATAGATCATTGCACCACCAGTGCCGCCAACAAAACCCAAACCTGATTGATAGATCTTAGTTCCTATTTCAGGTGCAACCCTGGCTGTACCTGGGATCAATTTCCCCGAGGCAAGATCAAGTTTGCCTCCAAAAGTCACTGCCTTTATATACGCCGGGACAATAACTCTATCCCAATAACCTGCGGTTTTTGCACTAACAGAAACTATGACTCTTGCTGTTGGATTGCTGCTTGCCTTTAATCCTTTCATAAACTTATCAGTAGCTGAACCTAAGAGAGAACCTACTGTAACTTTTGAAAGGCTTGCCGGCAACAATGTGCTTGTAATTTTGCTGGCCAACGGTATGGCCAATGTGGCTATGCTTGCTCCTGCCGCCAAAACCTGCCTGGGATCGCGTATATTTTCAAATCTAACTCTATCCACATAATCATTGCCGGCTTTATAGAACGCCCCTTCTATGCCAGTGGCAAAAGAATGCGAAATAATATTCGGTATTAATGCATAGAGTTCTCCAATTGAAGAACCAAACTCATACGTCCTTGCCTGAAAAGCCGCCCATCCGCCTTGTCGGCGATCTGCTGCCCAAGACTGGCTTACTTCTCTCTCATTATCATAATAATTCTTGATCTGCGACTGTAAGAAAGCAATCCAGCTGCTATCTTTTGCGCCTCTGACAGCCTCATCGATCAACTGGTCTCTTGGAGCTCCGGGCTTAGAAGAATCCGGCTGCCCTATTTTATGCAATGCGCCATATTCTACTGCTGTCTGCACAGCTTCAAGTGTTCCGGCTATTGCCTGGCTGCGAGCCTGTGGATCTTTAATGCCGTTTACATCAATAAGTGTGGAATTCAATACATTAAAAAACCGGGCATCGGCTTTTCTGGATTGTAAATTTGATCCCGGAATAACAGCACCAATCACATATTTGTTATTCCAAGCCCATCTATCAGAATTAGTTGCTAATGAAACCTGCGACAAAGCACCTGCTTCTTGTACCACTAATGCCCTATAATTATCGGATAATGCCGCCCAGTTTCTTCCTAAAGCTGCCTGCAATTCCTGTTTGCTGTTTTCAACTTTAGGCAACGAAAGCCAGCGCCAGCCTGCTTCGCTGGATACTGCCCGCTGATATTGCCAAAGAGCAATACTTACTTCTATATCTGCCCGCTGCCGGGTTGTTAATTGATCTAACGCCGCGATATTTTGTATCCCGTAATCCCTTATATTTAATCCTGCATTGGAAAGCTGGGAAAGCATTTCTCCGGCGGCAACAGGATCTTTAACTGCCCCGCCTTTATAGGCATCAACAATATAGCGATATCCTTCGTATGCTGTTAAGCCTTTACCCGGATTTGATAATTCCATAAAAGCAGATATTGCTTTTTCCTGGAGCGACGCGTCACCCATTTGCCGGCCTAATTGATATAAATTTCCCAGTGTCCGGCTAATGAAAGGGCTCACTTCTTTCTCTATTTGCGCTTTCGCCTGATCTAAATAAATTACGCCGCCTATGGTAAACAACTGAACACCGGGAACAAGATCCCAAAATGTTGGGCGGCTCAAATCTTTGGCGGTTCCCTGCAGATCCACAGCCAAAGCCGCTATCTTTGAAGCCGATCTGGCAACTACGCCTTTACGATAATCAAGATAACCTGCGCCAAAATCAGACTTTGCCGCGACTTCTTGTATTGAAGGAGCGCGACGGCTGCCTCCCGGTATAAAAGAAGACTTGATATCCATCCAGTTTGAAACTATAGTCTGTATCCTGGTCCCCCGGTCAGTCATATCACGCAAAAAGGCATTCTCATTACCGCTATATTTCTGTTCTACCCAAGACTTAATGCCCAAGTCAGCTGCTATTGCCTGATCATAGATTTGTTTACGCTGGTTAACAATATCGCTCACAGCTACTAAACCGTCGGCCCTGTTAACATATCCTTTACCTAAACTATTGATATATACATCACCTACGCCCTGAATATGGCGGAAAGCCCAAACCGCATTGCCTGCGCTATCCGTAATTCTGTATTCACCATTGGGCCTAAAAGAAATATTCTGCCCGGCATTAAGCACTCCTACCGGACCTCCGATCACTGTCACGCCATCAGCATATACTTCAGTAATTTTACTTTGACCGTTATAAATGCTTCTTGCTCTGACTTCCAGCGGATTATTTTTATGTATAACTAATTGATTATCCTGAACCAAGGCTGAATTTGCGGCTAAGGCAAGAGGTACCTGATAACCATGGGTTAAACCATTAACTTTATTCTGATACTCGGCATCCGGAACTCCAAAATAAACACTCTGCCTATGCTCATCTTTAACCTTATAATATGCATCAAAGAAATTGACATACGCTTCATAATTACTGGTTGATGGCCCGGCAAAAGTTGACAGGAAATAAATCGGCTCTCTCTTAGCTGAATTGCCGCCGGAACCGCTTCTTGCATCCGGTATTGCCGCACCGATTATTTTACTAACTTCTGCTAAAGCCATCCTGCTGCCATTCGGCAACCTTATATCAGATGCGACATCTAAACCATTCCTTACTCCCATGCGGGCAAATAAAGGCCCGGCTTCAGTATTATAATTTCCCAGGCCCGCTCTATTATAGAGGGTCGGCATTGCAACAAACAAAAACCGGCTGTCACTATTGGCTGTAGTTATAGCTGCTGCCGGAACTCCCCTATAATTAATTGGTGAATCGGCTATTGTAAGGCCGCGCCCATCATTAGCCCTAAAAAGAGTAAATACTCTTTCCGGGACTCCTGCCACCCCCGGTAAATCCATAATCCCGGCTATCCGGTTATGCTGATCTATTAATTGCCCCCTATCATTAACCCTATAAGGTTGTACAGGCGCTGTTCCCTCTTGTAAATTAACCCGGTCGCCTGTTGGCGGCATATAAACACTGATTCTTCCTGCTCCAGCAGCTAACCCATTCTCACCCGGAACCACATGCCAATTTCCTCTGTCAGGAGAAAACCGGTGATAATTGCCTTCTTGATCAAGCCCGCGGTTACTAGTTACTCCTGAACCAGCGCGCTGCCTTACGTATGACCGCGGCTGGCCATTAATATCTCTGGGAGCTAACGGGCGATTGTCTATTACGCCAAATTGCTGCGAAACTGTTGGAGTTGCATTTACAACGCTTTCATCTGCAGGCTGTACCCCATAAGGCCCAATATAATCGCTGGTTCGA
>JAKQWZ010000088.1 GCA_029561735.1 Candidatus Omnitrophota bacterium | reverse complement strand
GGCTAACTTGGGATTGGCAATAGATATGCTGGCTAAATGGCTTACCCTGCATATATTCGGGACTCATCTTATAAGCCTGGTTGCGCAGAGCAAATTATTGGGAATTTTGAGCGCCAATAGAGTTTATGTGATGACAGCGCTGATTCTGCTTGGCCCGGCATTGTGGGTGTGGTTAAAGAATGCCAAAGTTATTGCCGGAATATATTTAAAGAAAGATTTACATACTGCCAGCGAAAAACAATTAATTAATATTTTATCAGCCGCTGGTTTGGATAAGGCAAACGCAAAGTCAATTGCTGACAGGATTGTCAGCCACAGGGAGCTTATCGGCCTGCTTACAATTTATAGCGATCAGGAATTGAAATTAGACTGTTCAGATGAGCAAAATGCATTTGTTGAATATATGTCGGCGATTTTTACTGCTGATGAAGTTGCTCTGATTTTAAAGTTGATTAAAGACAATAAGCTGATTGTCAGAAAAAGAGAAGGGATCAGCTTACGGTATAAGCAGGCTGCTCTGAATATCTCTAAAGTAAAAGCTATTTATGCTCAGAGCGGATATGGCCCGGCAATAGCGATAAGGCAGCTGATGGCAACCGGGTTAGTTACTTTGGAAGATTTAGACCGTTTGCTTGCCGCAGTTATGGATTTAAGGGGTAAAGGTAATGCCGCGAAGTGGAAGATTTTAGTTAAGCGTCTTGCCCGTTTAGCCGAAAATAGGGCTTTTGAGAGAATTGAAACAGGTTTGCCGCTGGCGCAAGCCCTGCCGCAGGACTTACTTACCAGCAGTGCCTTAATGTTCAGGCATTTGATGGCCAAAGGATTCATCAGTTATCCGGAAGCAGTTAATGCGGCTAATGATAGGCAATTATTTATCAATAGCATATTATTCAAGAATATAGGTAGGGAAGGTTTAAGCGCTGAGGAAATTGACCAGATAATTACCGCCAACCTGAAGTTTGTAGTTTTTGTTGAGGTATTAATAGCGGAAAAAGTCTTACGGCAGAGATGTGAGAGCGCTTTGGAAACTTTGCTGGCCAATGAGGATATAAGCTTTAATACTGATCAGCAGAGTTCGGCATTATTAAATGCTTTAAAAGACCTTGTGGAAACAGTGGTCAATGACAGTATGTCGGAAATATATTCCAATCCTCAGGCAGCCATGAGCGATGCGCAGGGAGAAATCAGATTTGCCCCGCGCGCTTCAGAGGGCGCGGAACCGGTTACTCTAACCGAAAAAGGCATTTATAAGTTCTTACAGCTGCCGCAAGGCACCACCAAATCGCGTTCTTTCGGCCAGTTGTCTGTATTCCACACCATGCTGATATATATTACCCGTCGGATAGAAAGCAATCTGGTTGCCGGTAACAGTAAACAGAATTTGGCAATCATCGCCGATTTTGTGGCTTTATTCACCAGCTTAATGATGCAGCAGCATAATGAATTCACCTCAGTTACCACCCGCGCTCCGGGCGCTCCCCATAAAAAGCATTTGGCTGATGTGCTGGTTGATTATAACTGCTGGGATTTATTTGCTTTCTTAAGCGAACGGGAAATTAATTTGACTAACCCGGAACACGTAAGAGAACGCTTCCCGAACGCCTTGGCAACTTTAGCTGAAGTAGCAGATCTTAATAATATTATGGAAGAAGACCGCGATGCCATTACCGCGGCTTTAATCGCGGAGTTTATCCCGAATTTCAGGCATATTTGGGAAAATGCAGTTGATGTTGACGATAAAAATGCTATTGCCAAAGCCCTAAAAACCGATGTACTTGCCTTAATTACCGATAACGGACAAGATGAAGCCACCAAAGAGATTTCCAAATATGACGGCAAGATTGGCATAGTACATCTGTATAAGAGGATGCTGGTATTTATTAATGAGGCCGCGGTATTCTGGGGCATGAACAGAGGCCAACTCAAAACCGTTATGACTATGGCAATAGTTTTAGCGGTATTGAATCTGCTGCTCTATGAAATTTTCATTACTTCCTTATTCTCTTGGGTATTTATCAGCTGTGCTTTCTTAAGCCTAGTTTTGCCTTTTATCTGGGCCGGAAAAGCTCAAAAGGCGGAAAAACTGCATTGGATCGCAGTGCTTTCACTATTT
>JAKQWZ010000068.1 GCA_029561735.1 Candidatus Omnitrophota bacterium | reverse complement strand
GAATATCACGAAAGATGCATCTTTTGCGATATGATCAAGCAAGAGATTGAAACAAAAGACAGAGTTGTGCTTGATCTGGACGGCTTTATTGCTGTTGTGCCATTTGCTTCGCGTTTTCCCTTTGAAGTCTGGATCTTGCCTAAAAAGCATTCCTGCGACTTCACTCAGATGGATTCAACTATGCGCCTGAACCTGGCCAAGGCAATGAAGATAGTCCTGCAAAAATTAAAAAAGGGCCTGAACGACCCGGCTTATAATTACGTTATCCATACAGCGCCTTTCAGAAGGCAGAAATTGGGCTATTGGAAGAGCATAGATAATGATTACCACTGGCATATTGAGATTATGCCGCGGCTTACGCGGGTTGCCGGTTTTGAGTGGGGTACAGGGTTCTATATTTGCCCGATGCCTCCGGAAAATGCAGCAAAATTTTTAAGAGAGGTTGCGGTTTAACGCCTAAACAGAGGAAAAATATTCAATGGCAGAGCTAAGAAGGGACCCAATAGTCGGCAGGTGGATAATTGTTGACACAGACCATCCCAGCCAGCCAAAAGACTATGAGTATGACCCGCACACCTGGAAAGGCGGGGCCTGCCCGTTTTGTTACGGAAATGAAGGCATGACACCGCCTGAAATAGATGCGATCAGGGAGCCAAACACTGCTGTAAATACTTCCGGATGGCTTAACCGCGTTGTGCCGAATAAATTCCCCGCTTTGCAGATTGAAGGCAGCCTTGAACGCAAAGGCATAGGGATTTACGATATGTCCAACGGAATAGGCGCCCACGAAGTGCTCATTGATTCGCCTTACCATAATAAAGATATACCTGATCTTTTAAATGAAGAAGTTGAGCGTATGATCGCATTGTATTGCCGGCGCAGCTGCGACTTGATGAAAGACAAGCGTTTTAAATATATCATGCTCTTTAAGAATTTTGGCGCTGCCGCCGGGGCATCACTGGAGCATCCGCATAGCCAGATAATTGCCCTGCCCATGGTCCCTAAAAATGTCATGGAGGAAATCCACGGTGCGGACGAATATTTTGATTACCGCGAGAGGTGCATATTCTGCGATATCCTGCGCCAGGAAACACAGGAGAAAGAAAGGATCATAATGGAAAATAAGTATTTTCTGTCTTTTTTTCCTTTTGTTTCGCGGTTTCCTTTTGAGCTGTGGATATTGCCGAAAAACCATGCTCCGCATTTTTGTTTTATGCCTAAAGAGGAGATACCTTTCCTGGCTTCTATTTTAAAAGATACGATTGGCTCATTGCGCAAACTATTTCCCAATATGCCGTATAATTTTATTATCCATACTTCGCCGGCCAACGGAGAAACTGCCGCACATGAGGGCTATCACTGGCATATAGAGTTTATGCCTAAGCTTACGCGGGTGGCAGGATTTGAATGGGGAACCGGATTTTATATTGTCCCGACTTCACCGGAACTTGCAACAAAATTTATCAGAGAAGTCCAAAATTAATCAACAACTAAGAGGAGGAAAAAATGGCAACAAAAATCGGAATTAACGGATTTGGCAGGATCGGAAGGTTAGTATACAGGGCAGCGCTGGCAAAACAATCAAAAGACCTTGAATTTGTAGCTGTGAATGACTTGCCGGTGGGCACCAAAACACTGGCGCATTTATTGAAATATGATTCGAATTTCGGCACCTTAAACGCAAGCATAGAGGCAAAAGAAGACGCGTTAATCGTAAACGGCAAAACACTTAAGATCTTAAGCGCCAAGTCTCCGGCTGAAATACCATGGAAGGATTACGGGGTTGAGGTTGTAATTGAATCAACAGGCGCTTTCACGGATAAAGAGAAATGTATCGGCCACATGGCCAGCGGCGGGGCAAAAAAGATTATTATCAGCGCGCCTGCAAAAGGCGAAGATATCACTATTGTAATGGGCGTAAACGAAAAAAATTACGACCCCAAGAAGCATAATATTATTTCCAATGCTTCATGCACAACTAACTGCCTTGCTCCGATGGCAAAGGTAATTTTGGATAATTTCGGGATCAAAAGCGGCCTGATGACTACTATCCACTCCTATACCAATGACCAGAAGATACTGGACCTGCCGCATAAGGATTTGCGCCGGGCGCGTGCAGCAGCTGTTTCAATGATACCTACATCTACCGGGGCAGCCAAAGC
The DNA here is from genome assembly GCA_029561735.1 of Candidatus Omnitrophota bacterium. Classification (GTDB taxonomy): domain Bacteria; phylum Omnitrophota; class Gorgyraeia; order Gygaellales; family Profunditerraquicolaceae; genus JAKQWZ01. The sequence continues at coordinate 3,967 of JAKQWZ010000068.1, read as the reverse complement.
AATCGGTTCGGTAATCCCTGAATTAAAAGGCAAACTGGACGGGCTGGCCATCAGAGTGCCTACGCCGGATGTTTCTTTGACAGACCTGACCTGCGTAGTTGAAAAAGATACCACCAAAGAAGAGATCAATTCAGCCATAAAAAAAGAATCCGAAACCAGCTTAAAAGGAATACTGCAATACCTGACAGAACCGCTGGTTTCCAAGGATTTTGTCGGCTCAAATTACTCCTGTATCTTTGATGCAGAATTGACTAAAGTCATTGATGCTAGATTAGTAAAAATCATGGGCTGGTATGATAACGAATGGGCATACTCCTGCAGGGTGGTTGACCTGTGCGATTATATCGTCAAAAAAGGGCTATAATTTAATATGGCAAAATTAACCGTAAAAGATATTGAATTAAAAAATAAATCCGTGCTTATGCGCGCGGATTTTAATGTACCTCAGGATGAAACGCTTAATATTACCGATGACACGCGAATACGCGCCACGCTGCCTACTGTTAAATTCATCCTTGAGGCAGGCGCAAAAAAACTTATCCTGATAAGCCATTTGGGCAGGCCTGACGGTAAGGTGGTGGCAAAATACAGCCTTAAGCCCGTTGCCCAAAGGCTGCAAAATTTACTGGCTGAACCGGTTAAGTTCATCAATGAATGCGTTGGTGACAGCATAAAAAAAGAAATTGAGAGCTCAAAAGAGAGAGTGATCCTGCTGGAAAATTTAAGGTTTCACGCCGAAGAAGAAGATAACGATGCAGGTTTTGCCAAAGAGCTGGCTTCTTTGGCGGATGTGTACGTTAATGACGCTTTCGGGACAGCTCATCGGGCTCATGCATCAACCGAAGGAGTTACGCACTATCTTAAAAGTGCAGCCGGATTCCTGCTTGAGAAAGAAATTAAATACCTCGGCGATTCGCTGAAAAATCCGCAAAGGCCTTTTATGGTCATTTTAGGCGGAGCAAAAGTTTCCGACAAAATAGGCGTTATTGAAAACCTGCTGCCCAAATGCGATGCTATAATTATCGGCGGAGGCATGGCCTATACTTTTTTAAAGGCCCAAGGCAAGGAAATCGGAAATTCTAAGCTAGAGAAAGACAAGCTTGAGCTGGCAAAAACACTTTTGGAAAAAGCTAAAGCCCTGAAGAAAGATATACTCCTGCCGGTTGATAACGTTATCGTGGACAAGATTGACGCTAATTCAAAAACCGATATTTGCCTGGATAACATACCGCAAGGCAAAATCGCGGTTGATATCGGGCCTCAGACAGTAAAACTTTTTGAAAATAAGCTTAAAGACGCCAAAACAATAGTCTGGAACGGCCCCCTGGGCATTTTTGAGACAGATGCCTTTAGCAACGGCACCAAAAAAATTGCTGAATTTATCTGCGGCCTTAAGGCGACTACGATAATCGGCGGCGGAGACACAGCTGCGGCTGTGGGTAAATTCCGCGTTGAAGATAAGATGACCCATATTTCTACCGGAGGCGGCGCAAGCCTGGAATTCCTTGAGGGAAAAGACCTGCCGGGAATCACAGCGCTTACGGAAAAATAAATGAGAAAACTTATAATTGCCGGAAACTGGAAGATGTATAAGACAATAGGTGAAACAATAGAGCTAGCTAATGCTCTCAAACGCCAGTTGTATGATTTGGGCAGCGAAACAGTTGATATAGTTATCTGCCCGCCTTTTACTTCTCTGAGCGAGGCCGCAGAAGTAGTCATAGAATCAAATATTGCTTTAGGGGCTCAGGATATGTACTGGCAGGAAGAAGGGGCTTTTACCGGAGAAGTATCAGCGCCAATGCTTAAAGATGCAGGGGTTAAATATGTGATAATCGGCCATTCGGAACGAAGGCAGTTTTTCAGCGAAACAAACGATTCCGTTAATAAGAAGGTAAAGGCCGCGTTAAATTACGGGCTTATCCCGATTATGTGCGTAGGTGAATCGCTCAAAGACAGAGAAGCAGGCCTGACTTTTAAAGTCCTTGAGGACCATGTTACAGGAGGCCTTAAAGACCTGGGCCCGGAACAGGTAGAAAAAATAATTATTGCCTATGAGCCTGTCTGGGCAATAGGGACAGGAAAAACCGCAACGCCTGCTCAGGCGCAGGAGGCGCATAAATTTATTAGAGATTTAGTCATAAAGCTGTATAATAAGCAAACGGGCGAGCTGCTGCGCATACAATACGGCGGAAGCGTTAAGCCGGAAAATACAAAAGAATTAATGGGCCAGCCTGATGTTGACGGCGCTCTGGTCGGAGGCGCAAGCCTGAAGGCCGATTCCTTTTCCAGCATAGTCAAAAGCTCCAGCGAGGTAAAAAAATGATAGCATTTATTATTGCCATACACGTTATCGCGTGCGCATTACTGATTGTTATGATCCTTATCCAGGCAGGGCGGGGCGGCGGATTAGTTTCGGGGTTCTCCGGAATTGAATCTATGTTCGGCACAAAGACCAATACTTTTTTGACCAAGTCAACCGCTGTGCTTTCAATACTGTTTTTTGTGACCTGCCTTAGCCTTGCTGTCTTATCTGCAAGGCAGAGCAAGTCAATCATGCATAAAGCGTCTGTTGGAAAAACCCAGCCTGCAGCTGCAGTTCAGCCAATAGCTGCTGCCGCTGCCACAACTGCACCGATTGAAACAGAACAGGCAGTTGCTGCACAAAACACCGCTGATGCAACAGCCAAGCCCCAATAACACAAAGCACCGGTTATTATGGATCTTCGCTTTAAGTAGCTCAATATATTTTACCCAAGGAATTGAGGCCCTGCCTGCGCAGGGCCTTTTTTATTACCTTAAAGAAAACCTGCTTTACTCTCCCCAGAAAATAATGGTCATTTCCAGCATGACCACGTTTGCCTGGCTGGTCAAACCGCTGATAGGTTATGCGATTGATTCGTTTCTTAATAAAAGAGCATGGATCCTGATCTCGGTTTTGATTGATATCATTTTATCATTATTCTTAGGCCTGGCGCACTTGCCGGTATTTTTGCTTATTACGCTTCTTATGGCGACCTCTGCAAGCGCTGCCTTCCGGGATGTCACAGTTGACGGAATAATGTGCGTTGAAGGCAAACTTTACCATGCCACAGGAAAGATCCAGAGCATTCAATGGGCGTCAATTTCTATTGCCGGGCTTTTAACCGGCATAGGCGGTGGATATATTGCCGAAAAATGGGGATACAAAGAAGCTTTTCTCCTGCTTATCCCGGTTTATATTCTGGTTGCCGTAACCGCGTATTTCTTTAAGGAGCACCGGCCTCAAGGCATAGCAGGAGGCCGCAAGACATTAGCCTTTGATATGAAAAGGCTCTTTACAGATAAAAAACTGCTGATTGTCTGCCTGTTTATTTTTCTTTATAGATATTCTCCCTCGTTCGGGACCCCGTTATTCTTTATCCAAAGAGATTCTTTCCAGTGGAATAAGATCTGGATCGGCACGCTGGCTACTATAGCAACCGTATTCTCAATAGCCGGGTCATTGTTTTATTATAAATTCAGCCAGCGGATTAACCTGAAAAAATGGATATTCTGGTCGGTGTTTTTAGGAGCAATTACTACGATTAGCTATCTTTATTATACTCCGGTCACCGCAGTAATTTATGACATTATTTACAGCTTTTTGGGCATGTTCATTTTTGTCATGGTAATGGATTTTATGGCCAGAAAGTCAACGCCCGGATTAGAGGCAACTTCATTTGCGCTTTTGTGCAGCGTTAGCAACCTTGCCCTTATTGCCAGCAATTTATCCGGAGCTTTTATGCTGCCGGCCATAGGATTAAAGTGGCTGATTGTAATTTCCGCCTTAGCCAGCTTTCTCTGCCTGCCGCTGATTAAGAAAATTAAATAACGGGGTCAGAATTATTTATTTAGGAGCAACCAAAAAAATAAATAATTCTGACCCCGTTTTTTGCTTGCATTAAAGGGATCTCTCTTATATAATAAACGCATGCTTAAAGCTTTA
>JAKQWZ010000062.1 GCA_029561735.1 Candidatus Omnitrophota bacterium | reverse complement strand
AGTAAAAGAAAGCCGTAAAGAAACAGTCTGCCGCAATTATTAAGATAAAAGTGGTTACCACGGCTTTAGTAGTTGCCGCACCCACGCCTTCAGCCCCGCCCTCTACATTAAACCCTTCGTAGCAGCTGACAATAGCAATGATCATGCCGAAAAAAACAGTCTTAGCCAAACCTGTAAAAAGGTCTTTAAAAAGCAGTGCATCTCGCGTAACATTTATATAAAGGCTTGAAGATATGCCCAGCTTATAAACGCAGATAAGGTAGCCTCCGATTATACCGACCAGGTTGGAAAAAAGAGTTAAAAGCGGAAGCATTATGCTTAAGGCTATAAAACGGGGCACAACCAGGTATTTCACCGGATTTGTTGCCATTGTCTCCAAGGCATCTATCTGTTCGGTGACCTGCATAGTGCCGATTTCAGCGGCAATCGCCGCACCTACCCTTCCTGCGACTACAAGCGCGGTTATTACCGGGCCTAATTCCCTGACAATGGAAATCGCCACTATACTGGCAATGTACATTTCCGAGCCAAGCCTCTGCATCATAACCGCAGTCTGCAAAGCCAGGATAACACCGATAAAAAATCCGATCAAAGAAACAATCGGCAGGCTGTCATTTCCGGCTTTCTTTGCCTGTTCAAAGATCCTTTGGGTTTTAAACGGCGGGACAAAAGACCACCATATCCCTTCCCAGGCTAATTTACTCAATCCTCCCATAAAATAGAAGAACTGAATTATACTGCTGCCTATGCGGATAAAGAATTGGATCATGAAGAAAATATCAACTCGTCATTTTTACGCGTTACTTTTACCTGCGACCCTTCGCTTATGCGCTTGGAGATTATATCCGAAGCAAGCGGGTCCTCCAGAAAACGCTGTATTGTCCTCTTAAGAGGCCGCGCCCCGAAAACCGGGTCAAATCCTTTTTCTATCAAGAAATCCTTGGCTTCAGCGCTGACCTCAATAGATATCTTTTGTTCTTTGAGCCTGTCAGCAACATGAGCAATTTCAATATCAATTATCTTGACCAAGTCTTCTTTTACCAGAGGCCTGAAAACTATAATATCGTCAACGCGGTTTAAAAATTCCGGTTTAAACGTGCGCTTGACCTCCTCCAACAGCTTATCTTTCATATCCTGATAAGTAACTTCCTCTTTCTGGTTCTTAAAACCAAGCGAGCCGGTCTTGCGGATCAATTCAGCGCCCACGTTAGAAGTCATAATCATGATTGTATTCCTGAAATCAACTTTTCTTCCAAAGCTGTCCGTCAGCCTTCCCTCTTCAAAAACCTGTAAAAGCAGGTTAAAGACGTCCGGGTGGGCTTTTTCAATTTCATCAAGCAGTATCACTGAATACGGCCGGCGCCTGACTTTTTCAGTCAGCTGCCCGCCCTCTTCATATCCGACATATCCCGGAGGAGCGCCGACAAGGCGGGAGACATTAAACTTTTCCATATATTCAGACATATCAATCTGAATCAGGGCATCTTCGTCTCCGAACATAAATTCAGCCAAAGCCCTGGCTAATAATGTTTTACCGACGCCGGTAGGCCCGAGGAAAATAAATGAACCTATCGGCCTTTTCGGGTCTTTGATGCCTGCACGCGAACGCCTGACTGCATGGGCAATGGAGCTGATCGCCTCATCCTGCCCGATCACGTGCTGATGCAATTCTTCCTCTATTTTTAAAAGCTTGTCCGTATCTTTTTGCTCAAGTTTTATTATCGGGATGCCGGTCCATTGCGCGACAATTTTGGCAATCTCTTCTTCACCGACCTCCGGCCGCATCTTATCTTTTGCCTGCGACCATTCCTTATTCAAACGTTCAAGGTCCTGCCGGGCAATACGCTCCTGATCGCGCAAGGCAGCGGCTTTTTCAAAATCCTGGCTTTTTATAAACGCTTCTTTTTCTTTTCTTAGATTCTCAACCTTTGCCTCAAGCTCCTTGATATCCGGAGGCACAATCAAAACATTCAACCTTGCGCGCGAACCGGCTTCATCAATCAGGTCTATGGCCTTATCCGGCAGGAACCTTCCGGAAATATA
>JAKQWZ010000035.1 GCA_029561735.1 Candidatus Omnitrophota bacterium | reverse complement strand
TACTTTGCAGTAAGCCCCCAGGCAGCTGATATTTTTAGTGGATGTCTGAAAATCATAGCCGTTAGCGATGATATTTACCGGCAGGCTTGATTCTATGCGCGGGTGTTTTCTTCTTTCCCTGCCTTTAAGCCGGTTCATTTCTGCTCCTGGCCTGCCGCAGCTTCTGCGGCCTCTGTTTTTACTTTTAATTTCCATTTTTTGAAACAGACTTTATTGCAATAGAATTTACCGTTACGATAGAAACGTTTCAATCTTTTTACCGGCTTTCCGCAGGAGCCGCAGTTTTTTACCTGCTCTTCACCGGGTGCTGCTGCTTGTGCATTTGCTGTGTCTGCCATTTTGAATTAGCTCTCCTATATTTTGTTTGATAACATGTTGATGTAATCCGACAAATAATTTTGTTCTTCATCCGGGATCCGGGTGAATTCTACGCCTAATCCGTACCTGTCTGAATGCGGCAGAGGCGATGACCATACTACTCGCGCTGCCGGATGCAGCACATTAGTCATGACCTTTAATTCAAGCAGGAGTGCGGTGTTTAAAGGGACAAAAGAATCATTAATAAGTCTGGCACCGCTTACGCTGATGTTATCGCTTACGGTATGCTTAAATTCAGGCTTGCCTCTTATCTGCATCCGTACCGGCAAATGAGCGTCAATGCGGGGATGTATCCTTTTATTTTCCATAGATGATCCCAAAGTAATTTATACTTTCTGCACGGATTTTTTGCCTGTCTATGTGTAAAAATATAACATATTTAAGCGGTGGTGTCAACTGTAATAATCCCTCTCTCTATTAAAATGTTTACTTTTTAGCAATTTTTTTGTTATAATGACCTAAGGAGGATAAGGATGTATTGTAAATTTTACGGCCTTAAAGAAAGGCCTTTTAATGTGACGGCAGACCCTACTTTTTTCTTTTCCAGCCGCAAGCATGAAGAGGCTTATTCCCACCTGCTTTACGGGGTCTCCCAGCGTAAAGGCATAATAGTCCTGACCGGCGAGATTGGCACCGGTAAGACCACTCTTTGCCGCTTTTTCTTAAGCCAGTTGGAGAAGAAATTCAAAACCGCTTTTATCCTTAACCCTTATTTTTCCGAGGCCCAGCTTCTGGAAGCAATAGTCAAAGATTACGGACTCGCAGTCAATGACAGGTCTAAACTTGCCCTTGTGTATTCTTTAAACGAATTCCTTATTGCGCAATCCGAAGAAGGAAATAATGTCGTGCTGATAATTGATGAAGCGCAGAACCTGAAGCCCCAGCATTTGGAGCAGATCAGGCTCCTGTCAAACCTGGAGACTCAAAAGCATAAATTAATTCAGATAATCCTGGTCGGCCAGCCGGAGCTAAACCGGATGCTCAATCTTTATGATTTGCGCCAGTTGCAGCAGCGGATTATGGTCAGGTATCATATCACCCCTCTTGATAAGACCGAGGTCCGCCGTTATATTGAACACCGGATCCATGCGGCTGGAGCGGATAAAAAAATTGATTTTAGCGATGAGGCTATTGATGTGATTTTGGATTTTTCTTCCGGTGTGCCGCGCCTGCTTAATATTATCTGTGATCGTGCGCTTTTAGCCGGCTTTGTGGCTGATACAAGGCGGATCGGGCTTGAAACCGTCAACAAATGTGTCGAGGAACTCGGCGCCTACTTTGCCAAAGAGGTGTAAAATGAGCATAATCTATGATGCTTTAAAAAAAGTTGAAAATTCCGATGGGCTGGCTTCAATAAACAAGTTTGAGAAAACGCGAAAATTCAATAAGCGCGGCATACTTCTTTATGTCTTTGCGCTTGCCTGCGGAATAATACTGGCTAACGTGATTTTTGGCGTGTTTTCAAAACCTGCCCCGGGTATACGCATAGCCGGCGTGCAGGAAAAACCTGTAGTTTCTACCGTTGCTTCAAGGCAGGACCTGCCTATTGCCGAAACTTACGTCCCCCCTTTAGGCGCAGAGCCAAAGGCGCCGAAATTGGTTTTAAGCGGAGTATTTTTCTCCCAAGCTTCTTCTTACGCGATTATCAATAATCAGATAGTCAAAGAAGGAGATATAATTGAAGGCGTGGTTGTTAAGCGGATTAATCAGGAAGACGTTGTTTTAGAATCCAGCGGCGTGCCTTTTACCCTGTCTTCTTCAAAATAATTTTTAGAGGATTTTCTTCAGGGATTCCCGGATAGCCTTCAAGCTTATATTCTGGCGGACCTTACACCTGCCTATATCTGAAAGCAGGACAAACCTGTTTTTTCTGCCGATGAATTTTTTGTCGCGGTAATGCGCCCGGATTATTGACTGAGGGTTTACTTTATTTAATTTTACCGGAAGGCCTGCCTTTATAATCAGCTTTTCTATCCGCTGCACGGCTTTTTTCCCCAGCATTCCTAATTTATAGCTTAAATCCGAGCTTACCAGCATGCCCAGGGCAATAGCTTCCCCATGGCTGTATCTTTTATAGCAACAGGCAGCTTCTATTGCGTGGCCGATAGTATGGCCGAAATTCAGTATTGTTCTTATCCCCTTCTGCTCTTTTTCGTCCTGCTGCACTATTCTGGCTTTAAGCCCCGCGCATTTTCCCACCACATATTCAATTGCTTTGAGGTCTGATTCCAATATCCGGTGGATGTTCTTTTCCAGATACCTGAACAGCCCGGCGTCCATTATTGCCGCATATTTTATTACTTCTGCCAGGCCTGAACGCAGCTGGCGTTTATCAAGGCTTTTCAATAATTGCACATCGCTTAATACAAGCGCCGGTTGATAAAAAGTTCCGATTAAATTTTTACCTGCTTCCAGGTCAACGCCTGTTTTCCCGCCGATAGAGGAATCGACCTGCGCCAGGAGTGTGGTGGGTATCTGGATGAAAGGTATGCCTCTCTTATAAATAGAGGCGATAAATCCTGCCACATCCCCTATTACGCCTCCGCCGAAAGCAACGATAAATATGCGTTTATTTTTATCGTAAGCAGCCAGGTCTTTGATGACGCTTGAGGCAATATTCAGCGATTTGCTGGTTTCAGAGTCAGGGATAAGAAAGAATCTGGCGCTGTAGCCTGCGGATTGAAGCGCGCTGCCCAGGCGGGCACCATACCTGCGTTTTAGGGCAGCATTGGTGATTATGTATGCGTCCTGTCCAAAGCAGGGGCTTTTTAAAAACCGGCCCAGGCTGTCAAGCAGCTTATTGCCGGTTTTGATCTCATAGGTACGGGATTGAGTTTTCAGCCGTATGGTTTTCATCTTAGAAAGACAAGCTCATTATCCTTAATATCAAATTTACCGCGGGCAGCACAAATAACTGAAAAACATTCAGCCAGACAAGGATCAGGATTATATAGAAACCGTAAGGCTCGATTTTAGAATATTCATTGGATATTTCCGGAGGCAAAAGCCCGGAGACAATGCGTGAGCCGTCAAGCGGAGGAATAGGGATAAGGTTAAAGACCCCAAGCAGGACATTTACAAATATAAGGTTTTTTAAAATAAAATCAAGCATCGGCGTAGACGGGACGAACCGCATTATCTGGATAAGGACAAAAGCAAAAATAAAATTTGATAACGGGCCTGCGGCTCCTACCAGCATCATGTCCCTGCGCGGGTTTTTGAGCGCCCAGTAATTGACCGGGACGGGTTTTGCCGCTCCGAATATAAATCCGGCAAAGAAAAATGAGGCGATTGGCAGGATTATAGTCCACATAAGGTCAATATGCTGCAGGGGGTTAAGCGTAAGCCTGCCGGAATATTTTGCCGTATTATCCCCGCATTTGTAAGCAACCCATCCATGGGCAAACTCATGGACAGTCATTGAGATTATCAGAAAGCCGAAGAATATAATAAAAGCTGTGATATTCATCCGGCGGCCTCCATCTTCTTTACTTCTATTATAGTGTTATTACCTGTGCCGATGACCACCCCGGTAATTCTTACTTTCTGGTAATTAAGGTCATCCAGGCTTTTTTTGCTGCCCTTAAGCAGGTACGTTTTATTATTCAGCGCCTCTAGCTTATGGGTTGCCTTACGGCCAAAAACTTTTCCGTAAGGAGCAATAGTCCCTTCCAGCACAACAGTCTCTTGTATGAGCGGGGCAGGTTTTCTTGAGGCAACTGTTTCTTTTTGCCCGGCTTTAACAACAGGCGGGGGAACAGTTAAAACAGCGGCTTTATCAACAAATTGTTTGTTTATCCAGCCGAAACAATTTTGTGTAGGCTGGATGCGGTACCAGTCCGGCGTTTCGGAGACTATACTTATTATTTCGTTTTTATCAGCTTTACCGATCAGGGTATAATTCAGGCCGGGCCCGAGCCGGATATTGACGTTTTCTTTTTCTACTTTAGCAGTACGCGATCCGGGATTTTTATCTTCCGGCAGCAGCACGGTAAATGATTTTTTTATGTAGGCAGGCGCTTCTGCCGGCAGGCGGACCTTGTACCAGCCGAAATGCTCTTTTACGACTTCCAACCGGTCATTTTTATTGGCTTTGCAGATAGTTTCTGAGCTGACAGTGGAATCAATGCGGATATTGATCTGTCCGGAATTGACCACCCCGGTGAACTGGGGCTCCTGGCCGGCGAAAACAACTGTTGCACTCAAGCCTAAAATCAAAAAGCAGGTAAATAGTCGCATCAATTACTTTTCTTTTGATTTAGCCGGTGCTGCTTTTGCTGCGGCAGCTTTGGCTGGTTGCGCTCCTGCTGCCGGCGCCGCAGTTTCGGTTGTTTCAGCTGTCTCTGCCTTTTCAGTTTTTTCTTTCTTAATTTTTAGTTTAACGGCTTTGATCTTGGGCAGCCCGTAAACGCTGTCGCCCTCTTTCCATTTGTTTTTTTCAAGCATATTTCTTAAGCGTTCGGTGCGTTTAAGCACTGACCTTTGTTTTTTATCCTTTTCCGAGATGTTTAACGACGGGTGTATCGACATTTTAAAGCCTCCTTATAGTGCAATCCTGGTATCTTTTTTGTTTTCTAAGTTCGGATAACAGCATTTGCGCTGATTCGCGTGAAGGAAAATTCCCCACGCATAAAACCTGATATTTGCCTTTTGAAAGGATTAATGCGTTCAAGCCCCTCTTTTTAAAAGCCATTGCTTCGGTTTCGGCAGAATTGCGGTTTAAATAGCAGGCTATTTGTATTGTATAGGCCTGCAGATTATCTGTTGGCTGCGTTACTGCCGGGGGTTGTTTTAGCGCAGCCGCAGGTTGTGCCGGCTCTGCCTTTGGCGCGGGCTCTTTTCTTGCTATGCTTAATGCAGTACTTTTAGGCACAGCCAAAGAAGAAACGCGTTTGCCTTTTTCCACCCCTAAAGAGAATGATACGATGCCTACAATCAGGAATGAGATAGTCAGCAGTATCTTCTTTTCGTGCGAGCGCATTGAGCCCAGAATGTCCATCCTGGGCCGCGGCTGTGTAAGCCCGACTTTTCCCTGAGTTTCTGAAAAGAACTCCAATTGTGAGTGCTCTTGTTTATCCATATTTTAATATTATATATTTATTGCTTAGCGGGTTTCAAGTATTTTTTTGAATTTATCTTCTTGGCTATCTTTAAAAATGCCTCTACTACCTTGGGGTCAAACTGGGTGCCGCTTTTCTTCTTAATCTCTCTGGCTGCGCTTGCAGTGTCCATTCTTTCCCTGTAAGGCCTGCCGTAAACCATGGCTTCAAAGGCATCGGCTACTGACATTATCCTTGCCCCCAGCGGTATCTGGCCTTTTTTAAGTTTTGACGGATAACCCGTACCGTCGTATTTTTCGTGATGGTGCATAATGATCGGCACTGCCGGCTTTAATGCCTGTAAATGCCTTAGGATAATAGCGCCTTTTTGCGGGTGCATCCTGATTATCTTATATTCTTCGGGCGTAAGCTTTGTGGTTTTAGTAAGTATCTCCAGAGGTATCTGGATCTTTCCGGCATCGTGAAGCATGCTGGCGTATTTTAAGCTTTGAATCTGTTTTTCGTCAAGTTTCATTTCATGCGCGATTAGCTCAACTATCCTGCTAAAATACGGCGAATGAGTATATTCCTGAGGTATCCTGCTGTCCATCAATGTGACCAGAGACTTGATACTGCCCAGGACGATCTTTTGCTGTTCTTCATAAAGTTGAAGGTTGCGTATGCCCAGAATGGAATGTTCTGCCAGGGTAGTGAGCATTTCGGCATTAAATGCGTCAAACGGCGGCTCGCTTTTTTTCCGCTTTAATATTATCGCCCCCATAATATCTTCGCAGATAAGAGGCATTGCCAAAAGATAGTCCTGGCGAATTGATGTTGATGTGTTGACGATCTTTTTTTCGATCCGGCCGCTGACCCGCGTCCTTTTATCGCAGGTGAAGCGCTTTTTATCTATGATTGTGAATTTCAGTATTGAGTGGGTCCTGGCAGGGTCGATCAGGATTATCTCGCAATACGAACAATTTAATATCTGCGTCAAAAGCCGGGCAAGCCGCGAAACCAGGTCTTTGAGCTCATAGGTTGAATTAAATAAGCGGTAAATGCTATGGGCCGAAGAAGTCAGTAGTTTATACTTTTTCGTAGGGGTAAAATAATTTTTTGTATTCATCGAGTGCATACCTGTCTGTCATTGCCGCGATATAATCGCAGACAACCTGTTTTTTGCCGAAAGCCGGGATGTTCTTTTGCACTGCCGCCGGCAGCGCCTGGGGTGTTTGAATATACAGCTCAAACAGTTCTTTAATAAAACGTTTAGCTTTTTCACTCATTCTGATGACGCGGTAATGCTGATAAAGTTTGACCATCAGGGTATCGCGCAGGGGCCTTCTGCGTTCAAGCATGTCCTTGCCGAAAACCACTACTTTTTCACGGCATTTTTTTATATCTTTATATGTTTTTATCCCGCATTTTTTGATCTTTGCTTCGGTTTCTTTAATCAGGTCAGTTGCCTGTATGTCGATCAGGGAGCGTATTATCAGGTATTTCTTTTTTTCTTCTTCTATCCCGGGGTATTTAGAATTTATTTCTTCGCTTATCTGTTTCCAGAGCGATATCTTAGACAGGTCTTCTTCCCGGATCAGCCCTGAAGTCAGTCCGTCATCAAGGTCGTGGTTATCATAGGCTATCTCGTCGGCCATATCTACCACCTGGGTTTCCAGCGTCGGCATTTCAGAGGAGGAGAATTCTTTTAATTTGACCTGCGTGTCAAATTTGGAAGAATGTTTTACTATGCCCTCTCTTACTTCCCAGCTTAAGTTTAAACCGGGGAATTCCGGGTAACGCTGTTCCAGTATATCAACGACTCTTAAGCCCTGATGGTTATGGTTAAAACCGCCGGATTTAGCCATTAATTCATTCAGCGCGTCTTCTCCGGAGTGGCCAAAGGGCGTATGCCCAAGATCATGCGCAAGGGCTATTGCTTCGGTAAGGTCAGTATTGAGTTTGAGCGCATTGGCAATGGTGCGGGCGATCTGGGATACTTCAAGGGTATGCGTCAGCCGTGTCCTGTAATAATCGCCTTCATGGTTGACAAAGACCTGTGTTTTGTATTCCAGCCTTCTGAATGCCGCTGAATGCACGATCCTGTCCCGGTCCCTCTGGTATGCTGAACGGTACGGGTGCTCCCTTTCTTTATGGACCCTGCCCTTAGTATTATAACTTTTCATTGCGTAAGGGGCAAGGAATTTGTCTTCGAAATTTCTTATTTCTTTCTGGTCGAGCATTTTTTTAGTTGTTTGAGCAGTTCTCCTAAAGACTGGGAAATGATTTTGGTGCCAAAGACAACCGGCATGAAATTGGTATCGCCTTTCCAGCGCGGCACTATGTGTATATGCAGGTGAGCCGGTATCCCTGCCCCGGCCACGCGGGTGAGGTTAATCCCTATATTATACCCTTGTGGCTTTAAAACTTTATCCAGCATACCTTTGGCCTTATTTAACGTTGACATAAGATCAAGCAGCTCATTGTCTTTGAGGCAGCTAAGGTCCTTTACATGTTTAATCGGAGCGACCATGGCATGGCCGTTGTTGTAAGGATAAATATTCAACAGCGCGATGGAGTGCGCGCTTTTAAGAAAGACATAGTCGTTTCCTTTTTTTCGTTTTGCGCGGCAAAAAATACACCCTTTTTGGTTAAGGGCACGGATGTATTTCAGCCTCCAGGGCGCCCAGAGTTTATCCATTCTCATAGCTTTATTATATCCGCCTTTATTTTATCACTAATTTCTATAATCCCATAGGAATTATACGGGCTGAATACTTTTTCAGTCGGGCTGCCCGGGTTGAAGAATATAGTCTTTCCCACCTGTTTATTTAAAGGCGAATGGGAATGGCCGAATATGACCATATCCAGCCTGTCGTTTTTAAATTCTTCGTTTAATAAATCCAGCAGTTTATCGGGTGCGCCCTTGCCGTGCATAATGCCGATGCGAAAAGGGCCGATTTCCAGTATTTCTTTTTCTTTAAGTTGCTCGGCTCCCGGGTCCTGGTCCATGTTGCCCCTGACCGCTATTACTTTCGGGCAGAGCTTCTGCAACCCGGCGAGCAATGACATATCAATCAGGTCTCCGGCATGGATAAGTATATCGGATTTTTTAATTTCATCTATTACCGGCTTTGGCAGCTCTGCGGCTGTTATCGGCATATGTGTGTCTGATATAACCATTATTCGGGTCATGCGATTATCCTTGGTTTTGAATACATATCAAATATCTGGTTCAGGTTATTCAAGTCCAGAGTCCAGATTTTCTCTTCTAAAGCGCGCAGGCGGGCATTTGAATCTATATCCTTAAGCGTGACAATTATTTTTTTCTGTAATTTATGGTGGTATTTTTTGCATTCTTTGGCAAAGTCCGTGATGTCATCTTCGGTGGTCAAGTCATGTTTGAAAGCCATTATCCACACCCCTTCACCGGAGCGGCCAATGAGCCCTTCTTTTATGGACCGGCTGTTGAACTCCAGCGGTTTTATTTCCCTGAAACGGCTCAGGCGGAGTTTTTTTCGTTCTATCTGCATAGTATCATCTTCAAAACTGCGCAGAAGCTCAATCACCCTTTCAATGACCGGTTTATGCGAAATACGGATAAAGTCGTTGATAATCTCATTAATCTTGTCTTTAAATATTGCCACCTGATTTTTTGCGTCAAATGTCAGGGATTGGTACTTATTTTTATAGACAAATTTCAGCCAGAATGTGAAAACACGGTCGCTTATGGTCAGAAAATCCGCGCTTCTGTTGATAGCATCTAACTCAAGCAGGTAATTTACGCGCAGGGTAAGCTCTTTTTTTGTCTTATGCATTATATGGCAGATATCTTTGAGTTTGTTATGGCCTTCTGATATCAGGTATAGTATGGCCAGGTAATCCGGGCTGTTCGGGCAGTCCATAAACCGCTTAAGATAATTTGAGAATTTTTGGTTAAGGATGCCTGAAGGGGAAAAAAGCAGGCTTTCGATTATATCGGCAAGGTCGGCCTGCGGAGATTTTATGATCTCTTTGGTGATGACTTCAAGGTAAAAAGGAAATCCGGCCGTAAAATTTACCAACATCTTTTTCGTGCCTGCCTTAAGTTCAAGCGGCCCCAGCATTGACTCTATATAGGCCTCGGTTGTTTTTATGTCAAAAGGCTCAACATTTATCAATTCAAAATTACCGAAAAGCAGGGATAGTTCTTTTGAGAGAATGCGTTTAGTCCGGTATTTCATTGAACTGACGATTACGTACATGGTATTTTTATCCGTTATCAGGGCTTTGGACCAATCCTGGTAAAGATTTTTTATGCCCAGTGTCTCAAGGTTATGGAATTCATCAAATATAATTACGCAATTCTTTCCGGTTTCATGCCGGATAGATTCACACAGCCCCAAAAGATCGGGAAAAGCGCTGTATTTTTTCTTTTTCAGGTTTAACAGTATATGGTTGGCTTTGTTTATTGTCTGCGGGATGTATCTAAAGGAGCATTTGATAAGATAGTCCAGGTCTTCTTTAAGCGGCAGGCCGCTGTTGAACATGAAATTGTATAAAAGTATCCCTATGAACCTTCGGGAAAATAGCTCTATTGTTTCCGGGCGTACTTCCAAATAAACGGGTACAATGTGGTTATCACAGAAGGAGCTTAGGAACCTGAATATCAGGCTGGTTTTTCCGACGAGTTCGTCTCCGATTATGGCAATATTCTGGCGGTAACCGAACTTAAGGTCTCTTACGCGCTTATTCAGTATGTCCAGAGATAGTTGCCTTGAAAATAGCAGGTCATTCTGCATGGTTAATCTGAAAGATAAAACTTCGGGTTCTGGGCAATATGGCCCTTTCTTACCTCAAAATGCAAATACGGCTTACTGCCGGAAGTATTTAGTTTAGCAATTACAGCACCCCTGCGCACATTATCTCCTGCGGCTACAAGAAGCTGTGCGTTTCCGGAATACACGCTGGAAAAACCGTCTCCGTGGTCTATTATTATTGTCTTGCCGTAATTCTTAAAACTTGGGGCGCAGAAAACTACTTTTCCGCTGCGGGAAGCGTATACTTCCGTATTTTCATACGGTTGTATATTTATCCCTTTATTCAACCTGTCGGCATAGACATGGCCGAAAACTCCTGTTACCCTGCCTTTAGCCGGCCAGATAAAATCCTCTTCTGAAGCAGAGATTGCCGGCGGGATGATCTGTTTTTGTGTCTGGGGTATCAGTATCATCTGTCCGATCTCAATGCTGGCAGAATCCGGTATCCGGTTAATTTTTACCAGCGTATCCAGGTCTATATTATACATCTTGGATATTCTCCACAAAGTCTGCCCCTTCTCCACTTTATGGTAAATGCCCGGTATCCCTTCTATCTTTGGGGGCAATGTTGAGACAGGCGCTGTAGCGCATCCGGCTATTGAGCCCAGGATTAACAGGCAAAGAGCGAGAGAGGGGAATCGAACCCCCATTCTGTGCTTGGGAAGCACACGTTCTACCACTGAACTACTCTCGCATTTTGATTTATTCATTTTAAAGATTCGTCCATTATTTTAATTGAGCAATATTTTCCGCACATTGTGCAGGCGCGTGATTCTTTGGGCAAAGATGACTTTCTGAAAATTGCCGCCCTTTCCGGGTCAATGGAATATTTGATCTGTTTTTTCCAGTCGCGTTTTTTTCTTGCCCGCGACATATTCATATCCCATTCAATAGCGGGCTTGTAATTTTTTACCAGGTCTGCTGCATGCGCGGCGATCTTGGCGGCAATTACCCCTTCCCTTACATCCTCTAATGAAGGCAGGCGCAAATGCTCCGCAGGAGTGACATAGCAGATAAAATCAGCGCCGGCTGATGCGGCAATAGCCGCTCCTATGCCGCTTGAGATATGGTCGTATCCTGCGGCGATATCAGTGACCAGAGGGCCTAATACATAAAAAGGCGCGCCATGGCAAAGCTTCTTTTCCAACTTTATATTTTTCTCTATTTCATTCAGCCGGACATGCCCCGGGCCTTCGATCATCACCTGAACGTTTCTTGATTGAGCCCGCTGCGCCAGCTCTCCTAAAATCCTTAGTTCGGCGATTTGGGCTTTGTCTGTTGCGTCAAAAATTGAGCCGGGCCTTAATCCGTCCCCGAGGCTAAGCGTAACGTCATAAGCATAGGCAATATCAAGGATACGGTCAAAATATTCATAAAAGGGGTTTTCTTTATTATTTCTTTTGATCCATCCGGAAAGTATTGCGCCTCCCCTTGAAACTACGCCCATGAGCCGGGGTTGGATTTTGATCT
Source organism: Candidatus Omnitrophota bacterium (assembly GCA_029561735.1). GTDB lineage: Bacteria > Omnitrophota > Gorgyraeia > Gygaellales > Profunditerraquicolaceae > JAKQWZ01. The sequence goes on along the minus strand of JAKQWZ010000035.1, from coordinate 8,385 downwards.
GGGCAAGGCTTTTACGGGTTACGCCGGAATGTATGGTAAAAAAATCTACTCCCTGTTTTGCCTGCTCCTCCAGTGTCTTGAGGATATCATGTATGCCGAAATCAAGAAAATGCCGCTTATTTTTACGGGCATTTACCGCAATTTCATATACCGGGACAGTACCCAGCGGGATAGGGCAATGTTTAAGGATTCCTTCTCTTATCTTTTGCAGGCAGCTGCCCACGCTTAAATCCATAACTGCGTCAGCCCCGTACTTGACGCAAGCGTTAAGTTTTTTCAATTCCTCTTTTAATCCCGAGGCATCAGTTGATGTGCCAATATTGGCGTTTACTTTTGTGCGCAGGCCAAACCCGACCGCGCAGGGGTTTTTAAGGCGGTGTTTGTTGTTACAGAGGATGACTGCTTTGCCCTGTTTGATTGTTTTGGAAAGTGTTGATGCCGGGATAGATTCTTTTCCGGCGATAGATCTTACCAGCGGGGTGATTATATTTTTTTTTGCGGATTCAAGTTGAGTCATAAGAGCTTCTTTAAAATATCTTTAGCCGCTTTATTAATGTTTGCGGCGTTGCAGACTGCGCGGATCACAGCGATTCTTTTAATTCCGCAGCGCTTTAGTCCTTTAATATTGTTTAGGCCTATTCCTCCGATTGCAAAGACAGGTATCTTTATTTTTCTGCATATCTCCGAGAGCGTATTTTTATTGATTGTTTTGCCATACGGTTTAGCCGGAGTTTTAAACACAGGGCCGACTCCGATATAATCAACCCCTTGTTTTTGCGCTTCCAGTGCCTGTTTTAAGGTTTTACAGGATTTTCCGATTATTGAGCCGTATCCCAGAATTTTTCTGGCAGAGGCGATATCGCTGTCTTTCTGGCCCAGATGCACGCCGTCAGAGCGGGATTCTTTTGCTATTTCAACGGAGTCATTGATTATAAAGAGCGTTTTTTTACCTAAAACTTTTCTTATCTTTAACGCCTGTTCCAGGAAAAGTTTTTTCGTTGAATGTTTGAAGCGCAGCTGGATTATTTTTACGCCTGCCTTACCTGCCAAAAAGGCAGCCTCTTCCAATCCCCTTTTTCCACAGAGCTGTCTATCTACGATTACGTAAAGCCGAGATCTTTTGAGTAATATTTTTTTCCAGCTCATAAATTCGGTAGCGGATATCTTTAAAAGAGCCTGATACTTCCGGGTCTGTCAGTTTACTGAATTCTTCCAGCACCCTTACTGATTCTTTGGAGCGCTGGATATTGGCAAAAAGAATATCGGAAAGTTCTTTTCTGGTTTTTTCGCCTTTATTAGTCAGGTTGCGGCCGATATCGGTAGCGCTAGCCCTGTATCTTAACAGCGTTTGCTTTTCCGGCAGTTTTTTAACCAGCGCATCCACTCTGTGGCGGATATCTTTAAACATTTTTGTTAAAGAGCGCTTTTCCAGGATAAACCTGGTTATTTCTTCGCAGACACGCAGGCCTTCTTTAAGCCGGTTAATATTTGCGTCGATTATCCGGTAGATTACTTTTTTATCCGTAAGTTTTGACAATTTTATTTATCAGGTTTGTGGTAGAGCGGCCTTTGGCCAGCGTTACTGTGGCTACCCTGCCTCCGTGTTTTTTAACAAAATCTGCTCCGACTATTGAGCCGGTTTTCCAATCCGAACCTTTTACCAGTATATCCGGTTTTAGGGCTTTTATAAGCTCAAGCGGAGTGGATTGATTAAACAGTATCACGTAGTCAATGCTTTCAATGCCTGCCATGACTGTCAGGCGGTCCTTCTGGCAAACTAAGGGGCGCTTCGGGCCTTTGATTTTTCTGACCGAAGAATCCGAATTTAATCCTAAAATCAGGACATCGCCCATTTTTTTTGCCGCAGAAAGATATTTAATGTGGCCGGCGTGGAGCAGGTCAAAACAGCCGTTTGTAAAGATTATTTTTCTGCCTTTAGACCGCAGCCTTTTTACTATTTTCTTTAAACTCTTTAATCCGGCTATTTTTGAGAAAGGGCTTCTTCCGCAAGTTCGCATATTATATGGCCTATGGTTATGTGCGCTTCCTGTATCCTTGCTGTGACCGGCGAAGGCACCAGTATAGAGACATCTGCCAGTTTTGCCAGGTCACCGCCGTCGCCGCCGGTAAGGGCAACGGTCTTGATGCTCATCTTTTTGGCTTGTTTTATGCCTGCTGCTACATTCTTGGCTTTTCCGCTGGTGGATATTCCGATAGCCACATCATTTTTCTGGCCCAGCGCTTCCACCTGTTTTGCGAATACGGCTTCATAACCGTAGTCATTGGCAATTGCGGTAATAATGGAAGTATTGGTGGTCAAGGCAATAGCCGGCAGGGCAGACCTGTCTTTTTTAAATCTTCCTACCAGCTCTGCGGCAATATGCTGGCTGTCGCTGGCTGATCCGCCGTTGCCGAAGACCATGACCTTGCCGCCTTTTTTTAAGGCATCAATAACGATATCGGATATTTCCTTTATCTGGGTTACGCGGGAGCGCAAAAGCTCCTCTTTCATCTGTATGCTCTCAATAATAATATCTTTGATGCGTTCTCTCATATTTTAACCGAAGAATACCTTGGCGATCTCGTAGAGTTCCATGTCTACGGTCTTTAAGGTACCTGTCGCCTCCTGTATATTTACATCAATTATCTTGTTGCCTGCCAGAGCAACCATTCTGCCGAATTTTTTATTCTTTACCATTTCAACTGCTTTGACCCCGAACCGGGTCCCTAAAACTCTGTCAAAAGCAGATGGTGTTCCTCCGCGCTGAATGTGGCCAAGCACTGTGACGCGGGTTTCATAACCGGTCCTTTTTTCTATTTCAGCTGCTATGCTTTCTCCGATTCCTCCCAGCCTGACATGGCCGAATTCGTCAAGTTTCTTTTCCTGTGTTATAAAATCGCCTTCTTTAAATTGCGCGCCTTCAGCTACTACAATGATGCTGAAAGTCTTGCCTCTGGAATGCCTTTTTTTAATTGTCTCGCAGACCTCTTTAATATCAATCGGGAGTTCCGGTATCAGGATTACATCAGCGCCTCCGGCAATCCCGGCTTCAACTGCGATCCAGCCTGCATGCCTGCCCATTACTTCTGCCACCATAATGCGGTGATGGCTTTCAGCTGTGGTGTGCAGCCGGTCAATGCATTCGGTTGCGGTGTTCAGCGCTGTGTCAAAACCAAATGTATAATCAGTGTTGGAGAGGTCATTGTCTATTGTTTTAGGGACGCCTACAACAGGTATGCCTTCCTGCGTAAGTTTAGTGGCAACGCCTAAAGTATCTTCTCCGCCCACTGCTATTAAAGCGTCAAGCCCGAGTTTCTTAAAATTTTCTTTTACTTTTTCCACCCCGCCTTCTTTTTTATAAGGGTTGGTCCTGCTTGTGCCCAGAATAGTCCCGCCTTTAGGCAATATCCCTGAAACAGCTGCCAAATCCAAAGGAACGGTATCGTTTTCAATTAAGCCCTTCCATCCGTTTTTAATACCCACGATAGTATATCCTTCATTAAGCCCTTTTCTGACCACTGCCCTGATAACCGGGTTTAATCCCGGGCAATCTCCGCCTCCGGTTAGTATCCCAATTTTTGCCATGATAAGTCTCCTTAACTGAACAGACAACTTATGGAGCATGAAATGCTACATAAGTTGTAGCTGTTGCTATTGATAATATACAGCGTCTGTGAATTTACGTCGCCCTATTTTTAGGCATGAGCGACGCGGTGTAATTTCCTTACCTGCTATATCCGCCAAAGGGTATTGGCGGTTCGTAACTTTGGCTGTCTCTTTTCTTTTTATCGTCCAAAGAAATTATCTTTACTATATGGATCCCGATTATTATCTGCTCTTCAATGCCCAGTACTTCCTGGATTTTTGAGCGGGTTATTTCCTGAAGCCGTGCTGTAAGTTCCGGGATATTGGCTTCGGATCTAAGCACTACCCTTAGGTCCACCACAATGCCTTTCTTAGTTGCTACTACATGCGGGCGAAGCTCCTTTATCTCAGGCATTATGCCGGTGAGCCTTTTTATCAGGTCTTCTATGGCTGAAAGCGATACAGTTACTTCTCCGGAGCCAGTTTTAAAGGCGATAGTGCGTTCGCGCTGAAAACGGCCGAGGATGATTTGGGCAAAAGACATACTGATGAGTATCAGCAGTATCCCTGACAAGAATACGATTATGCGCGCAGAAGTGTTGGATTGAAAATACATCAGCATATTATTGATATCTTGAGGCTGGATAGGGCTGGTTTCCATGCTGAACATCAGAGAAAACCCTATTAAACCCAAACCGACTATAATGAGCACCAATGCGTAAAAGATGATGCCTAATACCGTAAAAAATCTCATTCTTGCCCCCCATGTTCGATTCCGCGAACGCTTATGTTGATATCTTTAATGGTCAAGTTGCTCATTTTATCCAGAGCTGTGCGGATATTTTCCTGCACCTTGCTAGAGACCTCGGGAATGTTATACCCGTATTTAATTATCAAAGGTATGTCAATTCTGACTTCATCGTTTTTATCAAATTCAACTTTTATTGAATGTGCGATTGTCTTGCCGAAAAATGAAAATACCTTTCCGGCCAGGTCACTACCCACTCGCTTGACGCCTTCCACTTCCATGGCTGCCAGCGAAGAAATGGATGCGATGACATTCCTATGTATCCTGATAAGCCCTAGATCTGTGCGCGCGTCCTGATTTGTCATTATTCCTCTTGTTTGGGTTCTTCTTTAAGCGTTTCCTGTACAAAATGCGTGGAAAAATCCCCTTTAACGAACTGGCTGTTGTCTAATAGCTGGATGTGAAACGGTATAGTGGTTTTAATCGGCCCGATAGTGAATTCGCCTAAAGCCCGGCGCATGGTTTTTAATGCCTCCTGCCTGTTTCTGCCAAAGGTTATTATTTTTCCCAATAGCGAATCATAATAAGGCGGTATTTCGTATCCCTGATAAATATGCGTGTCTACCCGGACATTAGGTCCGCCGGGGATGTTCAGGGTCTCGATTTTTCCCGGGCATGGCATGAAATTATTCAGATAATCTTCAGCGTTGATGCGGCATTCAATTGCCGCGCCGTTGAGTTTGACGGCATCCTGCTGGATAGATAATTTTTCTCCTGCTGCCAGCCGGATCTGTAATTTGATCAGGTCAAGGCCTGTGACCATTTCAGTCACCGGATGCTCGACCTGTATGCGGGTGTTCATTTCCATAAAATAGAAATTGCCCTTTTTATCCAAAAGGAATTCAATAGTTCCGGCGCTGCTATAATTGGCGCTTTTGGCGCCTTTTACCGCTGCGTCGCCTAATTTCTTGCGCAGCTTGGAATCAACTGCCGGAGAAGGCGATTCTTCCAGGAGTTTCTGGTGCCTTCTTTGAATACTGCAGTCTCTTTCGCCCAAATGGATTATGTGGTTATGCTTATCGGCGAGTATCTGTATTTCTATATGCCGAGGTTTCTCAATATATTTTTCAATATAGACATCAGCGTTTCCGAAATTCGCTTCAGCTTCTTTTTGTGCAATCATGAGGCTGGCGATCAGGCGGATATCGTTGTGGCAGACCCGCATGCCTTTTCCGCCGCCGCCTGCGGCTGCTTTGATGATTACGGGGTATCCTATTTTTTTGGCAATCTTCAGCGCTTCTTCTTTGCTTTTGACCGCAGTGCTGCTGCCCGGGACTATGGGCAGGCCGGCCTTTTGCATAGTTGTGCGCGCAGCCATTTTATCGCCCATAAGCCTGATGTTTTCAGGGGTGGGCCCGATAAAGGTTATCTGGCATGACTGGCATATTTCGGCAAAATGAGGGTTCTCGGCTAAGAATCCGTATCCGGGATGTATTGCGTCTACATCGGTTATCTCTGCTGCGCTGATTATTGCGGGAATATTGAGGTAGCTGTTACTGCTTTGGGCTTGCCCTATGCAGACTGCTTCATCGGCAAAACGCACATGCAGAGAGTTTCTGTCTGCTTCGGAATACACCGCTACAGTGCGGATGCCCATTTCTTTACAGGCGCGGATTATGCGAAGAGCTATTTCTCCGCGATTGGCTATCAGGACTTTTGAGAACATTTTAGAGCGGCTCGATTAAGAACATAGGCTGGCCGAATTCAACCGGTTCGGCATTGTCAGCCAGTATTTCAAGTATTTTGCCTTTTACTTCGGATTTTATTTCGTTCATCAGCTTCATTGCCTCAATGATACAGATGACCTGCCCTGCCTCTACTGTCTGGCCGACTTCTGCATAAGGCGGAGCTTCAGGAGAAGGTGCCCTGTAAAATGTCCCGACCATAGGGGCTTTTATTTCAACAGTATTGCCTGTTTGCCTGTGCTGTGCCGCAGCAGGCTCTTTAGGCGCGTTAGGGCTGATCTTTTCCCGTTCAATGATCACAGGGGCTGAATTGAATGCCTGTTCCTGCATTCCTTGAGCTTTTTTAAGGCGGATGCGCATACCGTCTTTTTCAATCTCCAGTTCGGTAAGGCTGTTTTCGTTCATCAGGTTAAGCATTTCTTTGATTTCTTTGACGTTCATTCAGGCCTCCTAGCACAGAAAGTGCACACCGGCCAATACCTTATGGCCGGTGTGCACACGGACTTTTAATAAACCCGCTCAATATATTGTGATGTTCGCGTATCAACTTTGATCTTATCCCCAATATTTACAAAAAGAGGCACCTGTATTGTTGCTCCGCCTTCAATTGTTGCGGGCTTAGTGCCGCCTTTGGCGGTGTCTCCTTTTATACCGGGTTCTGTATGCGTGATTATTGCTTCAATAAAATTAGGCAGATTGATAGTGAGTATCTCGTCTTTATAAGAATATGCCGTGACTTCAATATTATCTTTGAGGTACAGCGCTTTATCGCCCATAGCTTCTTTGGAAATGGCTACTTCTTCAAAAGTCTCCTGGTCCATAAAGTGGTACATATCCGCGCTTGAATATGAGAATTGAAGTTTCTTTTCATCGATATAAGCTTCTTCAATCTCTTCCACTCCGCGGAAAGTCATTTCAATGACATTGCTGTTTCTTAGATTCCGGATCTTTGCCCGGACAAAAGCCGAGCCCTTGGCAGGTTTGACATGCACGGTGTCAAGCACCATGAATATGTTGTGGTCAACTTTGATGGTTACGCCTGCTTTGATTTCATTTATTGAGAGAGCCACTTAATACCTCCACCCCTTTCTTGGTTACTAAAACCGTATCTTCCAGCCGGATGCCTAATTTTCGCGGTATATAGATTGCCGGTTCAATAGTGAATACCATTCCCGGCTGAAGCAGTTCAGGATTCCGGGAAGACACAGACGGTTTTTCATGTATTTCCAGTCCGATTCCATGCCCCAAGGCATGGCCGAAATACGCACCGAATCCGTTTTTTGTGATTATGTCTCTGGCTGCTTTGTCAATACTGCTAAAAGATTGGCCGGGCTTTATTTTGGCTATTGCCGCGTCTTGAGCCTTATCAACTATATGATAAATATTGCGCGCAAGAGTAGGTATTTTACCTAAGAAAAAAACCCTTGTCAAGTCGGATTTGTATCCTAAAAAGTCAGTGCCGATGTCTATCAAGACCGGCTCGTTATTTTTTAAAACCCGTTGGGATGTAAGATGATGTGCAAAGCTGGTGTTAGGGCCTGAGGCTACGATTATCTCAAAAGCCGCACTACGGGCACCGTTGTAGCGGATAAAGCTTTCCAGCTCTGCTGCTACCTCTATCTCTTTGACCCCGGGCTTTAGGAATCTGGCGGCAAATTCAAGGGCTTTTCTGGTGATGGCAGTGGCAGTCCTGATTTTATCCAGCTCTTCTTTGTCTTTGACCTCGCGGATTGTTTCAATGGCTCCGGCTATTGGGACTAGCTCGGTTTTATTGCCAATTTTTTCTTTTAACAGGCGCAGCTGCCTGCAGGTAAGATGGTTTTCTTCAAAACCAACGCGCCCGGCTTTAAGGCTGTTACAGGCTGCTGCAATAGCAGCCAGCATGGTGTTATCTGTCCTCTGGACCTTGAGCCTGTTTTTAAAGTTTTGCTTTGCTTCTTCATAATACCTGAAGTCGGTAAAATAGATGCTTTCTTTCTTTGATACCAGCATCATTGAATCGCGGCTGATTGAGCGGGATAAATAGGATATGTTTGCCGGCAATGATACTATCAGGCAGTCAAGGTTACTAGATACAAGTTTGTTGATTACGTGTTTTATTCTTATATCCATTTATTTTAGATTATATCTATTAATGCCAGGAGGCCCAGCGAATAGCTTTTTGCTCCAAAGCCCATAATCGTGCCTTTGGCTACAGGCGTAATCAGGGATTTATGCCTGAATTCTTCCCGGGTATGGATGTTGGACAAGTGCACTTCTACTGTTGGAATTGCAGAGGCCAGTATCGCGTCTCTTATGGCGACACT
>JAKQWZ010000095.1 GCA_029561735.1 Candidatus Omnitrophota bacterium | reverse complement strand
ATCCGGTTGCCGCTGATCTTGTGGCATATTCGGGTTGCTTCCACTAAAGACAGATTTGAATGCCTTCCTCCCCCGACATTGAATATCTGGCTGCTGAGTTTTGCCATATTTTTAATCTGCAAATCCAATAATTCAAAAAGGTCATTTACATGTAAGACATCTCTAACCTGTTTGCCCTTGCCTGAAAATCCGATATATTTAACGTTCTTTTTAAAATAATGTGCCAGCATCCAAAAAGTAAAGATGCCCTGGTCAACCTTACCGAACTGTCCCGATCCCGCGATCACCCCGCAGCGGTTGATCACGCCCTTGATCCCGTAATTAGCCATAAACTCCCGCATCATCAGTTCCGAAGCCAGCTTTGTTGCTCCGTAAAACGTCTTTGCTCCATTTGTGGTAAAGCCCTCGCTAAAGCCGTTATTAGACCAGCCCGGAATATTCTGTCCCGAAACCCATTCAAATCTCGAGCTTAATTCTTTGGCTTTAATTACATTAATAGCCTCATAAGGGTATACCCTGCTGGTAGAAAGAAAAATTATATCCGCGCGATGCTTTCGGCAAAGCTCAAGACAGTTGACAGTGCCGTTTAAATTAGTATTTATTATATACGCCGGATTTTCATATCCTGCCAAAACCGAAGGCTCAGCTGAACACTCAATCAATAAATCAATTTTTTTATCCAGCATCAGGTCTTCCGGGCAACGGATATCCGCATGAATAAACCGTACATTGTATTCCCTTAAAAGCGCCAAATTCAATTCACTGCCTCGCCTCTTCAAATTATCCAGGCAGATAATATTTAAATCCCGGTATCTCTTTTTAAACGCAACCGCCAGATTACTTCCGATAAAACCGGCTCCGCCGGTGATCAGAATGGTTTTATATTTCATAATTCAATCTCCGAATATCAGATTCTTTGCCCCTTCGGGGCTCAGAATGACGAGTGCTGCCCGTCAAAGCGCAGCATTTTGCATATCAAATATCTCTTTAACAGTTGTTTCAAGGTTATATTTATAATCCCAGTCCGGATAATGCGCCTTAAATTTAGAAACATCGCTTATCCACCAAATATGATCACCGATCCTATTCTGATCTATATATTCATAATCAAACTTTTTCCCTGATATACGCTCGCACAAGTCTATAGCTTCTAATATCGACACGCTTGCCCGCCGTGCGCCGCCGATGTTATAGACTTGCGCGCTGCGCGGTTTCTCAAAAAAATGATTGAACGCGTTTACCAAATCATAAGAATGGATATTATCCCGGACTTGCTTGCCTTTATAACCGTAGATCTTATATTTTTTGCCGGTTACGCAACATTTTACCAGGTACGATAAAAAGCCATGCAGTTCCGCGCCTGAGTGCGCCGGGCCGGTAAGACAACCGCCCCTGAATACACCGGTTTTAAAACCAAAATATCTTCCGTATTCCTGGACTAACAGATCCGCGCTGGCCTTAGACGCCCCAAAAAGGCTATGCAGGCAGGAATCAATGCTCATTGATTCATCCACCCCGTTGTAATACTTGTGGTCTTTGGGCAATTCATAACGCTTTGATTGCTCCTCTAAAGGCAAGGTATTCGGCCTATCACCATAAACTTTATTAGTTGAAGTATAGATAAACACTGCCTCAGGGCAATATCTCCTAAACGCCTCCAAAACGACCATAGTTCCATAG
>JAKQWZ010000070.1 GCA_029561735.1 Candidatus Omnitrophota bacterium | reverse complement strand
TCCAGCGGCAAACCCATATCCGAGATCAAAATATTCAATTGTTTAGCGATGTTGATATCAATCGGTGACTCAGCAATAATATTGTGGCCGTCAGCAAGCGCAGCCGCAGCTAAAGTTTTATAATTATCCTGCACGGCATCGCCTAATAAACAGCGTTCGCCTTTGGCGGCTTCCGAGGCAGCAGGCAAGATCAGATTATCTTTAGCATCATCGCCGCAGCCTAAGATGATGAGCGGAACATCAACTTTTTTTAGCAACGCAGATACAAACTTAGATATTTCTTCCGGAGATTTATTGCCGCAATCCGGATGCGCGCCCTGAAGCCGCACACAAAGCATGTCTGCCTTATAATTCTTAACGCACATTTGCGCCCAATCTAAGCTATTATTTAAAACTTTGCCCCAAGATTTAGTAAGTTCATCCGGCCAATCCGTGGGAGCTATATCCCATATTTCATAAGCAATGACCGGCTTATGCGGTATAGCGGCTTCGGCAAATAAAAAAGGCAGGGTTGCTTCCCCGGCGACCTTTATAACTTTTGAACGCGTACCGCCTTCCTGTTTTGTGGCGCCGATATTCATTACTGAAACCGCTGCAGACCATTTCTCCAGCATTAATTGCGCTGCCATATTGATTCTCCTATATTTGCGAGGCTGTTTAAGCTAAGCGCATCAGGCGGTAAATCCATAACTGAACTACCGTTAGAGCTGATTCTGGCCAAAGCCTGATCAACACCGATACTTCCGATATGTTCAAGGCCTGTGCCTTTAATAAGAGCGCTATCAGCTTCGCCGCTGTCTTTATTAATAATTAAGAGGCGTTTCCCTATTCTAATATCCAATTCTTCAGACAGGTCATTTACTCTTTTAGCGGCGCGTAAACCTACCTTAGTCGCATCCGCAATAACCAGCAAAACATCCGCCTGCCGGGTTGTCCTTCGGGACAGATGTTCTAAACCGGCTTCATTATCAATCACAACATAATCGTAATCTTTGATTAATTTGTCAACTATATTTCTAAGTACATTATTGATATAGCAATAGCATCCCGGGCCTTCAGGCTTACCCATAGTCAAGAGGTCAAACCCATTACCTTCCAAAATCGCAGTGCCTACCCGGTATTCCAGGAACCTGTCTTTAGGCATCCCTGCAGGGATTTTATCCGGATGCGCAGATATCTGGTCCAGAATTATACCGATGGATTCCTGCGCAGGTAACCCCAGCGATTCGCCGAGATTGCTGTTAGGGTCGGCATCAACAGCCAAACAAGAACCCAGTTTTTTTTCTTTTATCAGCCTTACTAAAAGCGCTGCCGTAGTTGTTTTGCCTGTGCCGCCTTTACCTGCCAAAGCAATGATGTGTCCCATATTATTTTCTAACGCTCGGGAATTTATTCAGGTCCGTATGCGGAAAAAACAAAGCCGCCATATATTCATCCATATATCCGGCATCGGCTGAAAGTTCAAAATAAGTGATCTTCTTGGCGATCTCTTGCGTTTTAATCAAGGCCTGATTTGATAAAAGGGCTGAATGCGCTCCGGCTAAAGAGCTGTTCCCCACAAAAATAAACTTCCCTCTGTCCAAATCCGGCAACAGACCGATTCGAACCGCGCTTTCGATATCTATATAATTTCCAAACCCTCCGGCAATAAAAAATTTCTCTACCTGATCAAAAGCAAAACCCATGTGCTTGGCTAAAACCGCAGTCGCGGAATAAATTGCTGCTTTTGCCCGCTTCAGGTTCTCAATATCAGCCTCATTAATAACAATATCGTCGCTGAAATCGCTATTCTCTTTAAACTCTACCACAAATTCTTTGCCGGCATCAGAATTGCGGATCCGTTTGCTTTTTATATCGTTGATCTTGCCATTCTTATCCAATATTCCGGTATCAAGCATCCGCGCTATTAAATCGATATATCCTGAGCCGCAAATTCCCCGCGGTTTTCCTTCTCCGATAATGCTATAAACCACCTCAAAGTCTTTGCGGTTAATCTCAACTTTCTGTATTGCGCCTCTACCGGCGCGCATTCCGCATTTAACTCCGCTGCCTTCAAAAGCCGGGCCTGCAGAGGCTGAAGCAGAAATCATAAAATCAGCGTTTCCCAGAACAATCTCACCGTTAGTGCCGATATCAATCAAAACGCTCAGGCCTTTCTCATCGTCAAGGCCGCTGGACAAAACTCCTGCTGTCACGTCACCGCCGACATAGCTGGAAACCCCCGGCACACAATAAAGCAGGCCGTGCGGATTGATCCTGATATTTATTTCGCTGGCCCTTAACACCGGCAAAAAGTTTGCCGTAGGCACATAAGGCTCTCTTCGGATAAAAGTCGGGTCTATACGCAGCAACAAATGGATCATCGTAGTATTGCCGGCGCATAAACAGCAGGTAATATTATTCGGATCTATCGAATGCTCTTTAACCAGCTCCTGAATAATCTGATTTAATGATTCTATGACAACGTGGTTGAGCTTTTCTAAACCCTCAGGCTCCTGCGCATAAATAATCCTGGAGATGACATCAGCGCCGAAACTAGCCTGCTTATTATAGGTAATCTTTGTTCCGATGGTATTTCCTGAATTCAGATCCACCAACTGCCCGGAGATGGTTGTCGTGCCGATATCAAAACAGGCCCCGTAATTCTCACCCGTAGTATCTCCCGGCTCTACCGTCAACAGTTCAAATGCCGAGTCTTTAATTCCCAGCGTAGCGGTAACTTTCCAGTCCGCGTCCCTGAGCACTCCACCCAAACGCCTGATCCCGGATATCCCGGAATGCAAATTTGAGAATTCTTTGGAGCGCTTGATTTCCCGGGTAAGCCTTTCCAGGTCGCTTATCCTATCCTCAAGGTTTGGCTTGGGCAATTCAATATACAGCTTAGCGACTAAGGGTGAACGTTTAAATTTTTCTTTTATTGGTTTTTTTTCTTCAATTGCCTCTTCGATTTCAGCGTAAACGCCTTTTTTCTTAAATTCCTCGAATTCGCGGCTGTGTTTTTCAAAATCTACCCTGGATTCCTGAGGGACTTCCACTTCTATATCGCTGCGCGCAACAGTCATGCAGGCAAGATAAATGCCCTTATTCTTTTCTTCACGGCTAAGCATCCCGGTGGAACCCGATGCCACTTTGCCTTTTCTTATAATAACTTTACAGCGGCCGCAGACCCCGTCGCCGCCGCAACTGGAATTTATATAAATACCCGCGGAAAGAGCGGCAGAAAGTATATTCTCATCCGGCTGCATCTCTACTGTTTTATTTTGCGGATAAAAGGTCGCTTTAAACTTTTCCATTATGATAGATTCTTTAAGAAACTCGGCAATCCCGCTGCTTCTTTAGGGCCCACAATGATATTCCAGCCGGACAAGTCCTCCAGATCG
>JAKQWZ010000045.1 GCA_029561735.1 Candidatus Omnitrophota bacterium | reverse complement strand
CCGGGTTTGGAACCTTTGCGATAAAACCGCCTGAATGATGTCGCCTTTTTTAATGTAATCTTTTGCCCGGCGCACAATCCTGTTGAATTGTGACATTGTAAGGTTAGATTTGATAATTTTCAAGGGTTTTTTTAAATGTGCTTCTGATTCTCTCCGGGGAGCGGGAAGTTCTAACTGGCGCTGTATCCGGTTTATTTTTGTAAGCGCCTGTTTATATGTAGCGGCCAAGGCGGATTTGGATACGGATTTTCTGGGTATCAGGCAGTTACTTACTATGCTGATAGTATGGTCAAAATGGTCAAATATCAATACCGTATCAGTAAGCAAGAAAATTGAATCCGGCAGGTTAAGCGGGTCAAGGTTTTTATCCGGAAGGTCCTCAAAAAACCTGACTAGATCATACCCCATATAACCGACAAGGCCGCCGAAAAACCTGGGCAGGCCTTTTGTATGAGCGGCTTTAAAATCCTTCATCAGGCTGCGCAGTTCTTCCAGAGGGCTCGTCTTGGTGATAAATTTTCTAGTAGATTTTTTGTCCGGGTAATGAATTTCTATGTTGCGTTTTTTACTTAAAAAAACAAGCGAAGGTTTTGTCCCGATAAAAGAGAAACGCGCGATCTTTTCTTTTCCCTCAACAGATTCCAGCAGAAAAGAATACCTGTCTTTGCGTATCTTAAGGTATGCAGAGACCGGAGTATCTAAATCCGCGCTGATCTTTTTAAATACTGGGATTACGTTATGGCTTTGAGCTGTTCTTAAAAATTCTTTTTCGTTAGGATAATACATTATATTAGTTTACGATAAAAGCATGAACGGTTTCCGGTATGGCATGCCACTCCGGCCTGCCGCACCTTAATAAGCAGAGCATCAAGGTCGCAGTCGTACAGTATTGATTTTACAAACTGAAAATGCCCGGATGTCTCGCCTTTTACCCAGTAAACCTTCCTGGAGCGCGACCAGAAACAGGTTTTTTTCAGTTTTAAAGTCCTTTTGACTGATTCCTTATTCATATAGGCAAGCATGAGGACCTCGCTTGTTTTATAATCCTGAATGATTGCCGGTATAAGCCCGGATTTATCGTATTTTAAGCTCGCGGGTTTTATATTCTGTTTTTTCATGGGCGCACGCCTACTCCTTTATTATTTAAATACTCTTTGACCTGCTTGACAGTAAGCTCCTGATAATGGAAAATTGATGCTGCCAGCGCCGCCTGCGCCTGAGTTTGAGTAAATACGCGGTAAAAATCCTCTACTTTTCCTGCGCCTCCGGATGCGATTACCGGAATATTGACTGATGAGGCGATTTTGTCAGTCAGTTTAATATCAAATCCGTTTTTTGTTCCGTCAAAATCCATACTGGTTAAAAGTATTTCTCCTGCCCCCAATTTCTGTACTTGTTTTGCCCAGTGCAAAGCATCTATCTCCGTGGGTGTCCTGCCCCCGTTTATAAATACTTCCCAGCTATTTGCATTTTTTTTAGCGTCAATTGCTACTACTATGCACTGGCTTCCGAATTTATCCGCAGCCTGCTTTATCAGTTCAGGGCAGTTAACAGCAGCGGTATTCAGCGAAATTTTGTCCGCCCCGGCATTGAGCAGGTTGCGGATATCGTCAAGATCCCGTATTCCGCCTCCAACTGTAAAAGGCATGAAGATATTGCAGGCAATTTCCTCTACCAGAGCGATAAGTGTTTTGCGTTTTTCTAAACTGGCCGTGATATCCAAAAAAACAAGTTCGTCGGCGCCCTGCGCGTCGTAGGCTTTAGCTACTTCCACAGGGTCGCCGGCGTCTTTAAGGTTTAAGAATTTAATGCCTTTTACCACCCGGTTGTCTTTGATATCAAGACAAGGGATGATTCTCTTTGCAAGCATCGGTCTATTTTACTTTCTGGTAAAGATATGTCCTTAACAGGCTCCAGGTCCTTTTTCCCACTTTGCCGTCAACGCGCAGTTTATTATCTCTCTGAAACGCCTTAATGGCTTCGGTTGTAGCCCTTCCCATTTTTCCGTCAATTGCTCCGGGGTTATAACCGGCATTTTTTAGGGCAGTCT